>JAHDQF010000074.1 GCA_018433945.1 Proteiniphilum sp. | reverse complement strand
TCTCCTGCTCTTTCAACGCCTGATGTTCGTACAGCCTGAACAAGGTCGCGATGAACAAGATAAGTAGGTTTATCAGGAAGCTAATTCCATAGGGAGCGCTGCCACGGTTAGGACGTCTGTTTAGAAACAAGTTTCCGCGCGGGGTCAAACCTTCCGATTCCAAAAATTCTCTTGGCCCACGGCCGGTAAAAGACGGTACGGATTCCGGAAACAAACCCAGTATCTGGACCCGTAATATTGAAAACAGGATACATAACAAAACGGCAAACACGCCGAACAAAACATATTGCTTGCGTTTGACCAGAAATTGGGTTGCCAGCCCCCACCCCGAAGCATAGAACATACCGGCGATGAGCGAAATGCCGGCAAGAGCCCTGCCGGCAGCCATCTCCCAGGGCAAAAACAACGCGAAGGAAATATACAGGAAATAGGCAAAGACTAACCATACGCTAATATGTAACAGCATTTTCTTCATCCTTCAAAATTACAAAATTAAGCAATTCTGGCAGAACCGTTTAAACCAACGCCATTTTAACTTCAACAAAAGGCAAAAATGTTCAACGAGTCGCTTATTGAGTGGTCAGGTAATTGGTGTAAAAGAATGTGCTGTTCGATGAAAAGTTTTCCATCATGCGGCACAGATGGAGTACGTTTGAGTCGGATTTTAAAAAATAAAACAGTATGCAAACAAGAAACATTTTTATTGGAACAGCAGCACTGCTTGTAATCATTACGTTAAGCAGTTTTGCGCCGGGCAGGCAAGCCTCTCTCCGTGATATGTTCAGGAATAGTCCGGAAACCCGTGCCCATGTTGTTACCATGGTCCTGAAAAATAGGCTGGACATGGATGAAGCCCAGGCCGAACAAGCCTTACAGATTAACGTGAAATATGCTGAGTTGATCCAGCCCTACCTGAAAGGGAAAGATGCGATCACCGAAAACATCGACGAACTGCTGGCACTCAACCAAAAGCGAGTCACCGAATTGAAAACTATTCTTACTCCGGAACAAATCCAAAAAGTGGAAAACTTTCGGAAAGAATGGATTAACCGGCTGGAAACCATTCTGGCCCACCTAAAAGAGAACGATTTTTAATAACCATCAACTTCAAAAAATTAAAAAACAATGAAAACAAAAAATCTTTTATTAGCGGGTATTATTACCCTTTCGGGAATGTTAATTCTCAGTTCCTGTGAAAAGGATGACGAATCGATAGCTGATGAACCGGCTACCGAAGCAGAAGCAGCCGAAATGGTGGCTTATAGTTTGTCTGAAGGAACCTCCGGTACTGCATCGGATATTGAAACTGCCGCCGCACTTGCCAACGTGGCGGTTGATAGTCTAAGTTGTGGTGAATCGGCAGATACCACCATGGTTACTACAGGTACCAGCGTGATTACCTATCATAACACCAAAACTTACCATTATGCGCTGGAATGCGATGAGTCGGGGAACCCGGTTATGCTGGATGTAAGCTTTAGCTATGACGGTGAATTCGATGCCCCTCGCCTGGCTTCCACGCACTCGGTGAGCGGTGATTTTGAAATCAAGCAAATTGAATATACTTCCGATATGTACCTGTTCAACGGAACATGGCAACGAACCGGCGGGTTTGAGTCCAAAATCGGAAACCTGGCAAACCGTCAGACCACCATTCAATTCGAGCTTGTTAATGTGGCTATTGAAAAGGAACCCAAGGAAATCGACAACGGTACCATTCATTTCACCATGTCAGGCGGCAGCGGACGCAGTTCGTTCAGCTATGAAGGAACGATTACCTTCACCGGCAACGGGGAAGCCATCATTGAAATCTCCGGAAACCGTTACGTTACCAATTTGGAAACAGGTGAAGTAGAAGAAGAATAAAAAAAATTTGGCGAAGGCTGCGAAGGGCCGCGGGGATTTACACGTTCAGGCATTATTACCATCAGCATCACTGATAGCCTGCGTAATCCCGGCGCCGAATACATGGCTTAATCGTTCAGTGCATTGTGTTGGGAAAACCCAAAAAAGCGCCCCCGCAAGGAGGCGCTTTTTATATTCACCAACACGGATTATCACAATTCATCCAAAAAAATCTTTTAACCTCTTCATTTCATGATGATGTTTTACGGGATTCTGAGCTTTTAGTTTATTTATATTAAGCAACTTCCATTGAATTAAAGATAAGTCCTTCTTTTGCCTGTTCAAGTAAATCAAGAGGCATGTATTTACAATCGAATAAATCGCGTGGATGCTGACGACTTAGAGCTGCTGCAATTTTTCCACCATACAACTCTGCGTGAATGAAACTATTTGAGCCATACACCGCATATTAAATTCAGATTGGGCTTTAGCACAAAGTTCTTTGTCCTCTTGGGTACCGTTATTTTATATTTGGATACATAAACTCCGTTTTCTACTAATTTATGCTTTGCCGTGCCCAAATGCATTTTGCTTATATCAAGCGAATCAAACCAATAATGACCGGCTTTTTCAGCCATATAAAGGAACATCCTTTTGACCTTGATATTACTCGTATTTTCCAATATTAATTGTAAAACCTGCGGACGAAGAGTTGTCAGTTGCTCCATGATATAAAATAAATCCATATAGGAATAATATTTCGGCGTCAATAATAAGCATTCAAGGAAAGCCTGTTCAGAAACTGATATTTGTACATGAGGATATTCAGAACTTAATGTTACCAATTGTGGTTTAGAAAATGTTTCAGTTGAAAAAAACTTCAAGGAGTAGTCAAAAACATCCTTCAACATCCAGGAAGGAACGGATTCATGTTTGGGATGTCCAACCATTAACAACGGTTTGCCCATAGGAACATAATGATTAAAACCTGAAAATTCTAAAGCAGAGTGAGCCGCCACATGGTAGTTTTTTTTCAACTGTTCATTATAACTTTCCAACACTGAAAAAGAACGCAGTTTATCTCCGGTGCGATACATTACACCTTTAGATAAAGAAGTAAGCCAGCCCGAATCTCTATATTTTTTCAACAATTGGTCAGAATAGCCATTTTCTTTCAGCCATGCAGAAAAATACAGACCGCCAGCATTCTTTTTCTGAAGCAAATAGTTAAGTTTATTTCTATTTTCTATACTCATAGTATACAATTGCACAGTAAATTCAACTACAAAAATAATGAATATCTTTGAAAACAATAAAAATTGAATTTACATTATGTTTCTTTTGCTGCCGAAATGAAACTGTTTATGAGAACGAAAATAAAAAAAGTTCTTCACTTTCCGCCGTTATTTTTCAAATCATTCAGGCAGTTTTGATCCAGCGGCGGGATTTTTCCACCGGTTAAAAAGTTAATAAGCGGACCGCTGTGCTCGGCAGCCCAGTACATCAGGCAATCCTGATTGTCGCAGTGCTTTCCGTTGGCTATGTCGTCCTGGTGGTTTACAACCATTTTTGTACCGTTATTGACCAGACCCAGGATATGGCCAAATTCGTGTTCCGTGACCGTCGTTTCCAGTACGGGTATTGACGGTTGACCGCGCCCTCCGCTGAATTCCCGGATCGTTTCTTCGAAAATAACCATGGAAGTGGGGCCATACGCGATACCAAGTACTTTTGAGTCGTCCTCGTTTTCGGCGTAATCGGCATCGGCAAAGAAAAACCATGCCGTCAGCTTTTTTTCTTCCGGATCAGGAAATTGCGTCCGGTATTCCTGTTCAATTTCTTTGATATCATCGAGCGAATAGACCGCTTTACCCGGCGAAGGGACTAAGGCGGGGGCCAACACTATCCCCTCACTCTTGTTTAACCGGGATTCCAGAAATGCTTTTAGATTATTGATCGTCTCACCTGTAGGTTGGTATCCCTCTACACTGACTATTTCCACCGTTAACTGGTCGTAATTTTCCCCTGAAAGAAAGTCGTTGGGTTTTATCACAACTTTTTTCTCCGGATCGGGTAATGAAGGAAGATCCCGTTCACAGCGGGAAAGAAGAATGGTTCCAACTCCCAGTATCAGAAAGAATTTGAATAACTGCTTCATTTTTTTGAATTTCTGTTTTTTACCTTTTACTGCCAACCGGCAACAAACTCATTTCAAAAATATGAAAACAGAAAGCATGAAGATAAATTTTTTAAACCAAATTCCGTAAAATTTCAACCAATAACCGAATCTATTCAATGCTCATAGGTTGAACCGGCCGGTCGTTTGTTGAATTTATTCTGCATTTAGGTTTTTCAATATCTTCTTTGCTAAAGGTTCTTTGATCTCATTATGACGAGGCACTGCCTCTATGACACCAGTTTTTGGATTAATCCATAGCGAGTGTGAAGCCCCTTCTCTTTTAAGATAACAACCGGCTATTCGCAACATTCGTTCTAAATCTCTGCGTTTCACGCAATAATAACCTTATCTTGGATTGCATCGTCAGGCAAACCACGTAGAATATCTTCTCTTCGATCTTGCATGATCAATTCAATGGCCTGACGCAAATTTTCTTTTGCTTCATCAACTGTTTCTCCTTGTCCATTAGCTCCAGGGACTTCTGGGCAAATAGACCAATATCCGCCTTCCGGGGCCGGCTCGATAATTGCTGTAAACTCTGCTTTCATAGTTTTCCCTCCATTTGTATTGACCTAACATAAGATTAGGTGTACTAATGAAAAAAGCAAAAATTGCTCTTCATGACTACCTACTATATGCTGCTGAAAAAATTCACCTGTTCTAGTGATATAAAACAAAATAAACAGGCGAATAGTTTTTGGGTATGAAAATACAAAAAAATTTACAGGTTCGTGATCATTCTGTGATAAACTATTACTAACTTTCGAACGATACAAACTAAGATTATGGTTACTAAAGAAACTGCAATAAAAACAGCAGAATCATTTGTAAATGATTGCCAATCACTTGGATTGACTTTTCATAAAGTATTTCTATTCGGATCTGCTGCAAAAAATATGACAAACGAATGGTCTGATATTGATTTACTACTGATTTCCGACCAGTTTAGTGATAACGTTTTTGACAATTTGAAATTGTACGCAAAGGTTAATATAAAGTATCCAATTATAGAAACTCATCCGTACCCAACAAAATATTATTATGAGGGTGATGATTTTATTAAAGAGATAAGTAAGGATAGTATTGAAATATCGCTTACAAATCACAGCCGGTCATAAAATTCAGAATATCGACATTGAAGGTAGCGAGGGTGACATCGGGATTGGCATAAAGCCATTCCCGCATCCGGAAATTGTTCTGCTCGACATTCAACTCTCGGATGGGGTGAGCTTCGATATCATGAAGGAGGTGAACATCGAAAGTCTGATTATTTTTGTGACGGCCTACGACGAATATGCCATCCGTGCTTTTAAGATAAACAGCCTCGATTACCTTCTCAAACCTGTTGAAGCACAGGAACTGGAGGAAGCTTTTCAGAAATACGACAACTACAGCCAAAAGTTCATACAGGAAAAAAATCTGGATACCAACTACGACGAACTGGTTTCAGGGCAAACTGGTACTTGAGTTGAACCCCCCCCCGGAAGAAAAGCCTATTGTTGGTAAGGACAAGGCCGCAGTTTTTAAGCGATGGATGGACCGGTAATCGGATCGGGCCATGAAGGAAGATCCCGTTCGAATCTATTCAATGCTCATAGGTTGAACCGGCCGGTCGTTTGTTGAATTTATTCTGTCGTTCGATGAAAAAAATTCTTTGGTAAGCGGGATTGAATTATTTTTAAGCCGTAATAAAAACAATGATTATGAGAAAAATAATTTTAACAGGTATTTGTGTTACCCTTTTTTCGTTGGGCGCATTTGCCCAGAATTTCGGGATGCAATTTTCGCCCGAAGAACGCGCCCAAATGCAAACGGAATGGATGAAAGAAAACCTGCAGTTAAACGATTCGCAACTGGTAAAAGTTGACTCACTGAACCTGGAGTATGCGCTGAAAATGGAAAAAGTCAAGGGCATTAACGGCAATCTAAACAAACTGAAAGCGGCCAGGAAAATATCGGAAGAGAAAGACAAAAAGCTTAAAATGCTGCTGGATGAAAAACAGTTTGCGCTTTACCTCGACAACCGGAAAGAACTGCAAAAACAAGCAAGGGAGATGGCCAAAGAACGAAAGT
Source organism: Proteiniphilum sp. (assembly GCA_018433945.1). Classification (GTDB taxonomy): domain Bacteria; phylum Bacteroidota; class Bacteroidia; order Bacteroidales; family Dysgonomonadaceae; genus Proteiniphilum. The sequence goes on along the minus strand of JAHDQF010000074.1, from coordinate 34,940 downwards.
AACAGGTTGGATTTGAACAATTTAACAAGTAATTTAAAAAACATAAAAATTATGAAAGCAAAATATATTGTATTTATTTTAATCGCCGTTTTATTGGGTGATGTTTCAGAGGCATATGCACAACGAAGGGTGGTCAACACGCCTCGCCGCACAGTGGTACAAGGGCCCCGCGGAACAGTTGTTTACCGCAAAAAACCCCTAGTAAGGACAGTTACTCAACTGCCACGGCAGGCTGTTGTTATCCGTTACCGGAATGTTCCTTATTATTATCATGGCGGGGTATTTTATGTGTCCCGCAACGGGGTTTATATCCGCACGGCGCCGCCCGTGGGCATCCGGATTGCGGCATTGCCTGCCGGTTACGTTCGGGTAGTTGTCGGTCCCGGTGTTTTCTTTTATGCCGGTGGAATTTTTTACATGCTGGATGAAGTCAGCAAGGAATACGTGGTCGCCGATCCTCCCGTAGGCGCCATTGTTTCCACACTTCCCTCCGATGCCGCTGAAATAGAAATCGACGGCAAACCTTTCATGGAATACAACGGCGTCATTTATAAGCAGGTAAATATTGAAAAACCGGCTTATGAAGTCGTCGGGAAACTCGATGAATGAAATAGCTACTATGAGCCCACAACAGATGGACTATCGTAATGATTGATTGATGACGATAGCGGAAATCCCCCACATTCCAATCAAATATCCCGTTTATTGACCCGTCAGGTAATTGGTGTAAAAGAATGTGCCGTTCGTTGAAAAGTTTTCCATCATGCGGCACAGATGGAGTACGTTTGAACTGGATTTTAAAAAATAAAACAGTATGCAAACAAGAAATCTTTTATTAGCGGGTATCATTACCCTTTCGGGAATGTCAATTCTCAGTTCCTGTGAAAAGGATGACGAATCGATAGCTGATGAACCGGCTACGGAAGCAGAAGCAGCCGAAATGGTGGCTTATAGTTTGTCAGAAGGAACATCCGGTATTACGGCGGATATTGAAACTACCGCCACACTTGCCAGCGAGGCGGTTAATGAGGGAAGACTGAGTTGTGGAGAATCGGCTGACACAACCATCGTCACCTCTGCCGGAACCAGTTTAATTACTTATAATAACACCAAAACTTACCATTACGCGCTGTCGTGCGATGAGTCGGAGAACCCGGTTATGCTGGATGCAAGCTTTAGCTATAACGGTACATTCGATGCACCCCGATTGGGTTCCACACACTCGGTGAGCGGTGATTTTGAAATCACAGACATCGAAAATACTTCCGATATGTACCTGATAAACGGTACATGGCAACGAAGCGGCGGGTTCGAGTCAAAAATCCGTAACCAGGCAAACCGTCAGACCACCATTCAATTCGAGCTTGTGAATGTTGCTGTTGAAAAGGAACCTAAGGAAATCGACAACGGTACCATTCATTTCACCATGACAGGCGGCAGCGGACGCGGTTCGTTCAGCTATGAAGGGACGATTACCTTCACCGGCAACGGGGAAGCTACCATCGAAATTTCAGGGAGCCGCTATGTTACCGACCTGGAAACAGGAGAAATAGACGAAGAATAGAAAGAAATTCCCGAAAAAGGGTGATTATTTGAGAAACTTTTTGTACTTTCATGTTCCCGTAAGAATAGGATTGCTTTTTTATTATCACAAAAACAGGTGAAATCTTATACATGGCAAAGCGTTTGATAAAATATTCTTATCAGCGCTTTGTTTTTTATTTAAATTGGCAATTTGGCATACGGAATTGTAGATTTGGAATAGCATATGAAAGCAGTAATAATAGATCGTCAGCAGCAAAGGGGAAGGCTTGTCATGCAGGAAATCTCCGATCTGCCTTGCCCTCATGGGCATGTCTGTATCGATGTTCATGCAACATCGGTTAATCGCGCCGATATTTTACAGGTCCTGGGGCAATATCCCGGCGATTATAAAATGAATGGAAAGGAAATTCCCGGACTGGAATGTGCGGGCATCATCGCTCAAGTGGGCGAGGGCGTGACAACGTGGAAAAGGGGCGATCGGGTTTTCGCCCTGTTACCGGGGGGTGGATATGCGGAAAAAGCCATCGTTCCCGAAAGCATGCTTATGCCAATTCCGCAAAGTCTGGATTTTGTGGAAGCCGCGGCGATTCCTGAAGTATTTTTTACAGCCTATGATGCGCTGATACAGGCAGATACTGCTTTTGGCGAGACCATTTTGGTTCATGCCGCGGCCAGTGGTGTGGGTACGGCAGCGATCCAATTGGCCAATGCCTGGGGATTAAACGTATTTGGCACGGCAAGCAGCCGAAAAACCGAGCGGCTAAAAAGTTTAGGTCTGTTGTCACGTCCTATCGCTTATGATCAGGAAATGTTTTCCGAGATTCTTCCTGATTTGTGCCCTAAAGGAATGGATGTCATTCTGGATCCGGTCGGCGGTGATTATCTGCTTTCCAACCTTCAGGTTCTGGCCACTCAGGGTAGAATCGTGCAAATTGGTCTTTTGCGAGGTAATAAAGTAGAATTGCCATTGCAGCTTTTGATGATCAAAAGAGGAAAATTAATGGGCACCATGATGCGCCTTCGTTCCACCGCCGAAAAATCGATGTTGACCAGCCGCTTTGTGCAAAAAGTTTTACCCCTGTTTACAGAAGGCAAAATCAAACCCATCATTGACCGAATATTCATGCTCGAGGATGTGGAAAAAGCACATGCTTATGTGAAGGAAGGAAATCATGTGGGCAAAGTTGTCTTAAAGGTTCGTTAAATACGGTCCGATTGGAGTGAGGATATCCTTGTGGTCTTCAACGCCGACCTTTTCAACGTGTAGATCATCATGGGTCTGGGTTATTCCTGTGTCCCCAGTATGTTATTCACCTCATCTTTATATCTTCTCCCGACAGGCAGTTGTTTCCCGTTTGTTACCGGAAATTAGAAATGCAGTAAAAATGGAAATCTCAGTACAGTGAAAGACAAAGACTACAGCAATAATGGCAACAATGAAATATTTGCAAAAAAACCTGTTTTTCATTATGTATAGTCGAATAATCAAAAAATCACTATTTTTGTATAGTAGAGTAATCAAAAAACCACTATCTTTGTATAGTCGAATACGCAAAATTGATTTATATGGAGGGTTTATTGGAAAAATCAGCTCAGAAAGTGGAGCAAACAAGACTTGACTTTGTCCGCGGCATAATGGAAGAAATCGAGTGGAACTATCGTTTTATCGGAATTATTGGTCCGCGAGGTGTGGGAAAAACTACGCTTTTGCTACAATATATCAAGCAGAATCTATATGGCGATGAACACACTTTGTATGTCAGCGCTGATAATATCTGGTTTTCGGAACATAAATTGGTGGAATTAGTCGATACATTTTCAAAACGTGGTGGTAAAAATCTTTTTCTCGACGAAATTCATAAATATCCGAACTGGTCGGTTGAGCTTAAAAATATCTACGACGATTTTCCCAGCCTGAAAGTAGTATTTACAGGCTCGTCGATGCTTGAAATTCTTAACTCAAAAGTTGATTTAAGCCGGCGAGCTGTGGTTTATTATATGCAGGGACTTTCGTTCAGGGAATATCTTAATATGAATTTCAAAACAAGCTTTGAGATTGTAAATCTGTCAGATTTGTTAAATAATCAGCGTTCTATTTCATCCGAAGTGTTGCGTCAAATCAAACCGCTGGAACATTTCTCCAACTATTTACGACACGGGTATTATCCGTTTTTTGGCGAAGCGCCGGCACTATATTTCCACCGGGTTGAGGAAATCGTCAATATGGTTCTGGAGGTAGAACTGCCTCTGTTGAGGGGCGTTGAAGTCGCATATATAAAAAAAATAAAGCAACTGTTGCAAATTGTCGCCGAATCGGTTCCATTTATTCCAAATGTTAGTAAATTAAGTCAACGGATCGGTATAGAAAGAATTACTTTTATTAACTATTTACACTATCTTGAGGAAGCGGGATTGATAAAGCATCTCTACAAAGACGCCGACGGTGTAAACAAGCTGCAAAAACCGGATAAAATATATCTGGAAAATTCAAATATCAGTTTTGCGCTGGTATCAGCGAACACTGATATTGGCAACATCCGGGAAACATTCTTCCTCAATCAGTTATCCTACAAACACAAAATTGAATATGTGGATAGCGGCGACTTTGTGGTGGACGATAAGTTCACCTTTGAAATTGGCGGAAAAAGCAAGAGCGACGAGCAGATAAAAAATACTAAAAACGCTTTTGTAGTCGCCGACAATATTGAATACGGTTTTCAAAACAAAATTCCATTATGGATGTTTGGTTTTTTGTATTAATTTAATAACTTTACCCTAAAGGGTGAGCCTATGTTCCCCACACGTGTCCATATATTTCAACTGATCCGGCTCCAGTCGTACCGGTTACCGCTCAGGCGGCTGAGTTGTTGTTATAAAACGCGGGATTTTCGGTTACAATACGTAAAGGTTTTTATTTTTTTCATTGCAACAAATATACATAAAAGTTTATACATTTACACAGACCCATAAAAATTGAGCGTTTTACCTCACTTCACTTTGTTCTGTTCGTGTGCGTGAATTGGGGAATTTATAGAAGAAAGATACGATTTTTGGAGAAATGTAAAAAGAATGGATTGATAACTACATAACTTAGTTGCCATGCCTGGCACACGTCTTCTCTGGGGTGCCAGCCAGCGTTTGCAGAACCGGATCCGGTTTTGTATTTTCGTGCTATAACTTTTTGAGAATAATTGTCTTTGCCTGAAAATCGTTCGTTTTCCTTGCGATCAGAAGCATTTCGTTCCATTGATCAACCGGAACATACGACTTTTCATATATCTTATGTACCGATACGAAGAGCTTGTTCCCTTCAAACCTATAACCGGCGTGAAATCCGCCGTAATCGTTTGAATAGTCTGAAGATAATGCATCTAATCCCTCAACGGCATATCCTTCGGGAATTTCTATCTCAATGTTATAATTCAACCGCATGGATGACGGCAGATAGGCGTCTATATTTCGTTTTTCATCCCGTTCATCCGGCTCCCAGTGTTGCCCTATCAGTCTGCCTATGTCGAGGATAAGGTTGTCTCCCGCACTTTTCACCAACCCGTCTACGGTATAGGATACTGTATAATCCAATGCAGGACAGTCAGCAGTCGTACCTGTCGCACTGAAAGAATAGTCTGTGATCTTATCCGGTTTTTGTCCATGATATGCTGTAAGTTCCAGTTCGACATTCTCTTTTTGATTCTTCCTGTGGTTCTCCAATGCCGAGACATATTCATCAATGTGTTTACGGGTTGATTTGTTTTCCTGTAACTCTTCCAGCAACGTTTGTCCTATCCCCAGCTTTTGCCTCATTTCTTTATCCCAATCTTCATAAAGCACCAACGGCCAATAGTCTTCTTTCATGCTGCCGGTACACTTGAGATTACGTGTCACATTCAACTGTAGTAGATTATTGGCAAAGAGATTTACTTTAATCGCTGAGGTTAAGAGATTATCATCGGTTTTTGACTCCGGAATTTCATATTGTCCCTGACTACCTTCTATACCATACTTCTTATTCATGGCATATTTTACGACCTCAACCGTAGAAGCGGTCTCCCCCTGATAGATTGACGGGATTTCTCCGGCATATCTGTATCCGTTTATGAAAAAGAACAGTTGGCTATCGTTTGCCAATAAACCGGTTATCATATCTTCGTCTGAAACTACGTCGTCTTTTCGTGCACCAAACCTGCTTGTAACAAACAAAAAGTTGTGCGAAACATTATGCTCTTTAAAAAGTTGCTGCAGCCTGACATTAAACTTCAATCGCGGATAATTGGCATAGTCGTTCGGCCAATGAAAACGCAATGCATCATACAACAATACCGCCAGTTCTTCCTTATTCATTGACGGATGCTTTTCAATATATTCTGATACGGTTTTTTTCACTTTCCTGTTGGTTTCCTTCATCCAGAACATTTGCTTTTCCTGAGCTGCCAGAAAAGTTTTGGCATCGTTCAGATATTCGTCATAAGGCAGATTTTCATGCACGCCGCTTTTACGGGCATTGGGCGATTTGTATATCAATTTAGACGAATTGTTCAACACATACATACGAATCATGGGAAGACTCCTGTAAGGCGAAAACCAACGTATTTCATCGAATGCGGGTACCTTCATCAGATTCTCTGCTTCAGCGTCAAGTATATAATTGTTATCGGCATCTGTGGTCAATTGCATTTCAGGAGCGCCATTGACGGAACGGTATTCCACAGTGAGTTTATTCCCGAATTCACAATGGATGGAATATTTTAATATGGGATATTGACCGAAAAAGGTAAATATCTCGGGCGGAACATTATAAGTTTCGAGTTCCATCTCATCACACACGAAATAATCCAGAATATCACCCACCTGCAAGCCAGGAATAGCTACCTTCTTCAGTACGTCTTTATCTTTCCTGCCTTCGGTGATGGCTACGGCCTCTTCGTCGATCGCTACCTCTGCCACACTGCCATCTGGTTTGATCACACGTGCACCCACGATTGTTCTGAGTTTGTTTGACCGCATATATCCGCTTAGTTTAGCCTCTTCCCGGAATGACAATTCCGCAAATTCGGTCAATGCCGACAGGTCATTTATCTTGACCATCTGTCTGTCGATATTCGTATAAAATAACTCGCGGTTAACATCCCCGAACAGAAGAGCATTCATCCTGAACCGGTTTTTGCTGGTTGCTTCGATGTGCTGATGACGGGCAAGAATAACTGCCGATTCGTTTTCATGGCCGGCAGGCAATTCGTAATCCTTAAACTCGGGCTTATCCCAGGCCCAAACCATTTCCCTTACAGTTTTTGCATGTGACTGACGATCATCGGCAAAAGCATTTATTGAGAATAGAATGAATAAAAATAAAAAAAAACGGAAATCTTTGTCGTCATAAATATATCCGATTTAAATTTTCTGAAGTGTGATCTGTCTTAAATATGCGTTTCTCAGTAGTTCTATGTCTGCATTCCATTGACGGAAATTTGATTTCGGCAAGGTTGTTTTTTTGATCGTAATCTCTTTATGATACAGAATATGATCATCATTCACACCATAACGAATACTGAATGCGTAATCATCTGTCTGTATCTCCATATCCGTAGGCATATTTACCACCCGGTAACCTTCGGGAATTACTAGCTGAATACTACTCTCATAGTGTTCACTGAAAGGAAATACATAATCATTCTTTCTTTTGAGCGTATCAATGGTTAACATCGCAAAATCCTGAAAGACATCAGGATTGATATACAACTCATCAGAGAAAGACCGGACACACGAAGGACGCAGATCTTTGTAAGATATAGACAGTTTTTCTGAGCCGGTCTCTATCCCTTTGATTTCCATCTCCAGAATTGAATCGGCCGGATTGTTGCGCTTCAGGAAATTATTCAAGTACATACCGATATCGGTTTTTCCGGTATACAGGATAGAAGAGGTCATTGCATATTTGGATTCTCCGCTGAAAGACAACTCCGATTGGCCTGTTAATCTTCCACCTTCAATCCTATACCGACTTACCAGGTGAGTCCTATTATGGGATGGGGGAAACGATGGGGTGCGAAGCATCAGATAATGATCGCCATCTTCCACCATGGCTATTTTTCCCTGAATGGGATAAGCTATTTCACCAAAAGGCATAAATTTGACGGTAGGGTCTAAGAAATGAAATTCGTTGTTATCGTTCAATGCACATATCATATGATCGGCAGAAGGGATAGGCAATGTCCATTCACGACCGGATTCCGTAGTGTTTATCCATACCAGACGAGCATCAAATCCTTCCGCCATCAACAAACATTTCAACAGATTGGACATCCCTTTGCAATCTCCATATTTCTTTCTTATCACAGCCTGTGCTTCATCAGGCTTAAATCCCTGAATGCCATACTCAAATGCGACATATCTTATATTATTCTGAACCCAGTTAAGTAATGCATTAATTTTATCCGGACCGGTTTCGCAGTCTTTGGTTATTTCTTTGGCAAGTTGTGCAATTACGGTATGGTCATTATTGGTTAGATCAGCCTTACTCTTACACCATTTATACATATGTTCGAAGCTGTAAAAATACGATTCTGTTTTTTTATTTATGACTGCTCTTCGGGGAACAATTTGAATAGCAGGAAACGCGAGCATATAATCGGGCATAAAATCCTCATATCTGTATGCTTCCTGATTTTCTATGTAAAAAGTATATATTGTATCCCCCGATTTAGGATCTACGGTTACTGATCTGCTAATTCCCGAATCGAAATTATTTTCTGCAATATCTATCTCCATCCACTGCGGAACAATGATCCGGATCGTTTTATTCCTGATGAAATGATTCTCTGCGATATTGATAAATGAGAATGTATATACATCCTTATACTTTTTTTCGTAAGTTACCGTACCTACTTCATTTGTTTCCTTAAAGTGTAAATTAAGGTGACAAACTTTACAATCGTCATAGAATATATTTTCCTTTGTATAAGTCTTATATTCTGGAGATGAAGATTTTACGCCCTTTACCCTGATTTTGGTTATCTCTGAATTTGTGTCATAAAACCGATAAAAGGTGACAGGTTGAACATTCTTGATACACGAATAAGTGACAGCCTGTCTCTCTTTTACCACGACCTTATCATCTTCCTTCATATAAGTATAGGTAGATTGCTGGTCGCTGATAATCATGTTATCATCTTCGCTTTGAGATAAAAGGGAAATAGGAAAGAATGAGATTAACAACAGAAAAAAATACTTCATCGTCATAAGGGCCCGTACAAAATGATTCATGAAATAATTGAAATAAATATCAGGACACCACAAAAATAATCAATTCACTCCAATTACCTTTCATTCGCAACAAAAAATCCCGGATATCTGTCAATTATGCGCTGGACCGTAATGCCTATGATCAAGTTCAATGATTATTATCGCAATAGTTGTTTCAGGATGGCTGTTTAACTGATCCGGCTCCAGTCATAACGGTTACCGCTCAGGCGGCTGAGTTGTTGCTTCAGCACCAGGTGCTCCGGCTGCTCCAGACCGGGATCTCTGGCTATGACACCTTCGGCTATCTCGCGGGCACGGAAGAGGATGGCGTTGTCGCGCACCAGGTCGGCAATGTGCAGGTTGAAAGGGATTCCGCTCTGCTGAGTCCCCTCCAGGTCGCCCGGGCCACGCAGCTTCAGATCTGCTTCGGCAATCACGAAGCCGTCGTTGGTTTCGGTCATGATTTCAATCCGCTTGCGGGTATCGGCTGAAAGCTCGTAGGGGGTGATCAGCACGCACCAGGCCTGGTCGGCGCCCCTTCCCACCCTGCCCCGTAGCTGATGCAGCTGGGAGAGGCCAAACCGTTGGGCGCTCTCGATCACCATCACGCTGGCATTCGGCACATCCACCCCCACCTCGATCACGGTAGTGGAGACCATGATCTGCGCTTTACCCGAAACAAACTGCCGCATCACCTCGTCTTTCTCAGCCTGCTTCATCCGCCCGTGCAGCTTGCAGACAGTAAACTCCGGAAAGGCAGTTTTGATATGCTCATACCCTTCTTCCAGATTCTTCAGGTCGAGCTTCTCGCTCTCCTCGATCAGCGGATAGACAAAATAGGCCTGCCGCCCCGCATGAATCTGTTCCCGGATAAACTGATAAAGGGCACCCCGTTTGGCATCGTAGCGATGGACGGTTCGCACCGGCTTTCTGCCCGGAGGCAGCTCATCGATCACCGAGACATCCAGGTCGCCATAGACCGTCATGGCCAGCGTACGGGGGATGGGCGTGGCGGTCATCACCAGCACATGAGGGGGCTGACTGCTTTTCTCCCAAAGCTTGGCCCGCTGTACCACGCCAAAGCGGTGTTGCTCATCGATGACCACAAAGCCGAGGTTGCGGAACTGCACAATATCCTCGATCAGGGCATGGGTTCCGATCAGGATATCAATCTCGCCGCTGAGCAGGGCAGCATGAATCACTTCCCGCTCTTTCTTCCTGGTGGAACCCGTCAGCAGCGCCACCTTCACCTCCATTCCTGAGAGCATCTGCGAGAAAGTCGCAAAATGCTGCGCCGCCAGAATTTCAGTCGGAGCCATCAGACAGGACTGAAAGCCATTATCGAGGGCTATCAGCATGCACATGATTGCCACCAGCGTCTTTCCGCTGCCCACATCACCCTGCAGCAGGCGGTTCATCTGCCTACCGGTGGCTGTGTCTCGCCGGATCTCTTTGATGACCCGTTTCTGCGCGTGGGTCAACGGGAAAGGCAGTTTCTTTTTATAAAATGTATTGAGGTGGCGACCCACTTTCGGAAAGAGGAGCCCTTTTAACTTCTCCTTCCGGTCGGAGGCATACCGTACAATGCTGAGTTGTAAATAAAAGAGCTCTTCAAACTTCAGCCGGAACCGGGCATCACGCAGCAGAGCGGGTGACTTCGGAAAGTGAATGTTTTCCACCGCATCGTGGAAGGGCATCAGCTTCGCCTCCTGAACCACATCGGCAGAAAGCGATTCGGGCAGCCGCTCTTTGATCATCCCGAAGGCATTTCCAATGATTTTCCGCATCGCCCCGGAGTTGAGATAGTGGCTCTTCATCTTCTCCGTGGTGTTGTACATCGCCATCAGCCCTTCGGGCCGGTCCGACTCATCCATAAAAGGATCGATTTCGGGATGGGGGATGTTCCACCTGCCATTGAAGAGATTGGGTTTACCAAAGACAATATACTCCTGGTTGATCTTGTATTTATTCTCGATGTAGCGGATTCCCTGGAACCAAACCAGCTCCACCACGCCGGTGCCGTCGGTGAAGTGCGCCACCAGTCGCCTCTTGTGTCCTTCCCCGAAGATTTCGAAAGCGGTGATCTTTCCCTTCAGCTGAATATAAGCCTGTGACTGGTCAATCTCGCTTACAAAATACATCCGTGTGCGATCGATGTAACGATAGGGATACCATCGCAACAGGTCGCCCAGCGTGAAGACCTCGATCTCCTTCTGCAGGATCTCTGCCCTTTTGGGTCCTACGCCGGGAATATATTGAATGTCGGTCTGAAGGATGTTCATTTGCGTTACGAAACTTGTACAGATTCAATTTATCCCTTACTATCCCTTGTTATCCTGCAACAACCATTTCCAAACCGGAACGACTGGTATCTGTCTTCCGTTTCACTCTATGGTTCTTTCTTCATCATGGGTGATGATTCACATGTTTTTATTTTACTGCATAACAAAAATAGCGTTTTTTGTGCAATACAGCATTTCTACTGCAAATTTCTTATTGCGTTCACTTGAAAAGGTCATTTCAAAAAAAAGAGGAACAGTTCAACCATTCCTCCTTGCATCAATTGTCTGATTTCCCGTAACCCTTTCCACGACGGTTGTTTACGGATGATTGCCGTTACTTACCACGCAAACAGCGGGTATTGTTTCATGGTTTCATTCACTTTTTGACGGACCGATGCAATGGTCTTCGTGTCCTCCACATTCGAGAGAACGGTATCGATTAATTCCACGATCTCACCCATCAGTTCCTCTTTTGCGCCGCGGGTGGTGATGGCCGGCGTACCAAAGCGAAGGCCGGAGGTCTGGAAAGGCGAACGGCTATCGAAGGGTACCATGTTTTTGTTGGTGGTGATGTCAGCCTCCACCAGCGCTTTCTCTGCTACCTTACCGGTCAGCCCGGGGAACTTGCTTCGCAGGTCCACCAACACTATGTGGTTGTCGGTACCACCCGATACCACGTTGTAACCCTTGTCAGCAAATGCCTGGGCCATCACGGCTGCATTTTTTTGAACCTGTCTCTGATAGGTTTTGAATTCCGGTTGCAGTGCTTCGTAAAACGAAACCGCCTTAGAGGCAATCACGTGCTCCAGGGGGCCTCCCTGCATGCCCGGGAAGACAGCCGAATCCAGCAGTGCCGACATCATCTTCACCTCACCCTTGGGCGTGGTAATCCCCCAGGGATTTTCAAAATCTTTTCCCATCAGTATCACACCGCCACGAGGCCCACGCAGTGTCTTATGGGTGGTGGAAGTAACAATATGTGCGTGCTTGAGCGGGTTCTCCAGCAACCCTGCCGCAATCAGCCCGGCCGGATGTGCCATATCCACCAGAAAGATGGCACCTATTTCATCGGCCACCCTGCGGATGCGAGCATAGTCCCACTCGCGCGAATAAGCCGATGCACCGGCAATGATCAGTTTGGGCCGCTCGGAGCGTGCCAGTGATTCCAGCTGGTCGTAATCTACCCGCTGATCCTCTTCCCGCACGCTGTATGCAATGGGTTCAAACATCAAACCGGAGAAATTCACAGGCGAGCCGTGTGAAAGGTGGCCACCGTGGGAGAGATTCAATCCGAGGAACTTATCTCCCGCCTTCAGACAAGCCAAGAAGACGGCGGCGTTGGCCTGTGCGCCGGAGTGCGGCTGCACATTTGCCCATTCGGCATCAAAAATCTTTTTTAACCGGTCAATGGCAAGCTGTTCGCTCATATCAACCACCTCACAACCACCGTAATACCTTCTTCCGGGATAACCCTCGGCATATTTGTTGGTCAGCACAGAGCCCATGGCCTGCATCACCTGCTCACTCACAAAGTTCTCAGAGGCAATCAGTTCAATGCCTTTCAGTTGCCGTTCCTGCTCCTTTTCGATTATCCCAAAGAGTTGTGTATCCTGTTCCATTATGGTGAATATTATGCGTAAAAATATCTGCAAAGGTAAGGAACATTTTCGTTTGTCAATGTAAGCAGCAGGCAAATTTAAGCGAAGATAGCGTTGTTCGACTCATCGGGTACGGGTTCATTATGTGCTACGAGGCTTTCGATATATAACCCAATGGCTTCTTTGGCCTATGTGAATTGCTTCATATCTTTAATTTTTTAAAGAATACTTCATTTTATGGTATCCTCAATTTCCCTGAAAGCCTGTTCAAAAGGGATGGCATTCCCTTTATGAGCCTTGGCACTGCGATATTCTTTAATCTCATCCAGTTCGGAATCTGCCACAAGTTTTTCATATAACCTGAAAGGTATCATCCTCAATGTTTTTGGGTAGATGAAGTAATCGGGCAACAAAGGCATCAAATGAGAGGTTTTCAATCCCTTTCAAACGATGAACCCCGCAAAAAGAAGCCAACAAAATGCCCGAAAGAATTTGGACCGTACAAAAACAGCATGCTCAACAGCATATGGTGCTATAACTCATCTTTCTCAATACCAGCCTGTTTAAGAATAGAATACAGCGTTCCGGAAGGAATATCTTTGTTGTGCATGGGCACAACAACACGTTTACCGGAAATAGGATGAAACCAAATCTGGTGGCTTCCACGACTACGGTCTAAAACGAAACCTTTCTGCTTCAGAATTCTTACAATATCCTTCGGCGTCAATGATGGAGTGTTGCTCATACACTCGCTTCGAGGGTTAAGGCATATTCAAGCGTGTTCGACTCATCGGGCACAGGTTCATTATGTGCTACGAGGCTTTCAATATATAACCCAATGGCTTCTTTGGCCATTGCAATAGCTTCATCAACTGTCTCCCCATAGGTAATGCACCCCGGTAAAGTCGGTACTGTTACGGTATAACCTCCTTCCGGTTCCCTGTTTAATAATACCCTGTATGTGAATTGCTTCATATCTTTAATTTTTTGCTGTCAAGTTTCACAAGATTGTTTATGAAAGCCTGAACCATTCATTTTTGCAAGTTTAACACTTTATTTTCAGATTCAAAAGGATTTTGCTTAAAAATTTACGTTCCGTGATGTTGTGTCGTCATCCGGTAATGCTCAAAGCAACCCTTTGGTTATGCTCTGGGATTTAGTTTGGTATTGCACTCATTCCTAACAAATTCAGGTTTTAGTTCAAGCATCACCAGCAACATGAATGACAAAGATGATGCGTTCCATTACCTTCTGCCGAACAACCCGCGATTCTTCCTGGGTTCCGGCATTGCCGATGCTCCGGCCATGATCTGCAGGGCGTTTCCTTTGTTCAAGGTGGCATTCACCGCGTTGTAGATCACGCCCCAGTCCGGTAAGCCACCCAGGTTCCGGTCGTCAATAAAGAGATCGGCCCTCAGCTTGCGGGGGGCTTTTTCTATATCTTCACCGGGATAATTGGCATTTTCAGCGTAAAAATAGAGTCCCCGCTCGGCGCAATAATCAATGGCATCCTGCAACAGTTGCCCCTCACGAACAGTCCAGAGGATCAGCTTGTGGTTGTCTTTCTGTAATTGAAGGAGGGTCTCAATGGCAAACGGAACAGGTCTGCCGATTTCAGGATAGGCATGCTCTACGATGGTGCCGTCGAAATCTACTGCTATAACCATTATTTTTCTTTTTCTTGATGTTTCTAACGGAATACAAAGATAGCAAAAAACAACCAGACAGGAGTCGATGGGTGAGACAGAAAAAAAATCGGAAAACTGATCCCTGTTTTTCAAACATTCATTACATTTGTAAAGATAAAACCACTAAAACGTCAATGTTATGAACCTGAATGACTATCCAGCCGAACCTTTTCGTATCAAATCGATAGAACCGGTCAGAATGATCTCCCGTGAAGAGCGGGAAAAGGTGATCCGGGCAGCCGGCTACAACACCTTCCTGATTCCCAGTGATGATGTCTATATCGATCTGCTCACCGACAGCGGCACCAATGCCATGAGCGACCGTCAGTGGGCAGGCATGATGATGGGCGACGAGGCTTATGCCGGCTGCCGCAACTTCCTCCACCTGGAGGAGACGGTCCGGGAGCTGTTCGGCTTCAGATACCTGGTGCCCACACATCAGGGAAGGGGGGCTGAAAACCTGCTGTCACAGATCGCCATCCGGCCCGGACAGTATGTACCGGGGAACATGTACTTCACCACTACGCGCTATCATCAGGAGCGCAATGGCGGTATCTTCGCCGATGTGATCTGCGATGAGGCACACGAAGCATCTCTTTCTGTTCCCTTCAAAGGAAATATCGACCTGGATAAACTGCAGCGGCTCATCGATGTGAAGGGATCGGAGAACATCGCCTATCTCTGCCTGGCGGTGACGGTCAATATGGCCGGCGGGCAACCGGTAAGCATGCGCAACATCCGGGAGGTGAGGGAGCTGACGGCCCGATATGGCATCAAAATTTTCTTCGATGCCACCCGATGTGTGGAGAATGCTTACTTTATCCGGGAACAGGAGGAGGGGTACGCCGATGTGCCGATCAGTGAGATTGTGCGGGAGATGTTCAGTTACGGCGATGGCTGTACCATGAGCGGAAAGAAAGATTGTCTGGTCAACATCGGCGGGTTCCTCTGCCTCAACGACGAGGAGCTCTTCTCACAGGCAAAAGAGTTGGTGGTGGTCTATGAGGGGATGCCTTCCTACGGCGGGATGGCCGGCAGGGATATGGAGGCGATGGCAATCGGCCTGAGGGAATCGATGCAATTTGCGTATATCGAGCACCGGGTGAAGCAGGTACGTTACCTGGGTGACCGGCTCCTTGAAGCGGGGATACCGGTGGTGGAGCCTATTGGCGGCCATGCCGTCTTCCTCGATGCACGCCGTTTCTGTCCCCACCTCACCCAGGATCAGTTTCCGGCACAGAGCCTGGCAGCAAACCTCTATTTGGAATCGGGTGTGAGGAGCATGGAGCGGGGCATTGTCTCTGCCGGCAGGAACAGGATCACCGGCGATCACCACCATCCCCGACTGGAGACGGTACGGCTCACCATCCCACGCAGGGTTTACACCTACCGTCATATGGACCTGGTGGCCGATGGGGTGATAGGCCTTTACCGGAAAAGAGAACAGATCAAGGGGTTGAGATTCGTCTATGAACCGAAACAGCTTCGTTTCTTCACCGCCCGTTTCGAGGAGATCAGTTGAACATTGGTTATCGTTGCTGATAAGCCCCACTGGCTATATCATCGAGCCACTCCTGATGATCCAGATACCAGCGGACGGTTTTCTCAATGCCTTCCTCAAATTGTACGGAAGGTTCCCATCCAAGTTCATCCCGGAGCTTCGATGCATCGATGGCATAGCGCAGATCGTGCCCGGCACGATCGGTCACATAGGTGATCAGCTTCTCCGATGCCCCCTCTTTTCTCCCCAACAACCGGTCAACAGTTTTGATAATCACCCGGACAAGGTCGATATTTTTCCACTCGTTGCCTCCGCCGATATTATAGGTCTCTCCCACCCTGCCCCGGTGAAAGATCAGATCGATGGCCCGCGCATGGTCTTCCACGTAGAGCCAGTCCCTGATGTTCTCCCCCTTTCCATAGACCGGAAGCGGTTTGTTGTGTCGAATATTCTGGATGAAAAGAGGGATCAGTTTCTCGGGGAACTGGTTCGGGCCATAGTTGTTGGAGCAGTTGGATAACACAACGGGCAACCCGTAGGTGTCATGATAAGCCCGTACGAAATGGTCGGACGACGCCTTTGAGGCGGAGTAAGGGCTGTGTGGATCGTAGCGGCTCTCTTCCGTGAAGCGCATATCGTCGAAACCCAGGGCACCATATACCTCATCGGTGGAGATATGATAAAACAGCTTGCCGTCGTAGCGCCCTTTCCATGCCTCTTTGGCAGCCTGCAGCAGCGTGAGCGTGCCCATTACATTGGTTCTGGCAAAAGAGAAAGGGTCGGTAATCGACCGGTCCACATGGCTTTCGGCAGCCAGGTGAATCACCCCGTCGATCTGAAAGGTTTCAAAAATCGACTGAACGACATCAAAGTCGCAAATATCCGCCTCCACAAACCGGTAATTGGGCTTTCCTTCCAGATCATTCAGATTGGAGAGGTTGCCGGCATAGGTCAGCTTATCAAGGTTAATAATCTGATCGCCGGGATATTGATTGACAAACAGTCGCACTACATGGGAGCCGATGAAGCCAGCACCTCCTGTGATTAATATGTGTCGCATAATAGGGGGTTATTTTTGTCTTTTTCCGATAAGATGATTTCATCTGGGGGAAGCTGCCAGTCGATGTGCAGCCGGGGGTCGTTCCAGCGTATAGCCCCTTCGTGTGCCGGGGAATAATAGTTGTCGCATTTATACTGAAAGACAGCCTCATCACTCAACACCGCAAATCCGTGTGCAAAGCCGCGGGGGATAAACAGTTGCGTCTTATTTTCATCCGACAGTTCCAGCGAGAAGTATCGTCCAAATGTGGGAGAATCATTCCGGATATCCACGGCGACATCCAGCACACGGCCTGTCACCACACGCACCAGCTTGGCCTGTGCAAACGGCGGCTTCTGAAAATGCAGCCCACGCAATACACCGTACCGCGATTTGCTCTCGTTGTCCTGTACAAAAACCGTTCTCCCTACTTTTTCTTCAAACTCTTTCATGGAAAAAGATTCAAAAAAATATCCCCGCTCATCGCCATACACCTTAGGTTGAATGATGATCAGCCCTTCTATCTCTGTTTGCCTGACTTCCATACGCAATCACTTTCAAAAAGATTTAAAGCTTCCACAATCTATCTCAATCCCCACTACCCGACTCAACCAATTTCAACAGATACTGTCCGTACTGATTCTTTTTCATCGGTTCCGCCATTCGTCTGAGATCATCGACAGAAATCCAGCCGTTGTGCCAGGCAATCTCTTCCAGACAGGCTATTTTAAGGCCCTGTCGTTTCTCCAGCACCTCAATGAACGTGGATGCCTCAGAGAGGGAATCGTGGGTGCCGGTATCCAGCCAGGCAAAGCCTCTCCCGAAGCGCTGCATCTGCAGCTTCCCTTCGTTCAGGAAAGCCTGGTTCACCGAAGTGATCTCCAGCTCACCGCGTGCCGAGGGTTTGATCTGTTTCGCAATCTCCACCACGCTGTTGGGATAAAAATACAAACCCGTAACCGCCCAATTGGACTTCGGTGCGGCAGGTTTTTCTTCAATGCTGAATACCTTTCCCTTTTCATCGAACCCGGCGACACCATACCGTTCGGGATTGTTCACATAATAACCGAATACCGTAGCCACTCCATTATTTTCTGCATCTTCCACCGCCTTTTTTAACAAATCGGGAAAACCGTGTCCGTAGAAAATATTATCACCCAGCACCAGGCAGGCAGCATCGTTTCCAACAAACTCTTCCCCAATGATAAACGCCTGTGCGAGGCCATCGGGACTGGGTTGCTCCGCGTAGGTGAATTTCACGCCATAGTCGGCTCCGTTGCCCAGTAAACGACGGAATCCGGGCAGGTCGACCGGTGTGGAGATGATCAGGATATCCCTGATGCCTGCCAGCATCAGGGCTGAGATGGGGTAATAAACCATTGGTTTATCAAAAATAGGAAGCAGTTGCTTGGAGACGCCCTTGGTAATGGGGTACAATCTTGTGCCGGATCCGCCGGCTAATACAATCCCTTTCATAATCAATACGGTTTCTACAAGGTTTTGTGCTGCGCACGGAATTCGCTTCGCGTTATTCACTCGCTACGCTCATATTATTCATTTCATGTTATTCGCTCGTTACACTCGCGTTACAACTGAATGTTTGCGATTAGAGAGTGCAAAGTTAAACTTGTTTGAACTTTGCCGAGCGTAGCAAACATCTAAATTTACAAAGTAAATTTGAATTACTACCGAATTACTACCGAATTACTACCGAATTACTACTGAATTACAATCGAATTACAATCGAATTACTACTGAACAACTACCGAACAACAACTGAGTTACTACTGAATTACTACTGAATACCTATTGAATCAGATCGGGTCTGAGCAGCTTGGTACGCTCCACCGACTGATTGTGCCGCCATTCCGCTATCTTCCGTTCATGACCCGAAAGAAGCACCTCCGGCACTTTCCAGCCATTATACTCTGCCGGCCGGGTATAAACGGGCGGAGCCAGTAATCCATCCTGAAACGAATCGGAAAGGGCAGACTGCTCATCGCCAATGGCACCGGGAATCACTCTTACGACTGCGTCGGCAATCATGGCCGCAACCAGTTCTCCCCCGGTAAGCACAAAATCACCGATAGATATCTCCCGGGTGATGAGGTGTTCCCTCACCCGGTAATCGACTCCCTTGTAATGTCCGCAGAGGATGATGATGTTCTGCATCAGGGAGAGTTCGTTGGCAGTAGCCTGGGTGAACCGTTCGCCGTCGGGTGATGTGTAGATCACCTCATCATAATTGCGTTGCGCCTTCAGATACGTGATGGCACGGTCTATCGGTTCAATCTGCAGCACCATCCCTGCTTCTCCGCCAAAGGGATAATCATCCACCCGTTTATGTTTGTCGAGCGTATAATCGCGCAGGTTGTGAAGGCCGAATTCCACCAGTCCTTTTTCCTGTGCACGCTTCAGAATACTCGTGTGAAGTGCGCCCTCAATCATTTCCGGCAAAACGGTAATAATATCAATCCTCATCTTTTGTGATATCCAACAACTAATTTTTTGGCTCAAAACCTGAAAACTAATTTTTACGTTCAGGCCAATGATCAATTAATGATCAAAAATAGGAGAAAAAAGTCTCACCGCAAAATCAATTTCCGGCAGGGGGCGTGGTGCCCTGCTGCTGCCCGCTCTCTCCCTGCAACAAATCTTCGTTGGTGATGGTGCGTTGTACCTTCTTCAACGATGTCTTTAAATCGCCAAACCGGTAGGTAACGCTCAGCCGGAAGTTGCGCATGGGGTTCATAAACTCGTTTTTCTGGGTAAACCCTGCACCGGTGGTGGTAGAAGTGATTGCCCTGTATTTAGAAAACAGATTCTGCATGTTGAGGGCCAGGTCGAGTTTTTTATCCAGGAAACTTTTTTGCAGACTGAAAGAATAGAAATAGAAGGCCGACTGTTCCGTCTGCAACTGAATACGGTTCAGAAACAGTCCCCCGTTGGCTCCCACCCTGAAATCTTTGGGGAAGGTGAAGGTGAGCCCCCCGAATGCACGTCCGGAGAAGCCGCTGTTTTTCAATTCGCTGTTCTCAGTGCTCCGGATATCGGTATAACTTACCCCTCCGTTGAGGTAGGTACGGATCATCTGGGTAGGGGTCCAGCTCACATACAGATTCGTACCTACAGTCTGGTTTCGCCCGATGTTGTCGTAGGTGTTGTGTGTCACGCCATCCTCAACAAAACTATAGCCGGTGACGGCATTTTTGGCGAAAGAGTAGTTGAGGGTAAGGTTAAAGTTCACCTTCTGTGAGAAGGAGCCGTAATTGATGTTGAAGTTGTGTTGTTGCTCCGCATCGAGCCGGGGATTTCCATAGCTGATATTGTTCGGATCCACGTCATTGACGTAAGGATTCAGGTACCATATACCCGGGCGGGAGATGCGCATGTTGTAACCACCCCGCAGTGTCTGCGTCATCCCCAGCTGGTAAGAGAGCGTAACCGACGGTACCAGGTCGAAGAAGTTGGTGTGCACAATGGTATCGAGATCGCTACTCATGAAATGAATCTCCTGTTGCGTTTGCTCACCGCGCAATCCCAGCTTCATCCCCATTTTTCCCGCTTTGTAGCCATAGCCGGCATAACCGGAGGTGATGCGCTGGGTATGATCCAGGTCGTTTTTTCTTTCCAAATCAGGCTTCCATGTATCATCTGTCACATCAAGGTACGTATGGTCGGCGCGACTGGCATTATCCCTGAAAATATATTTTAACCCCGCTTCAACGTTGTGTTTTCCGTTCAGCGGGTTCACATAATCCACCTGTCCGGTGTGTTCGCTTCCGCCGGCTTCGTTGGCACTTTTGATACGGTAACCATTGGAATAATAAAATGTTCCCGTCACATCCTCATAGGCGCTTTCGTACTCACTGTCGTTGGGATTGTTCTCAAACCGGTAAGAGGCAGTTAACAACACTCCCTTCTTTTTGAAGCTGCGCTGATAATCGACCGACAGGTTCAAGCCGCCGTACTGGCTGACACTTTCGCTGCGTGTATGGTAGCTGTAGGGACGGGCACCGACGGAAAGAGCTTCCTGCTGGTTCAACGAATTGAACTTCCCGCCATAGCGGGAGGCCGACAGGTTAAAGAGATTGAGGGTGTCCGGTTCGAAACTCATGGAGCCGCTCAGAAAGAGGCCTCCCCCGTCACTCTTATTGGTCCCGTTAAGGGTGAGGGTATTTTCAGGGTTGGGTGCATATTCATTGCGCACAAAGCTGGATTCCGACTCCGGCCGGTGATGATAGTAGTAACCCGCGTTGCCGGTGAAACCAAACTTGCCGTATTTTGTAGCCAGATAGGCGTTGCCGCCATAACCGCCGAAATCATCGGCATTGGCCCCGACAGAACCGGAATAACCATCATCGGCCCGTTTATCGGTCACGATGTTGATGATGCCGTCGATGCCTTCGGCATCATATTTTGCACCGGGATCGGTGATCACCTCAATATCCTTCACACTGTTTGCCGGCATACTTTTCAGTACCTGAGAAGGGTTTCCGGAGATCATGTTAGAGGGTTTCCCGTTCAGATAGATTTTAAAATTCGAAGATCCCTTCAGCTGGATTTCATCTTCGCCGTCCACCGTCACCAGCGGCACCTTACGCAACAGATCCAGCACATTGGAGGTAGTTGCTTCCGGATCATCCTTCGCACTGTAAGTCAGTTTATCAATCTCCACCTTCACCAGCGGCCTTTGTGCGGTTACATTCAATTCGTCCAGTTCAGTGGCACTCTCCGTCATCGGGATTGCTCCCATATCCAGCGGATTTTGGGAAGCGGTAACCTCCACCGGCTTTGCAAGTTCGTTCATCCCCACAAAATGAAAGGTGAAGATGTATTTCCCGGGGGACAATGTGGTAGAGAAAGCCCCGTCTTCACGGGTGGCAAGTTTTTTGATGCTGTTTGCGGGAGCGGCTTCGCGGGAGACCGAAATCGTTGCGTAAGGAAGCGGCTCCTGATCGTCAGCCGATACCAGCTTTCCCTTTATGGTCACACTTTGAACTGTGATGCTTGCTGTTTGGGCTGTTAAGCTTACCGAGAATAAAAAGCATAAAATTAATATTGCCGATTGTTTCATTGTGGTTTTAAATATCGTTCGTCCATTTGAAGAGTTAAAAGTAGCTATAAATTTGTTTCGTCATTTGAATCATCTCATGATTACACATTTTTAACAAGATCACAGGCACCATTATTCCTGTTTCAGGCGCCCGCTTTTCCGGAGCGCCTGAAACAATATCCATTGCATTTGACCATTTACGCTTTCTTACCAAGTTTCCCGGCATCATTTCTTTTTCCTACTTTTGCTGAAAAATTGTTCCATGATTCCAATTCTTCTTTGCATTGCGACCGGCATTTTGACCGGATATCTTTTCCGGAAAACCGGCTTCGTGCAATACACAGGTTCACTGTTGAGCGTGGTGATCATGCTGCTGCTCTTCTTTCTGGGTGTTTCCACAGGCAGCAACAAGCAGGTGATCAGCAACTTCTCCGGCATCGGACTGGAAGCACTGCTTCTTACTGTGGGAGGAACGCTGGGCAGTTTGATCTGTGCGAAATGGGTCTTTGCCCGTTTCTTTGCCGGAAAGAAAAAACGATCAGAACAGTCTTCTCCGGTCAATAACCTCCCCACGTGTTCGGAGGAAGAAGACGATCAAAATGGAAAACAATCTATAGGATGAAAGAGGAAGTATGAAACAATCGCTGATATACATCCTCGTTTTTGCCATCGGCGTGGTGCTGGCGCTTTTGGAAATGATGCCGGATGCGTTGCTTGACGGCGACATCGCTACCTGGGTGCTCTATGCACTGCTTTTTCTGGTAGGCATGCAGATTGGCTCAGGCAAGAACCTGTTTGCCGCCCTCAGGCGATTTGGCTGGAGCATTACGCTTGTACCGGTGGCCACTACGGCCGGCACCTTTGCCGGGGTGGCACTGGTCAGTCTGCTCATTCCCGGGAGAAGCCTGACCGAATGTTTGAGTGTGGGTGCCGGCTTTGCCTATTATTCGCTGTCGAGTATTCTGATCACGGAGTTCCGGGGAGCGGAGCTGGGGACAGTAGCGCTGTTGGCAAATATTATGCGTGAATTCAGTGTCCTGGTGCTGGCACCCTGGATGGTCAAATATTTCGGAAAACTGGCACCTGTCTCTGCCGGAGGTGCCACCACCATGGATACCACGCTGCCGATCATTACCCGGTATTCCGGCACAGAATATGGAGTGATTGCCCTGTTTCACGGAATGATCATCGATTTTTCCGTACCGCTGTGGGTTACCTTCTTTCTGAATCTGTAGCAGGGTGCCAACAACAAAATGAAAAATAGATAACAGGGTGCCTACGGGAAAAATGATTCCGGAAAAACAAAAAGGGCTATTCTTCTGTTTTATTACACAATCCCAAACACGCCCTGATATGCGCGCACTGATCAACGCATTTATTGCCCACGTTACACTCAACATTTTGGTCTTCCTGAAAGGTTGGCATGCCTTTGATGAAAAAAAGTGGGCACGCATCATACTGTCTCTGATTTTCGGGACTGAACTGCTCGCATACGCTTTCGGATTGCTTTTCTATCGGCTCATTCCCGATCCCATCAACCAATTCATCCGGGTGATGGGCACCAGCTGGATGCTCTTTCTCCTTTACGCAAGTGGATTGTGGCTGCTTATCGATCTTACATACCTCATCCTGAGAAAGATACAGCGAAAATCGTGGCGTTTCAAAGATCGGTCGCGGCAATACAAAACCATCACTTTTCTGGCGCCCATCCTGATCGTAGCGGGGATAATGATCCATGGTCATTACAAGTTTCTTCATCCTGTAGTGCAGCAGTTGCCTGTCACCATACACAAAGAGGCAGGGAATATGGATTCGGTACGCATTGCCGTCGTGGGTGATCTGCACTTGGGATGGATGATCAACCGGGAGCATACAAGACGGTTTGTCGATTTGATCATGGCCCAGGAGCCCGATCTGATCCTCTTCGTGGGTGACATCATCGATGCTCAAATCGATCCGGTACTGGAGCAGCGGATGGACGAAGAGCTGGCGCGCTTATCGGCGCCTCTCGGCGTGTTTTCCTGTACCGGCAATCACGAATACCGATATGAAGCAGAGGAGAAGATACAACTTTTAAACGACGCCGGAATCACCCTGTTACGCGACTCGGCCGTACTCATAGACAGTGCTTTTTATGTGGTGGGACGCGAAGACAGGGTCATTCTTAACCGGAAACCTGTCGGGAAGCTTCTGGCTGCGCAAGGTGTGGAGATGACCAAACCGGTGATCGTGCTGAATCATACGCCGGATCATTTGAAGGAAGAGGTGGATGCGGGTGCCGACATTGCGCTGTATGGGCATACCCATCACGGCCAGGCATTTCCGGGCAATATTGCCACACAAATCGTTTTCGAGGTGGCGCACGGCTACAAGAAAAAGGGAAATACGCATGTATACGTCACCTCCGGCATCGGGCTGGTGGGAGCGCAATACCGCATCGGCACGGTCTCCGAGATGGTGATGATGACGGTAAAATTTGATTAATATCTTACAGATAATCGATAGCCTTTTCCAGTTGTACCGAATGCGACCCTTTCAATAAGATATAGTGCCCGGTTACCGGCTCGGCGATTAATGATTCAATCAGCGACTCCACATCTTCAAAAAACCGGTAAGGCCCGTCCGCAGGGATCAGGTTACGGAAGACATTTCCCACCAGGTACACCCGGTCGAATGCCAGCTCTCTCAGGTAGTGCACCAGCTTCTTATGCTCCTCATCACGCACCTCACCCAGCTCTTTCATCTCACCCAGGATCACCATCCTGGGCAGGGAGGTGGGTATCGAAGCGAAGAATTCCACCGAGGCATGCATGCTGGTTGGGTTGGCGTTGTAGGCGTCAATAATCAGGTCGTTTTGCTCCGTGCGTCTGAACTGTGACCGGTGGTTACTGGGTTCATATGTCTCCAGGGCGTTGCTGATGCTCTCGCCATCGATGCCAAAAAAACTGCAGACGGCCACAGCAGCAATTGCATTGTCGAAATTGTACGCACCCACCAGGCGGGTACGGACCCGGTAGGAGCGGTCGGAGCGGCGCCAGTCGAACGCCATGAAAGGGGTGGCATCGCCGAGGGTGCCGGAGGCAAACAGCGAGGGGTCGTCCCTGCCATAAAGGATCCGGTCCATGCCCTCGGAGAGATCATAGAGGATCTTATTCTCCCTGTTCACAAACACTTTGCCCCCGTGTGCACGGATGTAATCATACAATTCCCCCTTGGTGGCAACGAGCTTCCCGAAGGTGCCGAAACCCTCCAGGTGGGCTTGCCCCACGTTGGTGATCAGCCCGTAGTCGGGCTCAGCAATCTCGCACAACTGGCGAATATCACCCGGGTGATTGGCCCCCATCTCCACCACCGCGATCTCGTGCGATTGGTTCATGGAGAGCAGGGTGAGCGGTACACCGATGTGGTTGTTGAAGTTTCCCTGAGTGAAGGCCACCTTGAACTTGCGGGCAAGTCCTGCGGCAATCAACTCCTTTGTGGTGGTCTTACCGTTTGTGCCGGTAATACCGATCACCGGTATCTTCAGTTTCCGGCGATGGTAGGTTGCCAGCTGCTGAAGCGATTGAAGCACGTCATCCACCAGGATGATCCGCTCATCAGCAGCCACCCCTTCCGGCCACTCATCCACTACGGCATAGGCACAACCCGCTTCCAGTGCTTTTCCGGCATACAGATTGCCATTGAAACGCGCCCCTTTGAGGGCAAAGAAGATGGCACCCTTCTCACACATCCGGGAGTCGGTGGTCACCAACGGATATTGGAGGAACAACGAATAGAGTTCAGCTATCTGCATAGATGGTGGAAGTAGATCCGTTTCCTCAGAAGCCCAGTTTCCGGGCGATTGCCTTCGGGAGTGCATCCTTGTGCAGCACGATGCTCAGGGTCTTGTAACTAACGAATGGATACGATGCGTACCAGTGCCCCTTGTAGGCTCCTGTCTCACCCCATGAGTTCTTCACCATGAAAAATTTGTTTCCATTTTGATCCTGGGCAATCCCGTAGATCTGCATGCCATGGTCATCGGTGGTCTCATAGTTATCGAACGACTGTTGCCGCATCTCCTGTGTGATCACTTTCTCAGTCAACACCTGCCTACCGATGCGAGCCCTGATCTCGGCATCCCGTTCGCGGCTGCTGAGATCGAGCCATTTGGCCTGGTCACTGCCAGCATTTTCGGGAGCCTCCTCATCCGGTACGATGGCAATGCCGTTGCGGGAGAAACCTGCTTCACTCACATCAGAAGCCCAGGCAATCGTGTAGCCCTCCATCACCGCATGTTCCATCACCTCCATCAGTTCACCCATGGGCAGGTTGTAAGAAAGCGCCCAGCGCCAGTTGTCAGGTACCTCAATGGCAAAAGGCTGATAAAAGGGATGATGGGTGAATGAGGTGAGTGAGATGTAATCCTCCTGATTCAGTCCCAGCTCATCGGCAAAAGTATCAGGCGTGTACTCCTTTCCGTCGTAGGTAAATGCTTGAGGCACTTCCCCCAAGTAACTGTCCAGGATTCCGGAGATAGCTTTACTCCAGACAGGCGAGAGGCTTTTGGCACCGATCACTCCATCCATGTAACTTTTCAATACCCTGTCCAGCTCTCCATGGTTATGTGTCTCCGAACCGTAGTGAAGACCATTGTAAGCCTCATCAGGCATCACCCCGTAAACATCGAGGGTCTCAATCACATCTGCAAAGGATCCACCGGGAGCGAAGTTGAGGTTGCCATGCAGGCGCGCATGTTTGATCGCTTTATCCTCGTAGTTTCTCCTCACAATATACATCTCGGAGAGATCATATGCTCCTTTTCCCATACGGATAAGTTCGGATTCCAAGAAGCCTACACCCGAGAAACTCCAACAAGTACCCGTACTGGCTTGATTTTTCACCGAGGTAATCGGATTTTCTTTAATCACGGTGAATGTATATGCATTTTGTGCCGAGAGGGTCAGAGACACCAAAAAAAGTGCAGAGATTGTAAAAAATTTGTTCATAGAATATTTGTTATTCGGTTGTTGTTCAGTTGTTGTTCAAATTTACTTTGTAAATTTAGATGTTTGCTACGCTCGGCAAAGTTCAAACAAGCATGACTTTGCACGCTCTAATCGCAAACATTCAGTAGTTACGTGCGAAGCACGAATACCGCGAAGCGAATAACGTGAACGAAGTGAACGAATCACGGCGTAGCCGAATATCGCGAAGCGAATAACTGCGTAAGCGAATATCGATAACAAATATAGCTAAATTGGGAGATTTATCCGGTATTTTATTCCACAATTTCCATAAAATGTCAAAAAAGAGGTATCTTTGCAACCTAACATATTGATGATTATGGATGATCTGACCCCAAAAAAGAAAAAGAGCCGTAAGGGCCTGAGATGGTTTCTCGGCATATTGATCCTGGCACTTGGTATTTTTGTTTACGTGCGATACTATTACGTATACACTACGGGTGTAAAATCCGGTGAACTAAACTACCTTGTAAACAAAGGAGTTGTCTTTAAAACTTACGAAGGCGAGCTGATAGAATCAGGTTCTTACGCCGATGAACCGGACGAATTACAATCGAATCAGTTTGTTTTTTCGGTAGCAGACGAGGATCTCGCGAATCAGTTAATGGTAGCGGGTGGCAAAATGGTACAGCTTCACTACAAGGAATATTTTGGATCACCACCCTGGCGTGGCAACACCAAGTTTATCGTAGACAGTATTGTCTCCATTGAAACAATACCGTTGAACCCGGCAACGGAAGAGGAACCTACACCCTACATATTTGAATCGATGTGAAAGGGTGATTGTCATGGCGCAAAAGAAATTCTATGTTGTTTGGCAGGGCTTAAAGCCGGGCATATACGCGTCGTGGGAGGAATGTAAGACTCAGGTTTCGGGATTCGGGAATGCGCGGTACAAATCTTTTCCTACACGGGAAGAGGCTGAAAAAGCATTCTCAGAGAATCCCTGGAGACATCTGAACCCTAAAAAAACAAAAGCAACCGATGCTCCTGCAACGGCCGGAAAAATTGTAAAAGAGAGTATCGCTGTTGACGCTGCCTGCAGCGGCAATCCCGGATTAATGGAATACCGCGGTGTTTATGTGGCGGATAATCGGCAGATCTTTCATGTGGGACCGCTGGTAGGAGGCACAAACAACATCGGTGAGTTTCTGGCAATTGTGCATGCGCTGGCACTGTTGAAGAAAATTGGCAAAAAAATTCCCGTCTATTCCGACAGTGTAAATGCCATCAAATGGGTTGCCAAAAAGAAATGCAACACCAAACAAACAGAGTCGGAACGCAACAAACCCCTTTTTGAGCTGATAGCCCGTGCTGAAAAATGGCTTCGAGAAAACAGCTATACAAATCCGGTTCTCAAATGGGAAACAAAATTATGGGGCGAAATTCCCGCGGACTTCGGACGCAAATAATCTTCCACTCTTTCTATTTGCACTATTTTTTTTGAAAAGGCCCATTTTATTTCCAAAAACAATTATCTTTGCCAGCGTAATGGCTTTCGGAGGAATGCTTTTATCTATGAATGAAGGGGTATGCTATAAGTTTACAAAAGAAGAACGTGTCACCGGTGAAAAAAGGATAGAAACCCTCTTTACCCAAGGCCGTTCCTTTATGGCATACCCTTTCCGGGTAGTTTTTCTGGAAACAGCTCATTCCCGCGCAATGCCGCTGTCGGTACTGATCAGCATTCCTAAAAAGAGGCTTAAATCGGCAGTGCATCGTAACAGGATGAAAAGGCTTGTAAGAGAAGCCTATCGATTGAACAAACATCTGATTGAAGATGCGCTGCTCCGGAAAGAGGGATATATAGACGTCGCTTTCATCTATGTAAAAGACGAATTGAGTGATTTTGACACGGTAGAGAAAGGGATCGTGAAAGCGATCAGGGAACTGGAAAGAATCAATCAACCAACAACAGCGTGAAACCATTCAAAGCTTTATTGACGTGGATATTATTGCTTCCCGTCTATTTCTATCGGGCTGCCATCTCTCCGCTCATGCCACCCAGCTGTCGTTACACCCCTACCTGTTCGCAGTATACGATTGAAGCATTGAAGAAACATGGGCCTTTCAGAGGGTTCTACTTGTCAGCAAAGCGCATATTGAGTTGCAATCCCTGGGGAGGGTCGGGTTACGATC
Organism: Proteiniphilum sp.; assembly: GCA_018433945.1. Classification (GTDB taxonomy): domain Bacteria; phylum Bacteroidota; class Bacteroidia; order Bacteroidales; family Dysgonomonadaceae; genus Proteiniphilum. The sequence continues at coordinate 5,847 of JAHDQF010000074.1, read as the reverse complement.
CCGTACCGGAACCCCTTCGCCGGAAAGAGAAGTCGAAAGCAGAGGAACAATAACGTATGGAATATTACGACGTACACACACACCAGATTTTTCTCGAGGAAGACGATGATCCCTATCACTCGTGTATCTTCGATGTATACCCCCTTGAGTTTGAAGTAGCCAAAGAATCATACAACCGTCACGCTTTCTCCTGTGGCATCCATCCCTGGTACTCGGAAGACAGTGACACACAGATGGCCTATCTGAACGAGATCGCACCCAACCCACGCATCATCGCTATCGGCGAAACCGGGTTGGACCGACTCAAAGGACCCGCTTTCGAGATACAAATCCCGGTCTTCAAGAGGCATATCGAGCTGTCGGAGAGGCTCCGTAAACCGGTGATTATCCACTGTGTGAAAGCATGGGAGGAACTGATACGGGTGAGACGTGAGACCCGTCCCACACAACCCTGGATCATCCATGGTTATCACGGCAAGCCCGAGTTGACAGAGCAGTTGATTCGGGAGGGATTCCTTTTCTCGGTAGGTGACCAGATCAATGTGGCCTCAATGCAATTGATACCGCTCGATGCGCTCTTCTGCGAAACCGATGAGGATGAGATGTCGATCCGCGATATATACCAGCAGGCTGCCCGTTCCCTCAACATGGACCCGGAGCAATTCTCACTGCGCATCGCAAAGAATGTCAGAAAGGTATTCCCGACACTGGAGGTGCCCAGAACCTGGTACCCCGACCAGGAGGAGGAGTCGGAATAGTTGTTTTCAAGCTGGATTATTAACCAAGAGAGCCGGTGAATTTGTTCGCGACAATTCACCGGCTCCCCTTTTTACCCGGAGAGAGACTCTTCAGCTGAGTCAGTTGTGGTTCTTGTGGTTCTCCTTGATGAATGCTTCCAGTGCCGCTGCCATGGAAGGATAATCGGGCTGCGGAGCCACACAATCGAGACGCAGACCTAACTCCTCCACCGTTTTGGCTGTTGTGCCGCCAAAACAACCGATGGCCATGTCACCCTGTTTGAAGTCAGGGAAATTGGTAAGGAGTGAATGAACGCCCAACGGGCTGAAGAAGATGATCATGTCATAATCGAGCTTCTCACCCGGCTCAAATTGATTGCTGACGGTTCGGTACATCACACTTTTGGTATAATTGATCTTTTTCTCATCGAGAAAGTTAGAGATCTCATCGTTGTGCTCCTCCGGAACGGGTAAAAGAAACTTCTCCTTGGCATGCTTGGTGAAAGCAATGCTGAGTCCGTCTATTTTACCGGTCTGGCTAAAAAAAATCCGCCTCTTCCGGTAAAGGATATACTTCTGCAGATAGAGCGCAACAGTCTCCGACACACAGAAATACTTCATGGTTTCGGGGATGGTAATCTTCATCTCTTCGCAAATGGAGAAAAACTTATCTACAGCGGTACGAGCTGTAAAAATAATAGCCGTGTAATCGAGGATATTGATTCGTTGCTGCCGAAACTCTTTCAATGAGACACGTTCAACCTTGATAAAGGGGTAAAAGTGGATCTCCAGATGATACTTCTCGGCGAGATCATAATAGGGCGATTTCTCGCTGTTTGGCTTGGGCTGTGAAATCAGTATTTTTTTTACTTTCCGGGCGTTCATATAATATTTATTCCAGCAATATTTATCATTGAAAGGACTCCTTTAGAGAGTATCAACCAGGGCGCAATTTCAGTGCCGCAAAGATACACAAAAAAATAGAACCCTCCGATTTTATTTTTAACAAAAATATTTAATAACCCGATGATTATGACCAGACGGGTGATCAGAAAAATGAGAACGAAGAAGATCAACAGTAGCTTTTCCCATTCCGGCAGGAAGATAAAACAGACAGCCGGCAGAAACAGAACAACTCCAATCAGTTCCAGCATCCGGGTATACTGTTTGACCCAATTTTTCAGGTCAGCGGAGAGAAAGAATGTTCCTATCACCCTGTATGAAAGCACTTTCAAAACTGTAAGAAGGGTCAGCACACCCATGATCGATACAAACAGCTCCAGTTGATTGCCAATTTCAAATGCTGAGACCCCCTTATTCCACAAACCTTGAAAAACCAACATACTGACAATCATCACAGTCTGGAAAATCAAGAAAAGCTCACCCCATGTTTCGGTTGTTGTCACCTGCTCCTTTCTGAGCAGGGGCGTTGATCTGCCCACTGTAAAAAGATTCCTGAAACTGCCCTGAAAAGAGCGGCTCTCCGTACGGCAGAAGATGGCAAACAAGAGCAGGCCGAGCAATAAGAGCAGAAAAAAGAACCCCTGTAGCAGGGGTGAAAAGGGTAGCGGATCGCCGGCATGAAATCCGCTGAGCATCTGCAGGGATCGGCCTGTCACTGTATCAGCCACGAAGTAAAGTCGGCTGCTGTCTGTGGGAAGATATTCGAATGCTCCGAAGTGAGGTTGCAAGGGGAGAGACATGAGAGAATCCTCTTCGGCTCTCATCAGGTGAAAGGGAAGGGATGAAACAGTATCGGGAATGATGGTCAGTTGTCGCATCCTTAATCATCAGGTCACTTGCCACAAAGTTACGACTCTTTTTGGGTATTCTTATCAAACAAACAGACAAGTACACTATAATCCGAATTCTTTTCTGATCGTCTCCACATGATTCAGTGCCTCCCAGGTAAATAGTTCAACCTCCATCCTGATCGGCTCTTTCATATAGCGGGAGTTGAATTCCTTTTTCACTTTCTGCGGTGTACGTCCCATATGTCCATAGGATGCAGTTTCAAAATAGATGGGATTGCGCAGCTTCAACTCCCTTTCAATGGCGCGGGGACTCAGATCAAACATGGTGCTGATTTTTTTGGCGATCTCCCCGTCCGGCAACTTCACGTTGCTCTTCCCGAATGTATTCACAAAGACACTGATTGGTTTCTCCACGCCGATGGCATAGGAGAGCTGTATCAGCATCTCATCAGCAACACCGGCTGCCACCATGTTCTTGGCTATATATCGGGCTGCATAGGCTGCCGACCGGTCCACTTTCGAGGGATCCTTCCCGGAGAAAGCACCCCCACCGTGCGGCGCTTTCCCGCCATAGGTGTCGACGATGATCTTCCTCCCGGTGAGACCGGTATCGCCATGGGGGCCACCAATCACAAACTTACCGGTTGGATTGACATGATAGGTTATCTCCCCCTCGAACAGCTTGTGAATATCCTTTCTCCCCCTGTATTGCGCTTTCACACGCGGGATCAGAATCGTCTTCACGTCCGACCGGATGCGCGACTGCATCTTCCTGTCGGCTTCCAACTGCGCCTCTTCGCAGTCGTTGCGCGGCTGTTCAAACTCATCGTGCTGAGTGGAGATCACAATGGTATCGATGCGCAGGGGGACCCCCTCTTCGCTATACTCAACCGTCACCTGCGATTTGGCATCGGGCCTCAGATAGGGCATGAGATCCGGCTGGTTCTTGCGGATGTTGGCCAGCTCCTGCACAAGCGCATGACTCAGGTCAATGGGCAGCGGCATATAACTCTCCGTCTCATTGGTGGCATAGCCAAACATCATCCCCTGGTCACCTGCACCCTGCACCTCGGCATCCACACCGCGGTTGATATCGTCTGACTGTTCGTGGATACTGGAAAAGACCCCACATGACTCCGCTTCAAAGCGGTATTCACTCCTGGTATAACCAACTTTTGCAATCACCTGACGTGCCACCTCCGCCACATCTACATAGGCTTTTGACTTCACTTCACCGGCAAGGACCACCTGACCGGTGGTCACCAGTGTCTCACAGGCTACCTTTGATTGGGGATCATATGCCAGGAACTCATCCAGCAAAGCATCCGAGATCTGATCGGCCACCTTATCGGGATGTCCTTCCGAGACCGATTCTGAGGTAAAAAGATAATTCATATGATGTAAATTTAGCAGCGGGATTTTCATTCACTGACTGTTCCGTGCATTTTATCACGAAACAGTATTGGGAACAGTATTGCCCGAAAATAATTAAAATGTCAAAAAATGAATGAGGGGAACAGGAAGATCTGAGCAAGTAGGAGAAAGAGAAATGCATTTATCGTTTTAGCATTTTTTTCTGTGGTTGCAAGCAGTTCAAATCTGTCCACATCATCTTCACGGCTGCAAAGGTAGTTAAATATTGAATAGGAGATGCGCAAGATTGGTTAAAATATCATCATGCCATCTCAGTCAATAAGATACGACAGATGTGCTGAAGCAGATGATTACACCTGGGCTGGTGCTTTGGGGGTCTCCTTGGAAAGGATACCCTGCTCTTTCAGAAAGGCTTCCAGATCCAGATCGGGAGTGAGATGCACTGTATGAAATCCCAATATCTCTGCTGTTTCGATGTTGGCGGCATTGTCATCGATAAAAAGTGACTCTTCTGCTTTGAGTCCATACCGCTCCAGCAATATCCGGTACAATGCCGGGTCAGGCTTGACGATCTTCTCCTCTCCTGATACCACTATTCCGTCTAACAGGGAGAAAAAATCATACCGCTCCATTGCCAGCGGAAGTGTTTCTGCCGACCAGTTGGTGAGGCCATAAACCCGGTATCGTGCTTTGAGCGGTTCCACAAGCCGCACATTCTTTTCAATGGTTCCTCCCAGCATCTCATCCCATCGGCCGTAATAGTAACCGATCTCCTCGGCATACTCCGGATGTTTTTCCTGCAGAAGGCGGATACCTTCATCCAGGGGGCGTCCTGCATCCTGCAGCAGATTCCAGTCGTAGCGACAAACATGCTCCAGGAAATAGTTCATCTCTTCCTCTGTTTCAAAGACTTGTCGATAGAGATAAACAGGACTCCAGTCGATCAGCACCCCTCCAAAGTCGAACACAATATTTTTCAGTTGTCCCATGCTGCTGTTTGTTGAATTTCAATTCGACCCCAAAGATACTGCTTTTTTTGTTTAACCAGCGTCTGTTTTTTTAGTCAAAAAAATGATTTTAGCACTTGTATACATCACTAGCTACATCGCAGCATCATTATTCCATTTTCCGTCGGTGCATGCAACGGTCATCCATTATATTCACCAAAGAAGAGATACAACTTTTCCTATTATAGTCTGTTTTTCATTCGAATTCAACGTTAATAATACATAAAGTCAGGTTAAATAAATCAAATAAGATATCTTTTCAAAGATTCCAGTTGTATTTTTGTATGTGAACGTTCACTTACTTATTCAAAAGGAAATCTACAATAGCGATATTTTCATCCATTCACCGAATGGATTTGCATGTCGAAGAACAAGTAAAATCACGGGTATATGATTGAAAGAAAAGCATTCTTTATTTCAGCTGAAAGACTCACCAATATTGAAAATGAAAAAGAAACTTTGGTGATTTTTGATGTGAATCATGATATGGTGATTGGAGTTGAAACCATATACATAAAGGATAAATTCGTTTCAACCGAAGAATTATTGCTATTTCTGCAAAGAAAACATATACGTGTAATTTATGTGTCAGAAATGGATAAAAAGACAGAGGATCTGTTTTTGAAATACGGAATGGTTGTAAAAACGGCCGAGCTGCCAGATACAGATAGACTACTTAATTCGCTTTATCTATCACCCCCATATTTTTGAAATATCAAACGATAACACTAAAAATAGGTTACCGACAAGTATTTCGAATAAATCCGGATAAAAATTAAATAGAAATATCAAAAGAAGACAGATTAAATGATCTATATAAACTCAAAAGAAGAAGCAATGGAAATAAAAATGGAGATAAAACCGAGACAGTTGGAGATTATTGAAGCAACGGGAAAACTGCTTACAACCTCCGGAATCAGCGGCCTCACCATAAAGAACCTGGCCACTGAAATGAATTTCACTGAAAGCGCAATT
>JAHDQF010000036.1 GCA_018433945.1 Proteiniphilum sp. | reverse complement strand
GACTTTGATCCTGCAGCTTCTGCTCAGCAACCGTCGTTCCTCACAAATCGTGCTGCAGGAGAACGATTCGTTGATCCGGGCATTTGAAGCGTTTCGTCGCAGTGGAGAGCAGCTTCTGCCAGATACAACCATTCGTCCCGAGAGGGAGTCAGCGGGGAAGATATCTCCTTCCGGTCGCTCCGGGAGCGAAGTGGGAGACCCTTCTGCTGCTGATGAGAGGAGTATTCGCCGTTATCCTGCTTATCCCGTCACGGTGAAGTTGCGGCCGGGGGAGACCATTTCGCTGAATGAGTCCGACACGGGTCGTTGGAAAATGATCCCGGGCATCGGGAGTAGTTATGCCTCCCGCATTGTGAAGTACCGTGAGCTATTGGGGGGATTTGTGCGCAAGGAACAGCTGCTGGAGGTCTATGGGCTCGACGCGGAGTTGTATGGCCGCATATCGCCTTATATTGCGCCAGACAGTCTCTGTAGTCGCCTGGCAGTCAACAGTGCCGGTTTTCGGGAATTGCTCCGTCATCCCTATCTCAATTATGAGCAGGTGCAGGCCATCGTCAATCTGCGGCGAAAGAAAGGAAATATCCGGTCAATCCGTGAATTGGCAATGCTGGATGTTTTCACAGAAGCGGATATCAACCGGCTGGAGCCCTATCTGGAGTTTTAGAAATATCTCTTCAGAATGGTTGAAACGGAAGAGTAGTAGCCGCTGCCAAAGAGGTTGAGATGCACCAGCAGGTAATAGAGTTGATAGAGATCTATCTGTTCGTTGTAACGATCTGTTTTGGGGATCATCTCATGGTAGGCATCGTAAAAGACATCTGAGAAGCCGCCAAAGAGACGGCTCATGGCGATGTCCACCATTGAGTGGCCGTAGTAGATAGCCGGGTCGATCAGGCAGGGGGTTCCGTCCGTTGCAATCAGGTAGTTCCCGCCCCAGAGGTCGCCATGCAGCAGGGAGGGTTTCACATTACTGAAGAGATCCCTAAAAAGATTGATTGCTTTCTTCTCCTGGGGAATTAGATCCTTTGAGAGCAGTCCATTTTTCAAAGCCAGCTGAAATTGTGGCAGGATCCGCTCTTGCCAGTAGAATGAAGGCCAGTCGGTGTGATATCGGTTGCGCTGAGGAAGAGAGCCGATAAAGTTGTCCGCTGAGAATCCAAAAAGGGAAGAAGTCTGCTGATGCAGCTTTGCAAGTGCTGTACCCAGTCGCCGGTAGTCCGATGGATCGGGATGTTTGCTTTCGATGTATTCCATCAGCAGGAAAGATGATCCTTCAAAGCTTCCGGTAAGGAACACCCTCGGCACCCTGATGGTATTGGTTGCCGAAATGGTCTCCAGGCCCTGTTGTTCCGCGTGGAACATCTCCGAAGCGAAAGGTTGACTGTTCACTTTCAGGAAGTATTCCCGGGAGCGGGTCTTCACGAGCCAGGCCGCAGAGATATCGCCGCCGGAGAGCGGTCTCGGGGAGAGGATCTCTTCGGAAAGCTGATGGGAGAGGTATGTGAGAAGATTTTCCATATCATCCAATATCATATCATCCTTTCTGAGAGATGGGATGTGAATATACCGATATTGCATGGCCTGGGAGTCGCTCATGTCTCAGGCCATCGTTGTTATTTCTCCAGTGCAGCGATACTTTCCTTCAACGAGGCTATTTTGCTTTCGGCATCCGCCTTTTTCTTTCGTTCGTTCTCCACGATCTCCGGTTTAGCGTTCTGTACGAACCGTTCGTTGCTCAGCTTTTTGGAGACCGAAAGCAGGAACCCCTCAGTGTATTCCAGCTCCGCTTTCAGCTTTTGCAGCGCTGCTTCCACATCCATCTTCTCGGCCAGCGGTACCGAGTACTCGGTGGTGCCCACCATGAACCCCGCTGCTCCGGCCTGTTTTTCGGCGACAATCGTGAGAGAAGATAAGTTACCCATCTTGGTGATGATACTGTTGAACTGATTGTCATGGCCAACGGTGGCCTGCAGTTCGAGTGTCTCCTTGTTGGGAATGTTCTTTTCCAGCCGGATGGTACGCACACCGGCAATTACCTGCTTCACCTGTTCAAAGTGGGTCAGCAGATCCCGGTCTATGATCTCCTCTTTGGGTTGGAGGGCAGTCGTGATGCTCTCCCCGTCCTCTCTCTGTTGCAGTGCCTGCCAGAGCTCTTCGGTGATAAAGGGCATAAAGGGGTGGAGCAGGCGGAGCAGTGCATCGAAATAGGTCAGCGTCATCCGGTAGGTCTCGCTGTCGATGGGCTGCTGATAAGCCGGCTTGATGATCTCCAGGTACCAGGAGGAGAATTCGTCCCAGAAAAGCTTATAAAGCAGCATCAACGCCTCGGAGAGGCGGTACTTGGAGAAGAGATCATCCAGTTCGGCGATGGTTGCAGAGAGCTTGCTGCCGAACCAGTCGATGGCAATTTTGGCTGCCTCCGGCTGCGCTATATTTTTATCGGTCTGCCATCCTTTGATCAGCCGGAAGGCGTTCCATATCTTGTTGTTGAAGTTGCGTCCCTGTTCGCAGAGGGCCTCATCGAACAGCAGATCGTTGCCGGCTGCAGAGGAGAGCAGCATACCCATGCGGACGCCATCGGCGCCATACCTGTCCATCAGCTCAATGGGGTCGGGTGAGTTGCCGAGTTGTTTCGACATCTTGCGCCCCATCTTGTCGCGCACGATGCCGGTAAAATAGACATTCCGGAAGCAGGGTTCATTCCGGTATTCGTATCCCGCCATGATCATGCGGGCCACCCAGAAGAAGATGATATCGGGTGCCGTCACCAGATCGCTGGTGGGGTAATAGTAGTTGATATCTGGGTTATCGGGCCGGTTGATGCCGTCGAAGACCGAGATGGGCCACAGCCAGGAGGAGAACCAGGTGTCGAGCACATCCTCATCCTGCTTCAACTCGTCGATGGTGAGCGGATAATCCACCTGTTTTTTCGCTTTTTCAAACGCCTCCTCTCTTGTCATCGCCACCACATACCCTCCCTGCGGAAGGTAGTAGGCCGGTATCTGATGTCCCCACCAGAGCTGGCGGCTGATGCACCAGTCCTTGATGTTCTCCATCCAGTGGCGGTAGGTGTTCTTGTATTTCTCGGGATAGAAGCGGATGGTATCGTTCTCCACCGCTTCGGCTGCCGGCTTAGCCAGCTTCTCCATCTTCAGGAACCACTGCAGGGAGAGTTTCGGTTCAATGGCCACATCGGTACGTTCCGAGTAACCCACCTTGTTGGTGTAAGGTTCCGTTTTCTCCATCAATCCGGCTGCCTCCAGATCCTTTTCAATCTGCTTGCGCACGGCAAAGCGGTCCATGCCGGCATACATCGCCCCATGTTCATTGAGCGTACCGTCGGGATTGAAGATATCGATGGCGGGGAGATTGTACTTTTCACCCAGCATATAGTCGTTCACATCGTGTGCCGGCGTCACCTTCAGACAGCCGGTACCAAACCCGATATCCACGTAATCATCTTCGATCACCGGGATGACTCTCTTTATCAGCGGTACGATCACTTTTTTCCCTTTCAGATGTGCATTCTTCGGATCGTTGGGGTTGATGCACATCGCCGTATCCCCCATGATGGTCTCGGGGCGTGTGGTGGCCACCACGGCATAAGCACCTGCAGGGTCGCCTTCAATCTTGTATCTGAGATAATAAAGCTTTCCGTTCACCTCCTTATGGATCACCTCTTCATCTGACAATGCGGTGAGTGCTTTCGGATCCCAGTTGACCATCCGAACCCCGCGGTAGATCAATCCTTTTTCATAGAGGTCGCAGAAGACGCGCAGCACGCTCTCAGAGCGGGCCTCATCCATGGTGAAAGCAGTTCTGTCCCAGTCGCACGACGCTCCCAGCTTTTTCAACTGCTGCAGGATGATCCCTCCATGTTCGTGTGTCCACTCCCAGGCATGTTTCAGGAATTCCTCCCGGCTAAGATCGGTTTTCTTTATTCCCTGTGAAGCCAGTTTTGTGACCACCTTCGCCTCGGTGGCGATGGAAGCATGATCGGTACCCGGCACCCAGCAGGCATTCTTCCCCTGCATGCGTGCACGCCGTACCAGCACATCCTGAATGGTGTTGTTGAGCATATGGCCCATGTGCAATACGCCCGTGACGTTGGGAGGCGGGATAACAATGGTATAGGGTTCCCGGTCGTCGGGTTCGGAGTGGAACAGTCTGTTGTCCATCCAGTATTGGTACCACTTCTCTTCTACCTCTGCGGGGTTATATTTGCTTGCAATTTCCATAAATGTGATTCAATTCTTGTTCTTAAAGCATTTCAACGGGTGAAATGAGACACCTTTTGAGGGTTTATCTCCTGAACGTTTTGTAAATGAAGTGCAAAAATACAAAAACTATTTTGGATTTGAGACCTCGGATGTGGAATGTGGCAGGCTTATATCAGATGACTGTAGTCTGCTATCTGCGTAAATTGATTTTTCTCTACCGCCGGCCGGTCGGAATGATGAAAAAGGGTACGGGTTGTGGGCTTGCAACAAAACAAAAAATATTTTTGAGCATACGCTACAAATCAGCCCAAGGAGGGCGGGTAATTATAACGAAATGACAGTTAATTTTTTTCAACACTATTTTCGTCGCCATGCACATTGAAATCTTAAACGAAAAATATGTCATATAATTTTTTCCATTATTCCGGGTAGATCAGGTAAGGTTTTCGCTGCTGTTTGAATTTCACCACATCGCAAAACCATTTCTCTTTGATCTCTCCGGCCGATTTGCCGGCGATGATGTCGCGGCGGATGTAATCCACGCCGACCAGCTTTTCGAAGAAAGAGGTGAAGAACTTATCTCCCATGTTGAGGTTCCGGTAGGCATCGATCAGGTAGGAGAGATCAAACCCATTGGCAATGATCTGCTCATCCGGCAGTCCGCGAAGATCTACCCCATAGCACTTTTGGTTGCGCAGCGGCGGGTTTTTGGCTCCCGGAAGACTTCGGGGTGTAAAGGTGAAGTCTGATCCACGGTAATTGGGGTGACCGTACACTTCAAAGGGGAAAGGAGTGCCCCGTCCCAGGCTCATCACTGTCCCTTCAAACAGGCAGGTGGAAGGATAGAGGTAAATGGCATGCATATTGGGCAGGTTGGGTGAGGGGGCAATGGGCAGCTCGTAACGGGTCTGGTGGGTGTAGTTTTCACAGGGGATGACGGTGAGGTCACATCTTCTTCCTTCCGGCAGCCATTTCTCGCCGTTGATCATCAGTGCCAGCTCACCCAGTGTCATGCCGTGCACTACCGGGATGGGCAGCCATCCCACGCCCGACTTATGTTTCATGTCGAGGATTGGCCCATCCACATACATCCCGTTGGGGTTGGGACGATCCAGCACGATCATCTTTTTGCCGTGTTCCGCACAGGCATCCATTAGCCGTGCCATGCTGGCGTAATAGGTATAGAAGCGGAGTCCCACATCCTGCAGGTCGAACAGCAGCACATCAAACTGCTCCATTTTGTCGGCCGACGGTTTGCCGCTTCCGCTGCCGTACAGCGACCAGATGGGGATTCCCGTTTTTTCATCCACCGAGCTGGACACATGCTCTCCGGCATCGGCGGTGCCGCGAAAACCATGCTCTGGAGAAAAGATACCCACTATGTTGAAATGGTTCCTCTTCAGCAGATCCACCAGGTGCTCTTCCCCGGCCATGCCGGTCTGGTTGGTCATTACCGCCACCTGTTTTCCTTTCAACAGCGGAAAATAAGCATCGGTAAGTTCAGCACCTACTTTTACGGACACGTCATTTTGTGCGTAGATAAAAGCAGAAAACAAAATAATCGGCAGGAAGAAATATTTTCTCATACAGTTGTAAACAAAGATCACTAGTGTCCCGTTAAAATAATGTTTATTGTTTTAAGTATTTTATATTTAATAATATGTGTCCTGAATTTCTTGTACACGATTTGAATTGGTTACTTTTGCGTTTCCCTTCAAATAGTGTAGGACATGAATTCCGGCAAAACAGTTTTCTCCCAAATCATGCAACTCATACCCCGTAGAGAATTTGATGAAATTGTCACCCGTTACAAAGGTGATTATCGAGTCAGGAATCTTTCCTGCCACGATCAGTTTCTTGTAATGTGCATGGCTCAATATGCAGACAAAAATAGCCTGCGTGATATCGAAGCGAGTCTGAACGCTCTGGCTGCAGTTAGAAAATTGTACCACTGTGGCATCAGTTATGCAGTTCCCCGTAATACGCTGGCAAAAGCTAACGAGAACAGGGACTGGCACATCTATGCCGAGTTGGGAGAAGTCCTGATAAAAAAAGTGCGGCCGATGTACGCCAATGACAAGTTCAGGCTTGATATTGATAATATGGTTTATGCGTTCGACAGCACCACCATCAGTCTGTGTCTCAAACTCTGTCCATGGGCCAAGTTTCGCAAGAATAAGGGAGGCATAAAAGTACATACACAAATTGACTTGAGAGGTAATCTCCCTGTTTTCATTCATCTTACAAGAGCGTCCGTGCATGATGTCAATGCAATGGATGAAATGTGCATCGAGATGGGTGCCATCTATTTGATGGATAAGGGATACGTTGACTTCTTCAGGCTCTTCAACAACATTCACAAGAATGGTGCTTTCTTTGTAACAAGGGCTAAAGATAACATGCAGTACGAGGTTATTTCTTCCAGGGCAGTTGACTCGCAGACAGGTGTAATCAATGACCAGATAATTCGTCTGACCGAAAAAGTATCTATTGAAAAATATCCGGATGAACTCCGTATGGTTGTTTATGAAGACTTTGCCACCGGGAACGTGTATCGCTTCATAACTAATCATACTGGTTACGAGGCACTCACCATTGCCGAACTTTACAAGGAAAGATGGAATGTTGAACTTTTCTTCAAGTGGATAAAGCAACACCTGCATATCAAATCTTTTTATGGCACCTCTGAAAATGCCGTCTATACCCAGATATGGATAGCCGTATGTGCGTTCTTACTTTTAGCATTGGCCAAGAAAAAGATGCACATCGATGAACCTTCACTTTATATGATTTCTCAAACCATAGGAACAATGTTGTTTGAAAAAATACCGGTTCGTGAATTGTTCAACAAACCAAATTTAAATGTCTCGTCTGACGACGGTCAACTCGAACTATTTCGAGACCGAAAATCTTAACGGGACAGTAGTAAACAAAGATGTAAATGGGAACATTTCCGTGGGCAGACTTGAAATATGAGGTTCTGTTTTCAAATACAGGGTTTCGTCTTGGAATACGTGGTTCCGTCCTGAAATGAACAGCTTGTCCTTATTCTTCTGTGGTTTTTTTGGCGTATTTCTGCATTTCGTGCAGTTGATCGAACTCCTCCTCGATCAGTAACAGCTCTTTTTTTATTTCCATCAGCCTGCTAATTGCATCCGCCCGTTTTTCCTCGTCATCTTTTTTCGATTTCAGTGTCTGACGTGCACCTTCCAGTGTCATCCCCTTTTCTTTCACAAGATGATAGACAATCTCCACCTGCTGGATATCCTCCCGGGTGTACTGGCGTGTACCTCCGGCCGTTTTTTTGGGCCTGATATTCTCGAATTCCTTCTCCCAGAAACGCAGCAGGGAGACATTGACCGCGAAGTGGTCGGCTACTTCCTGGATGGAGTAGAAGAGCCGTTTCTCATCGAATCGGATTGGTTTCTTTCGTTTACCCATAATTTTGGTTGTCAACAGTCAGTAATCAGTTTTCAGTTCTTTAGAAGCAATCGATGTCCCTGCAGCGGCATGGGGTTCAGTTTTCAGCTTTTCGTGAACTTTCAAAAATACTGTTTTCTGTAAGAAACGACAAATTTATTCGTCCTTCGCCGGGACAGACGGTCTTATTTCTTTTTAACGATATAGATCAGAGAGCTTGATTGTTCCACGTTGCGCAATGATCGCATAAAACCTGTCGCTCCCACCAGGAATGCTCTGCCATATTGTTTCCACAGACTGCTGCCCTTGTACTTTTCACTCAGCATTGAAATATAGAAGGCATCCAGGGGCATGCGGTGAATATCAGTGATTTTCAGATGATGTTTGTTGAGTAGTTTTTCGACGGTTCCGGGGGAGAAATGCCAGAGATGTCGCGGCACATCGTATGCTGCCCATTGTTTGCCGTACACGCGGGCATCGTAAGCGTGGTGGTTGGGCAGCGCAATCACCACGGTACCATCGGGAGTCAGGATCCCGTTAATCTTTTCCAGGCTCTCATTCAGCTTCTCCAGATGCTCCAGCACATGCCAGAGTGTGATCACGTTGAATGATGTGTCTGCAATATCAAAAAAACTTTTCTCATCCTTTACATCCAACCCGAAATGGGTGATTGCATGCGTTCTCGCCAGGTCATTTTTCTCAATGCCGGCAACGGTGAACCCTCTTTCTTTGGCAGCCTGCAGGAAGTAACCGGTGCCGCAGCCGATATCCAGCAATCTTCTGTTTTGACCATCGACGTACCGGTTGACCAGATTCATCTTTCGTGTCAGCATGTATCTCCTCATAAGGTGATAGAGCTTGTTGATCAATCCTTTATTGCTATCAGAATGAGAGATATAGTCAGGCGAGTTATAATATTTTCCGATCGTATCCTCAGAGGGAAAATTGTTTGTAAAACGAAAGCCGCACTCCCGGCAATCACACACAGGAAAAACCTCACCGCTTGAGAAGTGATCTGCAGCGTCAAAAACTTTCTTAATATCTGTACTGCCACAGACAGGACAGCTTGTAAGGTTGATGATGGGCATATAGGATGATTAACATGCTCGTTTTATAGCATTGAAGCCGATTTTCGGATTTCGGCAAGACGTTCGGCAAATGATGTATCTTGCTTTGCTACACGCATATTGTATTTCAATTGTATGCGCATTAGTAAATCAGCATCTATTCCCAAGGCTGCTTCAAACAACATTGCCGTGGTTGGGGTGAGTGGACGCCGTTCATTTAATATGTGATTCAACATTTTATATGATATCCCCATCTGTCCTGCAAGTTTAGCTTGTGAAATGCCGCGATATTCAATCTCTTCTTTCAAAATTTCACCTGGATGTACGGGGCGTGCACAAATATATTTTTCCATAGTCGGTTTATTCATAGTGTTTTGTCGGAAGTTGTCACGCGTTCGTACAATTCGCGCAGATACTTTTGAGCAAACTTTATTTCCATATTCGGCGTTTGACCGCGATAAAGATATGCGGTAAAGATAGATGGTTTTTTTATAATCTCAGACTTCACAATTTTATAGATTTATTTTTG
>JAHDQF010000066.1 GCA_018433945.1 Proteiniphilum sp. | reverse complement strand
CCTCACTCTCTCAGACATCCAATGGGAACAATCCATACACCTTCGGGGCGTTGATACGCAAACTGGCCACCTGTCAGAACCAATTGCACCCCACCTGCCATCTCGCAACCGGACAATTAAATCGACTTCTAACTCACTTTTATCCCGATAGTGAAACACATCACCATCGTTAGCCTGTGCATAAACACGCATGTCTCGTGTACAAAGTGATTCAAATAAAAAACCGAACAATTCAAAATCGGAAAGAACCGTGTCGGGGTTTGCTCTCAACACTGCCGTGGCAATTGAAGGATCAACAAAATGCCGCTTATGTGAAGTACGGATGGCAGTCCTGGAACGCAGTGAAGGTTGCCATGCAGGCAGATCGTCAATGACAAAAATTCTACGCAGGGCATTGATATAGGTAGTGATGGTTTTGTATCTGCCATTGCAATGTATGATGCTGATTTATCAGGATCCTGCATATACAACACACTCCTGGAAGCACGAAGTACGGTGCTGGTTTTTCCACACCATTTGGCTCCTTCTATCAATACAGCACCGGACGAATGTAATAACTGCTGTAATAAATGTATCTATTTTCTCTACGATAAGCGGCGCAAGATACACTGCTTATTTTTCAATTGCAATCACTTCGTTTCTCTTTTCACTTTTGAGTATGCTCCGAAAAGCCCTTAAATGGCAATCTTATCATAAATTTTCGGTTGATTTTCAGTCAATTGCGATGGCCAAAAAGAACTAAAACGACTTTTCGGAGGGGAGTCACTTTTCACTTTTGAAACCGGTTTATAATGTAGGATTTCGTTTGTTTCCAAATGTCAGTAATGAGCAGATAGTGTTTACTTAACAAATTTAATCCCTCAATTACTTCATCCGTAATAAAAGGATACTCATGGGTTACAATGTTTCTGGTTTCGCGCAGCAGCATCCATTCTTCGGTATTTGGAATGATATTTAATTCTTCGAGTTTTGCCAGTATATCAATGAATGGTAATCCTTTGACATTTTCTCCCAGGTTTTCAAGAATTGCAGGGAACAATTTTTCTCCCATGCTGTCTTGCATTTTTGAAAAACGAAAAATTAACTGGTCAACGAAACTTAATTCTTCGGGTTTTAACCGACTATATTCTTCTCTGTCAAGCGGGAAGTGCGTTTTAATTTTTCCCCAGGCGAAGTTCATTCGTTCACTATGGATGGTACAAAGCAACAGGGCTTCATTCAATTTATCGCTTTTTTCATTGTTCATAACTCAATTTTTTGACGGTTAACAGAACGGTAAAATTTTTTCTTTAACCTGGTATTGGCATTGTCAAAAATTACATCAATTTTGCGATCACCAATTTTTGCTTTCAACTCAGCCAAAAAATGAATTTTTGCATCCAACGTTAATCTGTTTTCATGGGAGGTTTTTATAAATAGGTCAATATCACCACCTTTTTTATTATCGTCGGTCCTGGAACCAAACAAATACACGGTTGTGTCCGCCCCAAAATACTTTCGGGCAAGTTCTTTTATGATATCTATTTGGAACCGACTTAATCGCATGATTCAAAACCTCCTTATCTTATCAGTAATATTGTCATTATGGGTTATTCTGTACAGACATATCTTTTCATACGATTAAAACTATTGATTTTCACTAAAGTTAGACTATTGCTGCGTTCGGCATACCAAAAGCAAGCTTTTTCTTTGCTCTCACTGATCGCAATAGTTCAAAGGTGTCGTATGGAACTCGCTTTTAGTCATCAACATGGGTGTAAACGTTTTAAATGCTCGTTTCAAAAGACATTAATTCAAAATTATAGAACAAATCCAACGTACAAATATAGAGAGAAAAATTGAGGAAATAAATTATCTTTTAACCACAAATATTCTTCACAATATCCCGTCAGCCTCAAACTGGGATGATCACTCCCTGCTCCTTGAGCTTCTTGACAATGTAATAGTCCTTGTTGCTTTTGCCGCTTCTGCCGTGTGCAAGCCGGTAAACATGGAGAGGGGATATGTGTTGCTATGCTTGCCGGTCACCGCCCTGGCGTTCCAACATCCAGCCGGGATATTCCGGAGCAAGTTTGCTCACTTCATCCAGCCTGCCCAATTCATCGGCAGAAAGGGTTACATCCACAGCCTTCAGGTTATCCTGAAGCTGTTCCAGCTTCTTCGCCCCGATGATGATGGAGGTTACCACCGGCTGATGAAGCAGCCAGGCCAATGCGATCTGTGCAACAGATACGCCTTTCCCCGTGGCAATCTCCTGCATCACATCAATGATATCATAAGCCTTCTCTTTATCGACCGGAGGAAAGTCGTAATTGACCCGGCGCCCCTCTTCCGTGGTAGCATGGCGACTGTACTTCCCGCTCAGCAGACCGCCTGCCAGCGGGCTCCATACCATCAGTCCCACTTTCTGGTCGAGCAGCAACGGTACCAGCTCGCGCTCCAGATCACGTCCGGCAATGGTATAATAAGCCTGCAAAGAGACGAATCGGGAGAGATGCTGCTGTGCGGAAATGCCCAATGCCTTCATGAGCTGCCAGGCTGCCAGGTTCGAGCATCCGATGTAACGCACCTTACCACATTTCACCAGCGAATCGAGTGCCTCCAGCGTCTCTTCCAGCGGGGTCTGCGGATCAAACCCATGGATCTGGTACAGGTCGATGTAATCCACCTGCAGGCGCGACAAGCTTTCATCTACCTGCTGCAGAATGTGCTAACGGCTGAGCCCCACATTATTCGGCCCCTCGCCCATGGCACCGCGCACTTTGGTGGCGATCACCAGGTCGTCGCGATTCAGTCCCAGGTCGCGAATGGCTTGCCCGGTCAACTTTTCGCTCATTCCTTCGCTGTAAACATTGGCGGTGTCGATAAAATTGATCCCGGCATCGACTGCTGCTTTAACCAGTTGATTTACCTGCTCCTGCTGAAGCGTGCCAATGGCTGTCCACGTGCCACGCCCGCCGAAAGTCATAGCTCCCAGACAAAGTTCAGACACTTTTAATCCGGTGTTTCCCAATAATTTGTACTTCATATTTTCTGAAATTTTTAGTTGATGTTCATTCATGCTCCCTGTCTGAGTTGACGAGGCGGGATTCTATTCCACCGATGAGGAGTTGATCTTCATCCATGTTCTCTGGCCGATGCGGTTGTTTCGCACATCCGGTATCCGGTATATGATCCGGACGAACGGGATCGGCATGTATCATAAAAGCCGGACGAATTGGATCAGCATGCTTCTTAAAACAAACTTCGGGCTGAAAAGTTCCCATGGATTCAGGGAAAAGGGAAAATAGCTTATCGCTCTCCCAAACACCTCACCAGCCTGATTTGCTCGCCCACCACCTGCATCTGTTCCTCTAATTTGCGGGGAAGCTTTGTCCCCATTGTATTCTTTGCCATACTTTTCAACGTATCATTTAATATGCATAGATACCACTTTTTATTTATTGTTTTTGTTTTCTATTTGTATCTTTGTCTTATGTATTACAGAAGAAAGATATTGCTGGCACTACTTGACCAATATATCAACAAACTGATTGAAAATGATGTGAAAGTTCTTTGCGATGTGCGAAGAAACCCGATCAGCATGAAGTTTGGATTCAGCAAGCATCAACTGATTAAGGCCTGTAATGGTGTGGGGATTGAATACAAGCACATACCGGAAGTGGGCATTGACTTATCCTCTCCCTTCAAGAAGTTACGATGAATTGGTGTGTACTGCCGGAGTACTGGAAAATGGAGACTGGATAAGAATTTATCCTGTTCCTTTGAGCTTCTTAATCGATCTGAAAGGAACGGGGAAGGTGAAGAATGTGAAATACACCTGGATTGAACTTGACCTTAATAAACGTCAGGATGATTTTCGACCGGAAAGTTATTCCCCGGTAAATTATGATTTCAGGGATATCCAAATCGGCGACAGGATCAATACCGATGGCAATTGGTTTTTGATGAGTGGAAGGAATTAAGAAAACAAGGGGATCTTTTTGAAACAGTAAAACCGATAGAAACCTTGATTCCCAAATTACCCTATAAATTTTTTTATCGCTTTTTAGATGATGAAGGAAAAGAAAGTAAGCTGATGATCGAAGATTGGGAATTCGGTTCATTATATTGGAATTGTCTTAGAAATGCAAACGGCAATGAGAATATTGCCTTGAGGAAAGTAAAAGAACAATATGAAGACAATTTCATTCAAAACAAAGATTTATACTTTTTCCTGGGTACAACAAAAAAATGGCACAGAAGAAGAACCAACAATCCATTTGTGATAATTGGCGTTTTTTATCCAAAAATTGAATTGCAAGGAAGATTATTCTAAGAATCTCTTTTCCCGAATATAGCTAAAAACTCCCTCCCGAACCACTACCTCTCGCAATCTTTCACCTCCGGAAATTACTGTTTTTACACCCAAAAGGGTATAATATTTATTTATTCTAAAAATATATACCCGAAAGGGGTTAAAAATAAAAAATTGTATTATATTTGCACCCAAAAGGGTATAAGATGAACTTGGCAAATTTTGTGAAAGAGAAACGAAAAGCGGTGAAACTCACCCAGTCTGAATTGGCAGAAAAGGCAGGTGTGGGATTGCGTTTCATTCGCGAAATGGAGCAGGGAAAGGAAACCCTGCGGTTGGACAAGGTGAACCAGGTACTGCAGCTATTTGGATATGAAGTGGGGGCAGTACCCAAAACCTTCGAACAAGATTCATAAATTCAAGGATACAGTACCGAACGACTTACCGAGGACAAATACCATGGTAGCTATGAACAGATTGCCAAAGCCATTCTAAAATATTCCGCTACACCGGGCCTGGATGTGGTAAACTTCTTTGAAATGGTGCTTTTCTCCTTCCTTACCGGCAATGCTGATATGCATTTAAAAAACTTTTCTTTGTTGGAACATCCCGGACTGGGCATGACGCTGTCGCCTGCCTATGATCTGGTAAATATTGCCTTAGTAAATCCTGACGATGATGAAGAAATGGCATTGACACTTAACGGTAAAAAGAAAAAGCTGAAGAGAGAGGATTTTGTTGCAGCCATGAACATCATGAAAGTAGAAGAGAAACAGCAGCAAAACATCTTTAGCAAGATGGCAAAGGCATTGCCCAAATGGGAGGAGCAGATAGATCGAAGTTTTATGAGCGAAGCATATAAAGAGAATTTCAAAACAATTATAAAAGAAAGGATGCATCGGATACAAAGATAGCTGATCGCTTACAACTTACAGCTTATAGAATTTTACCGACAGTTGTTCCTCCTCGTAAGCCCGGCCTCATCGTAAAAAAAAGAGCGGGCATCTGCAGACTGGTTGAATTTCTGCAGATGTCACGCCCCCGGTATGGCTCGCAGCGTGTGTTGCTATGCTTGCCGGTCGGCACTCATAAAGTCAATCATCCAGCCGGGATATTCCGGAGCAAGTTTGCTCACTTCATCCAGCCTGCCCAATTCATCGGCAGAAAGGGTTACATCCACAGCCTTCAGGTTATCCTGAAGCTGTTCCAGCTTCTTCGCCCCGATGATGACACTGGTTACCACCGGCTGATGAAGCAGCCAGGCCAATGCGATCTGTGCAACAGATACGCCTTTCCCCGTGGCAATCTCCTGCAT
>JAHDQF010000087.1 GCA_018433945.1 Proteiniphilum sp. | reverse complement strand
TCGGGACGAATGGTTGTATCTGGCAGAAGCTGCTCTCCACTGCGACGAAACGCTTCAAATGCCCGGATCAACGAATCGTTCTCCTGCAGCACGATTTGTGAGGAACGACGGTTGCTGAGCAGAAGCTGCAGGATCAAAGTCAGCACAATCAGGATCAAAAGTAACAGCACACCCAGCCTCTGTCCCCTATGAAAATAAAAGAAATCTTTCCAGCGCATTGAAATGAAAGATATCTGTTTAGCAGCGTAAAGTTATAAAATATCTTTTATTCCCTTTTGATAAAGGGACAGAAATTGTACCTTTGGTTCAAAATGTCCGTACAACACGATTGCTACCCTGATTTCCACTGCTTATGGTATTGAATTATATCTGGATCGCTTTCTTTCTCATCGCCTTCGCGGTGGCACTGGTGAAGCTGCTCTTCTTCGGAGACATGCAGGTCTTCACCGACATCATGAACTCCACCTACGACACTGCCCGTACCGGCTTTGAGATCTCATTGGGACTGACCGGCGTGCTCTCCCTCTGGCTGGGGGTGATGAAGATCGGCGAACGAGGCGGCATGGTGGAGCTCTTCTCGCGTGCTGTGGCTCCTCTCTTCTCCCGTCTCTTCCCTGATATTCCCAGAAACCATCCCGCATCGGGATCGATGCTGATGAATATCTCGGCCAACATGTTGGGACTCGACAACGCCGCCACCCCTTTCGGCCTGAAAGCGATGCAGCAGTTGCAGGAGATCAATCCGCAAAAAGAGCAAGCTTCCAACCCGATGATCATGTTCATGATACTGAACGCATCGGGACTCACACTGATACCGGTTACCGTGATGGTTTACCGCGCACAGATGGGTGCCGCCAATCCTGCCGATGTCTTTATCCCAATCATGATCGCCACTTTCGCCGCAACCCTGGTAGGGGTGATCGCGGTCTGTCTGCGGCAGGGAATCAACATCTTCCAACGTGCCATCATGGGCTTCCTGCTGGGCATGTGCGGCATCATAACAGCCACCACCCTGCTTTTTCAAAGCATGCCACAGGAGCAGATCAACATCGTCTCCAGCCTGGTTGCCAACGTGATCCTCTTCTCCATCATCTGTCTTTTCATATTCAAAGCACTGCGAAAAAAGATCAACATCTTCGAGGCATTCATCGACGGTGCCAAAGATGGTTTCAAGACAGCTGTCTCCATCATCCCCTACCTGATCGCCATCCTGGTGGGTATCGGGGTGTTCCGTGCTTCGGGAGCGATGGATTTCCTGATGGAAGGGCTGCGGAGTATGGTGGCGATGACAGGCATCGATACCCGTTGGGTGGACGGCATGCCCACCGCCCTGATGAAACCACTCAGCGGTAGCGGCGCGAGGGGGATGATGATCGACACGATGAAGAACCTGGGTGCCGATTCATTTGCCGGCCGTCTCTCAGGTGTGTTACAGGGAGCCACCGATACCACGTTCTATATCGTGGCTGTTTACTATGGTGCGGTGAATATCAAAAATTCGCGCTATACCGTTCCTTATGCGCTTTTAGCCGATCTTGCGGGTATTGTAACCGCCATATTCACTGCCTATCTCTTTTTTGGATAGCAATTAAAAGAGTCTCGAGGTTAATAAAAGTTAACAGCAATGGCAATCACATTCCAATCAGAAAACATTCCTTTCCCAAGAACCATCAAAAAACGAAAAACGGCCAACTGGATCAAATCGGTTGCGGCCAGTTTTGGAAAAAAGGTGGACGAACTTGCCTACCTCTTTTGTGACGACCAGAAAATACTGGAAGTGAACCGGCAGTATTTGCAGCATGACTTTTTCACCGATATCATCACTTTCGACTATTCTGAAGGGGATGCCATTGCGGGGGATATTTTTATCAGTCTGGAGACCGTGCGCAGCAATTCACAAAAGTACCGTACTCCGTATGAGGAGGAATTACACCGGGTGATCATCCATGGCGTATTGCACCTCTGTGGCCTGCAGGACAAGAGCAGGAGAGAGAAGAAAGCAATGCGGGAGGCGGAGGAGAAAGCTCTTAACCTATTGATTCTGAATGACTGATAATTTACAAAACGATTCAAAAACGCCTTAAAATTCACATTTGTAAACCATCGCTGAAACAATATGTCCCATCTCTTTTCCCTGATGTTCGATCACACCGGGAATCTCTTCGATTCTGTTGATGATCTGCTCTCGATGGATGGTGACTTTACACCGAATGTCTCCGGCAATGGAACGAGAGGCGATTCAACAGCAAAGTGGTTATTACCGGTTATTAACAGTAGAACCGACCGGTAACGTTTTCTTTTTTAGTAAATTTGTATCCGCCAAAAAAAAGAAAATGAAATTCAGTTACGACATCATAGTAGTGGGTGCTGGCCATGCCGGATGCGAAGCGGCAACAGCTGCAGCCAACATGGGCTCACAGACACTGCTCATCACTATGGACATGAACAAGATTGCACAGATGAGCTGCAATCCTGCTGTGGGAGGCGTAGCCAAGGGACAGATCGTACGCGAGATTGATGCACTCGGTGGCCAGATGGGAATCGTAAGCGACCGGACAGCCATCCAGTTCAGGATGCTGAACCGCTCCAAAGGGCCTGCCATGTGGAGCCCACGTGTGCAAAGCGACCGGATGAAATATATCGAGACCTGGCGTGAGATCATTGAGAACACCGATAACCTGTTCATGTGGCAGGACACGGTCACTGAACTTATCATTGAAAACAACTGCGTGAAAGGTGTGAAAACCCGCATGGGGGTCACTTTTACCGCTGGTGCAGTGATCCTGACAAACGGCACTTTCCTGAACGGACTGATCCATATCGGCAAGGTGCAGATCGGTGGCGGTCGCATCGCCGAGCCGGCATCTACCGGTATGACCGAACAGCTGAGAGAGCTTGGGTTCCGTACCGATCGGATGAAAACCGGGACACCGGTGCGGATCGATGCACGAACCGTCGACTTCAGCCTCCTGACAGAACAAAAAGGGGATCACGATTTTCATAAATTCTCTTATCTTCCGCAGGTGCAGCGAGAGCTTATACAGCGCAGCTGCTGGATCGCTTACACCTCTGAAGCGGTGCACGCCGCCCTGCGTGAGGGACTCAAAGATTCACCACTTTATAATGGACAGATCCAGAGCATCGGACCCCGTTATTGTCCCAGCATTGAGACAAAAATCGTCACTTTCTCCGGGAAAACAAGCCATCAGCTCTTCCTGGAACCGGAAGGTGAAACCACTCATGAGTACTACCTCAACGGATTCTCCTCCTCACTCCCCCTGGAGACGCAGCTGAAAGCACTTCAGACCATTCCGGCATTCCGCAACACACATATCTTCCGTCCGGGCTACGCCATCGAATATGACTTCTTCGACCCTACGCAGCTCCACCCTACGCTCGAAACAAAAGCGGTGAAAAACCTCTTTTTTGCGGGACAGATCAACGGAACTACCGGCTATGAGGAGGCTGCCGGACAGGGGATCGTGGCCGGTATCAACGCACACATCAACTGCCATGGCGGCATACCCTTTGTTTTGCATCGTGATGAAGCGTATATTGGCGTGCTGATCGACGACCTGATCACCAAAGGGGTAGATGAACCCTACCGCATGTTCACCTCCCGGGCTGAGTACCGCATCCTGTTGCGACAGGACAATGCTGACGAGAGGCTCACCCGTAAGGGATATGAGCTGGGACTGGCAACTACCGAACGAATGGAGCTGCTGAACAGAAAAGCAGCAAAGGTGGAGGAGATCATTCGTTTTGTAAACGACTTCCCGGTCAAGGCAGAGCGGATCAACCCCTTTTTGGAAAGCATCGGAGCAACACCTCTCAAACAGGGCGTAAAACTGATCGATCTGCTGGTGCGTCCGCACATCGACCTGGAGGTGATGGCACGTGAGGTATCCCCTCTGCAACAACTGCTTGAAAGCATCGAAGAACGACAGGAGGAGATCATCGAGTCGGCAGACATCCGCATCAAATACAGTGGATACATCAAGCGGGAACAGGTGATGGCCGACAAGATCACCCGCCTGGAGGAGATACGGATCAAGGACAAATTCAACTACAACGAGATTCAGTCGCTCTCAACCGAAGCAAGGCAGAAACTGACCCGGATCAACCCGGAAACCATCGCACAGGCCAGCAGAATACCAGGTGTTTCGCCCAACGATATATCGGTGTTATTGGTGTTACTGGGCAGATAAAAAAATGAAATGTTTCACGTGGAACATTCCAGAAGAAACAATTAAATCATCGCATTGAAATGAGCATCGAAAAATTAACCGCTTCCGTAAGAAACATCCCTGACTTCCCAATCCCGGGCATTCAGTTCAAGGATATCACCACCCTGTTCCAGTCGGCGGAACATCTGAAAGAACTCTCCGATATTCTCTACGAAAGTTATCGCGACAAAGGAATCACCAAGGTAGTAGGCATAGAGTCCAGAGGATTTTTCATGGGGCCTGCCGTAGCCATCAGACTGGGCGCAGGATTTGTACCGATCCGAAAACCGGGTAAGCTACCCTACCGGGTAATCGAGGAGACCTATAGCAAGGAGTATGGCGAAGACACCATACAGATCCATGAAGATGCATTGACGAAGGATGATGTGGTACTGATTCATGATGACCTCCTGGCTACCGGTGGCACCATGGTAGCAGCCCACAACCTGGTGAAAAAACTGGGGGTACAGAAAATTTATATCAATTTTCTGATAGAGCTGGAAGAGCTGGAAGGACGGTTGCTCTTTCCGGATGATGTGGAGGTAAGCTCTATCCTGAAATTCTCCAAATAGGGAATCAATTACTATGAGCAGGCTCATTTTTATGAACCGGGAGACAAAACGGGATGCAAAAATGAGCGCTTTTTTTTGTACCTTTGTCTCATGTCAGTTTCTTCCGTGATATGAACGATGAGATCAAAAATACCCTGGCGGTAATTCCACATCAGCCTGGATGTTACCAGTTTATCGATGAAAAGGGAACGGTGATCTACGTGGGTAAAGCCAAAGATCTGAAGAAAAGGGTTTCTTCCTATTTCAACAAGCAGCAGGAACACCCCAAGACCAGGATCCTGGTACGCAATATCAGGAAAATTAAATACATTGTAGTGAACACGGAAGAAGATACATTTCTTCTGGAAAATAACCTGATCAAGGAGTTCAGGCCGCGCTACAATGTGATGTTAAAAGATGACAAAAGCTACCCCTCCATCGTCATCAAGAATGAGTATTTCCCCCGGGTATATAAGACGCGCAACCTTGTGAAAGATGGATCACGCTACTTTGGCCCCTATACCTCGGTACAATCTGTCAATGCGCTGCTCGGCATCTTTCGCAGCGTTTACAAGGTGCGTACCTGCCGATTGAACCTCACACCGGAAAATATTGCAGCAGGCAAATTCAAGGTATGTCTTCAGTATCATATCAAAAAATGTAAAGGCCCTTGCGAAGGATTGCAGTCGCTAGAGGATTACAATCGGAACATTGTTGAGATCACTGAGATCCTGAAAGGCAACATTTCGATCATCGAGAAGCAGATGCGCGAAGAAATGCATGCACTGGCTGGTGAGTTGCGCTTTGAAGAGGCGCAGGAGCTGAAAGAAAAACTGATACTGATCCGGAATTTCAGGGAGAAATCGCAGGTTGTCAGCAACTTCGGATACAACCTCGATGTTTTTGCACTGGAAGAGGATGAACAAGCAGCCTATATCAACTACCTCCACGTAGTAAATGGCGCAATCAATCAGGCCTATACATTCGAGTATAGAAAGAAGCTCGATGAGACAAAGGAAGAGCTCCTCGGTCTCGGCATCGTGGAGATGCGTCAGCGATTCGGAAGCAATTCAAAAGAGATCATTGTGCCTTTCCTGCCAGATCTGAAACTGGCTGATGCATCGTTCACCATCCCGCAACGGGGTGACAAGCGAACGCTCCTCCAGCTGTCGGAAAAAAATGTGAAACAGTATCAACTGGACAAACTGAAAAAAGCAG
>JAHDQF010000089.1 GCA_018433945.1 Proteiniphilum sp. | reverse complement strand
GCGCAAGAGGAGAGGTGCTCTACCGTTCTGAGATAGAGCCGATGTCCACACTCGTGGTCAGCAGTGGGAAGGGAGACGCGTCATTTGATCCGCTTGCTTTTGCGATTGAGGAGTGTCATAAACGGGGTATTGAATGCCATGCCTGGATCGTCACCTATCCGCTCGGGAGCTACAGCCATGTGAAAACATTGGGAAAAGCCTCTGTTACAAAGAAGTATCCCACACTTGTTAAGAAATTTAAGGGTGAATGGTTCCTCGACCCGGGCAATCCGCGAACCGATGATTATCTTCTTTCCATCGTGAAAGAGATTGTCACCCGTTACGACGTGGATGGCATTCATTTCGATTACATCCGCTACCCCGACAACAGCGAACGTTTTCCCGATGATGGCATGTACCGGCTCTATGGCAAAGGCAAATCGCGGGCCGACTGGCGAAGGGATAACATCACCCGCTTTGTGACCAAGACCTACGACTGGATCAAACAGGAGAAACCATGGGTACAGGTGAGCAGCGCGCCGCTGGGACGTTACCGTGCTCTTGGCAGCAATGGGCAGGGCTGGACTGCCATGGAGACCGTTTACCAGGATGCAGGTCGCTGGATGAAAGCGGGGAAGCATGACGCGCTCTACCCGATGATGTATTACAAGGATCATCTCTTTTACCCTTTTGTGGATGACTGGTTGGAGAACGGAAATCAGCGGATCGTGGTTCCGGGACTGGGTGTCTATCAGATGATAGAGCTGGGCTGGTCAAGACAGGATATCCTCAATCAGGTGGATTACACGAGGAACAAGCACGTGCATGGGCAAGCCTACTTCCGTACAGGCAACCTGCTCACAAACACAAAGGGAATTCTCTCATCCATTCAGACCTACTATCGATATCCGGCCAAACTGCCGCCCATGAGCTGGCTTTCCGATACCATCCCCGCTGCACCCTCAGATTTGAGGGCTGAGAGAAAAGCAGATGGACTGTTTGAACTGAGTTGGAATCCTGCGGAAGGGAACAGCAGGGTGACCTACAATCTGTATCGGACAGATAGTGAGGATTTTGACAAGGATCAGGCAGTGCATCTGCTGGCTACGGGAGTGAGAGACCCTTTCTATCGCATGCATGTTCCGGATGATGATCAGGCTTTTTACTATTTCGTGACCATTTCAGATTCGTATCACATCGAGAGTGAGCCATCCATACCGGCATACTTCTACCATTCCCGGACCATCAAATAAGTGTCAGGTTGGAATAGTGGCAACATGATCGGGGTGGAGCAACGAAAAATCGAAAGAGATCGTTAGGATAAATCAATAAATTGGAATAATTTTGTAACGATGGATGCCAGTCGGAAATTAAGAGAGCAGGTGAAGGAGGAGTTTATGGAGTACCTCACGCTGCATAAACATCGCAAAACGCCCGAACGGTTTGCCATACTCGACCATATCTACACGACAAGGGGACACTTCGACATGGATTCCCTCTACAAATCGATGATCGATGTAAACTTTAGGGTGAGTCGTGCCACACTCTACAATACGATCGAACTGTTACTGGACTGCGGACTGGTGGTGAAGCATCAGTTTGGCGGCAACATGTCGAAATATGAACGGGCCTATGGGAACGAGAATCACGATCACTTGATCTGCACATGCTGCGGACAGGTATGGGAGACCAGGAACAGCGACCTGCTCACACAGACTCAGTTGAAGAAGATCAAGAAATTCAAGGTCAGCTATTACAGTATGTACATCTACGGCATCTGCAGCAAGTGCAGCCATGCCAAGAAGATGGAGCTGAAGAAGCTGGAACGCAACGGCAAGGAGAAACCCGGAAACAAGAACAAGTAAGCAGTGGCTCAACAAAACGTGATGAGTGTACCAGCGGTCATTCATCCAATTAATAACCATCAGAAATGAAAGTGGACGTAATCTTAGGCCTCCAGTGGGGCGATGAAGGAAAAGGAA
This sequence comes from Proteiniphilum sp., assembly GCA_018433945.1. Classification (GTDB taxonomy): domain Bacteria; phylum Bacteroidota; class Bacteroidia; order Bacteroidales; family Dysgonomonadaceae; genus Proteiniphilum. Next base: position 5,467 of record JAHDQF010000089.1, on the reverse strand, counting down.
AAGTGGTGGATGTGCTTACACCCAACTATGAGATCGTAGCACGTTTTCAGGGTGGTCCCAATGCGGGACACACTCTTGAGTTTGAAGGCGAGCGATATATTCTGAAATCAATACCATCCGGTATCTTTCAGGAGGGAAAGATCAACATCATCGGCAACGGGGTGGTGATCGATCCGGCGCTCTTCCGCCAGGAGGTGGAAGCGCTCGAAGAGACAGGTCACACCCTGACCGACCGGCTCTATATCTCCAAGAAAGCTCACCTGATCCTGCCCACCCACCGTTTGCTCGATGCAGCCTCTGAGAAAGCGATGGGCAATGCCAAGATCGGTACCACCGGGCGTGGTATCGGTCCTGCCTACACCGATAAGATCAGTCGTCATGGCCTGCGGGTCGGAGATCTCTTTCACAACTTTGAGGAGAAGTACCGCCAGGCTGTTGCCCGGCACAAGGAGATGCTCGATCGGTATCCGTTTGAATATGACCTGGAAGCACTGGAAAAACCCTGGTTCGAAGGGGTTGAGAAGATGAAGAGCTTCCAGATTATTGAAAGTGAGCACTTTATCAATCGGGAGCTCCGAAACGGCACCAGAGTACTGGCCGAAGGAGCGCAGGGCGCTATGCTCGATATCGATTTCGGATCCTACCCTTTTGTCACCTCATCCAATACCATCTGTGCAGGAGCCTGCACCGGACTGGGAATCGCACCCCAGACCATCGGGGAGGTGTATGGCATCTTTAAGGCTTACTGCACCCGAGTGGGCAGTGGCCCTTTTCCCACTGAGCTGTTCGATGAAGATGGACAATTGCTGCGTGACAACGGTCGCGAGTATGGTTCGGTGACAGGCCGTCCCCGCCGTTGCGGTTGGATTGACCTGGTGGCACTCCGCTACACGGTGATGCTCAACGGGGTGACCAAGTTGGTGATGATGAAGAGTGACGTGCTGGACAGCTTTGAAACCATTCGGGCCTGCGTGGCTTACCGCATCAACGGAGTAGAGACGGAAGAGCTCCCCTTTGATATTACGGAAGGGATTGAACCGGTATGGGTGGAGCTGCCGGGATGGAAAACCGACATGACAAAAATGCAGTCGGAGGATGAGTTTCCGGAGGAGTTCAATAACTACCTCACTTTCCTGGAAGAAGAGCTGGGAGTACCCATCGCCATCGTCTCGGTAGGGCCCGACAGGGCACAGACCATCATCCGCTAGCAAAATGGCACACTTTTGGCTGTTGAACATTTGTTCTCACCAATTGTTTATTTTAAAAAAAAAGAAACGATATGATATCAGTTTGGATTCTGTTTATAGGAATAGCGATCGCCGGATGGATGGTACAGAATACCCTCCAGAGACGCTTCAAGAAATATTCGAAAATACCCCTCCGTAACGGGATGACCGGTCGCGAGGTGGCTGAGAAGATGCTGCACGACAATGGCATATACGACGTGCAGGTGATCTCCGTGAGGGGGAGGCTCACCGACCACTACAACCCGCTCAACAAAACCATCAACCTGAGTGAGGCGGTATATGGCTCCAACAGTGTGGCAGCCGCCGCAGTAGCCGCCCACGAGACAGGACACGCCGTCCAGCATGCCAAAGGTTATGCTCCGCTGAAAATGCGATCGGCATTGGTGCCGATCATCTCCTCCACCTCCAGATGGGTGATGTGGGTGATCCTGGCCGGTATCATCATGATACAGACTTTCCCAATGTTGATCTGGATTGGTATCGGTATGTTTGCGCTGACCACGCTCTTCAGCTTCGTCACCCTTCCGGTGGAGAAGAACGCTACCAACCGTGCACTGGCATGGCTGAGCAGTGCCGGCATCACCAATGTCAGCAATCACAATCAGGCGGTGGATGCCCTTCGCTGGGCTGGTTATACCTACGTGGTGGCGGCCCTCAGCTCACTGGCTACTCTGCTCTACTACATCATGATTGCCAGTGGCAGCAGAAGATAGGAATAGAAAAGAGAGGCATCCTGTATTTCAGCGGTGACGAACCTGACTTTATGCCTTCGGATCGAAGAAGGGGTAATCCTTCACCGCCAGGAACTCCTCATCGAGCAGTTTCTTCTCCTTGCGGGTGAGTGGACTGTCAGCAATCTCACTGATGTGATCCACGCAGAAAGCGAAGTGGCGGAAATCTCCCGGGGGAACAATCACGTCGGCACCTGTCCGGAAGGTGTACTTCAGCACAGCGATTCCCAGCTCCGGATCACTCACATCGATGGGTTTGACCCACGACTTGGGGTAGCTCTTGCGCTCCTCATCGTTCAGCCAGCGGCGGTGTACCAGTCCCTTCAGGGCGATCACCCCCATGCCGCGCCGCTTCGCATCGTTGGCTACTCCCGATCCCCAGCCTGCAAGCATATCCATCAGCCAGTTGATGGGGAACATCACCGTATCGAAATCGTACATCGACATGGCACGCAGTGCCTGTACCTGCGAGTGTGCCGAGAAGCCCACCTTGCGGATGCGGCCCCGCTGTTTCTCCTTTTCAATCATCTCCATCACCCCGTTGGCACCGAAGGCTCGGTCCAGATCTTCGGCAGTGGTGATGGAATGTAGCTGGTAGATGTCGAAGTAATCGGTGTGAAGCAGCCGCAGCGATTCCGCGAACTCCTTCTCAGCTTCCTCCCGTGATCGTTGGGTGGTCTTGCAGGCAAGGTAGACCTCCTTGCGATAGGGTTTCAGTGAGTTGCCCAACTTTTCCTGGGCATCACCGTAGGAAGGAGCCACGTCGAAGTAGTTGATACCCCTGTCGCGCGCCCAGGCAACATAATTATCAGAGGCAGCCTGCCCGTCATTTCTTGAAATGATGCCGCCGTACACCACGGGAAACACCTCAAAGCCGGTCTTACCCAATCTGCGTTTGATCTGACTGTCAGGGTGGTTGCCCGTGATCGCTGCATTGTTGTCGGAAGCAAATCCGTTGCTCAGCTTGCCGGCAGCCCCCATGGTCACTGCACCGGCAATGCTACGTTTGATGAATGTTCGTTTATCCATGATGTAATGATTTTGAATCAGTTCGCCTTTGCAATACGGTAGAGCCGCCCTTCATCGGTCACCGCGTAGAGAGCGCCGTCGCTGCCGGCACCCACATCGCGGAACCGCTGGCCCTCATTGGCCAGCAGTCGCTCTTCACCCACAACCCTGTCGCCCTCAATCACCAGTCGGGCAATGTGGTTGCTGTTGAGTCCCCCGATGAAGAGATTGTTCTGCCACTCCGGTATCTCGTTGTCAGCATAGAAAGCCATGCCGCTGGGGGAGAGCACGGGATCCCAGTAGTAAACAGGTTGTTCCATCCCCTCTTTGGTGGTGATCCCCTCACCGACGGCGTTGCCGTTGTACTCGATGCCGTAGGTGATGGTCGGCCACCCATAATCCTTTCCCGGCTTGATCAGGTTCAGCTCATCGCCGCCACGGGGACCCATCTCACTGAGCCAAAGTTCTCCGGTGACCGGGTGGATATCCAGTCCCTGGGGATTGCGATGTCCGTAGCTGTAGATCTCCGGCAAAGCGCCTTCCTTGCCGATAAAGGGATTGCCTTCTACCGGTTCTCCTTCGGGAGTGATGTGAACCACCTTGCCGTGGGCGGTCTCCAGCTTCTGTGCGTTGTAGCGCGTTGCCAGATCGGACCGTTCACCGGTACTCACGAAGAGATTCCCCTCCTTGTTGAACAGCAGACGGCCACCAAAGTGCATGCTGTTGTCGAAATAGGGAATGGCGCGGTAGATGATGCGAAACGCTTCAATGGCAGTCTCATCGTCTGAGAGACGTCCCTTGCCCACTGCGGTGAGCGATCCTTGCGGTGTGCGTTCAGCCAGGGTGAAATAGAGCATCCTGCTGCTGTCGAAGTCGGGAGCGGGTGCCACATCCAGCAGGCCGCCCTGACCACGGTCGTCAACCTCAGGAAAACCGGTAATGGGTTCACTCAGGCTGCCGTCACTCGTCGCAATGCGCAGGCTTCCTCCTTTCTGGGTGATCAGTAGCCGCCCGTCGGGAAGTGTCGTAACCGCCCAGGGCTTAGCGAGACCTTCGGCAATCACCGTCACCTCATAAGGGGTGCTGGTCTTCACCCCGCCAACGCGGGTTTGCCCCTCAAAGGCAGGTCGATAGTTGGTGTTGGGTTCACGGTTCTCTACCGGTGGTAAGGTACCTTTCTGTGAAACCACCTCCTCATGTGACTCATTGTTGCTTTTCTGCTCATCGCAAGAGGCGGAGAGCAGGAAGAGGGAGAGGAGGTAAACAGCTCCAATTTTCAGGATATCCATTTGTTTGATTTTTTTGAATGAAAGCAATTTCAGTTTCTTTATCTAACAACTCTTAATCACAAATGGTTCAATACAATTGAGGTTGATTATTCAATTTCCACTTCGATCCACTGCGACCGATCAGGTGGTGCAGGTGCCTTCACTTTGCGGGGCGGGTTTTGCTTCAGCTCTTCCAGCAGCAGTTCCACTGCTTTTTCGAGAGAGGGGTCATTGCCCTTGGCCAGCTCCTCGGGTCGATCCACCACTTCGATGTCGGGATAGACACCGATCCCTTCGATGATCCAATCGCCGCTCTCATCATAGATGCCAAAGCGGGGTACCGAGATATACCCTCCGTCCACCAGACGGGCATTGCCGGAGATCCCTACCAGACCGCCCCAGGTACGGGTGCCGATCAGCTTACCCTCACCTGTCTTGCGGAAGAAGTAGGGGAAAGCATCCCCGCCGGAGGAGGAGTAGCCATTGATCAGCATTGCCTTGGGCCCGTCGTGTGCGATGCCGGGCGATTTCATCGGCTGTGGAAGCCCATTGCGGTGCCAGTAAACCAGTGTGCGGCGGTTGAGCAGGTCAATCATCCGGTCGGGGATAAATCCTCCGCCATTATAGCGGTCGTCGATGATCAGCGCTTCCTTGTTGTTGTAGGCCAACATCCCCTTAAAAAGTTCCCTGTTCCCTTCGATGGCAGTGTTGGGCACATGGATATAGCCGATTCTGCCGCCGGAAAGCCGGTCGACCATCTCACGCCGGCTCTTCACCCAGTCCAGGTAGCGCAACTCCTGCTCGCTGGTGATGGTCTTCACCGTGTAGTTTTTTGCTCCGGAAGCGGAAGGAGTAGTGTTGACCGTTAGCTCCACATGCCTGTTGCCAAGGTTCTCCAGCAGCTCATAGGGATTCTGTGCGGTGGTGAGATCCTGACCGTTGATGCGTAACAGGTAATCCCCTTCCTGCACCTGCACTCCACTCTCTGTAAGCGGTGAGCGGCGGCTTTCATCCCAGTTCTCACCCTGGTAGATCTTTGCGATGCGGTAGCGTCCTGCCGACAGGTCGGCCTCCAACTCGACACCCAGTAAGCCGCCATCTATCCGTGTCACGCGATCGATATCACCCCAGTCCACATAGGCGTGGCCGGTGTTGGTCTCACTCACCACCTCGTTGAGGATGTAGTCCAGGTCGAACCGGCTGGGCACATAAG
>JAHDQF010000024.1 GCA_018433945.1 Proteiniphilum sp. | reverse complement strand
TTTTATAAACCGTTCCTCCAATTCCGATTCTTCAATCTTCCCGGAATTGGTCAGCGAGCCAAGGCCATGATCGTTTTTAATCCATTGTTCTGAGTTTCTGTATATCCTCTCGAACCACTCCTCTGCCTTTTTCCGACTTAAGTCTGAACGATTGTACTGATTACTATAGGAATATATGCACTTATAGCATCCGTCATGTCCCTCCAGTTGACAGGTACAATCTCGTATCGCTTCGTAACTTGTCCTCAAAAGGAGCGAAAATTCTTCGTGTGCAAACAGCTGTTTCAGGTATCCGGTACCACCGGGAATGGTATCATACAACAAGAGAAAACGATCGAATTTATCGGTCTGCCGGTTAAACTCTCTGTAAGAAAGCACCCTGATGTGTCCGGGATTCCCTTTAAAATACCTTTTTAATCCCAGTTCCAGACCTGCCTGAAACATACGGATATCAGCCTCTGTGTTGAATTCCTGCACCGGTAAAATTATTTTCAGGATTTCCGTATGCATTTCCCTGAAAAAATAAACCTCTTCAAACAGATCATTTGTCTCACCCGGTTTGTATTTCGTATCACGATGCTTGCAATAGCCATAATGATAATCCCTTGCATCGTGGATCAGATGGGTTGCCGACGTTGATTTCCCACACAAACGACAGGTTACGAAACCTTTTGTCAATGCTTCCGTATCGTTGATTTTAATCTTCCGGGCATCGTTTCCATCCAACCGCCCATAGTTTACGGAAATGATGGTTGCGTTTTTCACAAACTCAATTCCAAAAGGTATCTCCTTTAGAACCCACGCACCCTCAGAACTGTTTCGATCAAAGATCACATGATGCATCAACTGATATTGTTGCACATCCCGGTCATCTTTATCATCTTTCAACCGTGAACGAGCCTCACTGTTGAATGATTTCACCGTAGTCAGTTTGGCAAAGCGGTGCACATTGGACGATGATGCCCATGATGGATCACCGCACTTGGGGCAGTTCCCCTTGGTTGACAGGCTATCAATTTCAAGATGGTCGCATTTGGAGCAAAACCGCTTGTCGTGAAACAGCGCCTGGTCACTCCAGTCGAATGTGTTTACGCCACTTATTTCGAATCGATATCCCTGTGTATAGAAGTAGTTCTCGGGAGCCAACTCCTTAATGGCCTGGCTGGCAGGTCTTACCAGTTCAAAGCTCTTATCAAGTGTCCTGTTTGTGGTGCCTGCAATCACCGAACTGATTACATGTGCATGCAGCTGTACCCCTGTTTCAGGGAAAGCATAATTGGGCAGGATGCCCACATTCGTCATATGTTCCAGCACATTGCGGGCAAAAATTGATTTTTTTACACCACGCAGGTTATTTTCTTCCCTTATGTATTCATCATAGAGAGGATCCCCTTTCGCCAGGTTCAAAATCTTCCTCTCTTCCCTTAGCTCTTCTTGACGCTTATCTATTTCGAACAATTCCTCTTTTACTTTCATAAACACCGAAAGCAGGTGATCATAGAATGCTCCTGATGTCAGTGTATCATTGATCTCGGGGAACACCTGATCCTCAATCTTCGTGGGATACTGTTTCAGGAAGTGAGGTACCAGGCGGTATCTGTTATCTTTTATGAAATTATTCAGCCTGTTGATAAAGAAAGCTGTATCCGTCAAATTTCTTGAACCCAGCTTCAGGTCCCTCATAAAAGTGGGAATACTGTTCTCGTTCGGATTGACAGCCACCCAGCTATCGATACAATAGGCCGTAAAGTGACGTCTCAATATATCCTTTGCTTCCAGGTAGCATCCGGGCGTATTTACATCACCCCGCATCATCTCCATAGGGTCGGCATAGTAGTAGAGGTCGTGGTTCTGGTTTTTCACGAAGTTCACCACCAGAGCGGCACCCGAGCTACGTCCGGCACGACCCACGCGCTGCAGGAAGTTGGAAGGTAAAGGGGGGACGCTGTTGTTATAAGCCGTGTTTAAACTGCCAATGTCAATTCCCATCTCCAGCGTGCTTGTCGCGATCAAAGTGTTGGGAGAATCAAAACGATTTCTCTTCTTGAAACTCATCTCCAGGCGTTCACGCACTTGTCGTTCCAATAAGCCGGTATGCTCACTTGAATAAATGCGTGGGAAGCGATTGCGGTTATAGACCGCGTTATAATAGTTTTTCTCAGTCTGTTGGGTTGCTTTGTAGTGACCCGTACAGCGATGGCTCAGACAACAGGCATCATCCGCCATTTCCAGATCGTCGTGCGAGTAAAGCACATCCTCACACTGGGAGCAGGCAAACTCATTCACATATTTGGCCACCCAGATTGCATCTGCATTGATCGCATAGGTTGTATGATCACCTGCCAACTCCCGGTTCAATATCCCTACAGTTGTCAGAGCAGCCGTCCATTGCTCGTAGAACTCATTGATAAATTCCGGAGTTACGGCTGCCTGCAAAAATGTTTTGTTGAAATAGGCATGAAACCAGTTGCTTTTGCGGGCAGTGGTGGTATCCAACAAGTTGTCGCGCGATCCCTGATTGGTAAGCAACTTTGGAAAACGTGAACTGTTGGGATGATAGGTAGGATTCAGAAAATGGCGTCCATCCTTTAGCCAATTCAGGTCCCACAGACTCAATCTTTCCGTTCTGTATTTCGAATAGTAAGCATGGTCTATAGCTCCCCGTGTACGGATTCTATGCAACACCAAATTGGTAAATTTCAGAAAATCCTCTCTCCTCATCGATCCACTGACATCGTTCTGCCCAATCCACGCCGTCATCCCCTCCCATGTGGCATGCAGTAATGAGGTGTCAAAATAAGCCGATGATGCTCCTGTCTTCTCCAATGTTCGTCCTACACGAGAGGTAAACCCAAACTCGGAGTAGATTTCCCAGCGAACTCTGTGATCGAGCTCTTTTAAAAAGTGTTCAGCATATTGCTTTCTTTCACCAGAAGCAATCAGATAGTCTTTGGGTGATGCTTTTCCCACGTATTCCTTTGGAAAAAAACGATAGAGGTATCCACTTAGGTCGTCTTGTCCCGTTTCATCGCCATGCTCCTTCCAATAGGTTATAAAGCTATCAGCAAGTTCATTGAGTCTTACCGGGTGGTTTAACTCATTAATCACTTTTTGCAGCGATGCCCTGAAAGTAAAGCGATAGTTTCTGCTCTCAATAAAGCCTGCCTGGTGTGCCGCATCCTGAACGGAGTTGGTAAATGCCAGTACCTTTCTGTCTCTGTCAGTTGTGACATCCAGATCGGTTGCCAGTGTCTGGCTTACAGCAATAGAGCTCAAAGTGGGTATTTTGGTACCGATGATTGCCACCGTGTTGGCACTGTTGCAGCAGGGGCAGGTATGGTCAGCCCTGTTGTCTTTCAGTTTCCGCAATGCCTGTATGGCGAAACCCTCTTCGTTATCCTCCACAACTTTGAGAGATTTTGGATCAATTTTGTATTCCAGAAAACTCTCAGGATTATAGCCGGAAGCCTCAAAATCGGCAGGCGAGAGTTCTCCACCGGGTAAGATAAAGTACAGGTTTTTGTTGTTGGTGAAGAACTTCTCGTACACCTCATTCACATCTCTGCTGAAAGCATCTTTGTTATCGGGTTTCACACCCAGCCAGCCCGAACTGTTACATTCCCTGCAATACCAGGGCGGCATGGCGGCTACCTCTTGTTGTGCATCCACCTGGTCGCGGAATGAAAATTTTGCGGGACATTCCAGTGTGTATTGCACACCGCTTAACTCACGTACCCACAGTTGTACCTGAAGATACATAAATGGGGAGCGATTACTTTCCACATCTTTTGCTGCTGCAATCAAAGCCAGAAGTGACTCCAACACCCGTCTCTTGGGGTTGTACATATTCACATCGTCCCATTGAGGCAACTTTCTGAATGGCTCATTGATCAGTGAAAGCTCGCGGGTAATCTCCTCTACCTGTTTGATCCCATTTCCCCGGTTGATGACCACCACCAGGTCTTTCACAATTTTCAGCTTCAACAATCCGTCTGTCAAATGTGCTTCATCCTGTTGCCATATATCGATATGAGCTTTCAGGTAGGATTCAAAGTTATCTCTTTCGTGATAAACCAGGTCTTTTAACCTGTTGGGGAGAGGGATGAAATCGTTTAACACTTCATTGCTTTCAAAGAACTGTTCGGGCGAAACCCTGTTCTCAGTGATCAGTGCATCTGTCCCCACCCTCTCTCCGAATACTTTTGTGGCATAATCCGATAGAAGTTGCGGTGCATCAGCACCCGAGCCAATGGTGGCAGAAGTACCGATGGGACACAGTTGTCCGGGATCAATTTTCAATTTCAGTTTCAGACGGCGGATCAGGTTGGCGACATCTGTTCCCTGGGCACCATCGTATGTATGCAGCTCATCCAACACCAAAAAACGAAGCAAGCTCGGGTCGACAACATTGTGGTTCCACAATCCCTGGAAATTGTGCTTCATTAGGGCATAATCGAGCATCTTGAAGTTTGTAAGCAGGATATCCGGAGGAGCATCAAGGATGGTGTCTCGATGCTCTACGATATGATCCTCCTCCATGACCTTCGGGTATTGCCCTTTTGGTCCGTTTCCTTCACCAATAAAAAGGCCGGCACGCACTCGTCCTCTCAATCGCTCGTCTTTGTATATGATGCCGGCCAGTCGTTTCGCCTGGTCGGTTGCCAGTGCATTCATGGGATACATGATGATTACCTTGATACCCGGACGATGTTGTTGACGGAAACAGTAGTCCAGAACCGGGTAGAGGAAAGCCTCCGTTTTTCCCGAGCCCGTACCTGTGGTGATGATGGTTGGTTCAGGCTCTTTACCCTGGGTGGAGAGTCTGATCCAGGATTTTACCTGATGATCGTAGGGTGTCCAGTCTGGTTTTATGGTTAGAGGAATTCTATCAATCGTCTCTTGTTCTGCTTTTACAAATGGCAGTTTGAGCGACACATACGGACCCTTGAACATTCCCAGAGTGGGATGTTCGATAAACTCATCAAATGCTCGGGCCACCTCCCGTTTCCTGAAGGTGAATGTCGCTTGCAGGTATGACTTGATGGACTCCTTTATCTCGATGGCTTGTTGCAGGCTCAGCATAATGGATTCTATTTAAACTTTTCCTCGAAAAATTTCCACGCTCTCTTGTAATCCTCCACCCTGTCGCACTTGTGGAAGGGTGCATGGTAGGTTACCTTATCCCCAAAATACAATTCTGATTTGGTGATGGTATGCTCATAGGTTTCGCCCGTTTGCATATCCTTTATTTGCTCCCACTCCGGCCGGCCGAGTCCAACGCCCACCAAACCTTTGCTACAGGTGAACACGATATTCCCCCGGGTATCATACCAGGTGTCATCCTCATTCTGTTGCAACACCGGGAACTGGATATTGTACATCAGAATCAGCTCTTCCAGGGTAAGCCCCAACGCCATGGCGGTGATCACATCTATCTCCACCAAAGCCATGCGCCGCTCGTAAGAGTTGCGCAACGGAGTGTGCCACGACCACTCTTTGGTAAGGCTCGAAAAGGGTTTCAACCGCTCATCATTCACCGACCACTGCTCATCGGGAAATGCATCCTGCCAACACTCTTTCCACAGCGGGGCGTAATACCTGTTCAGGCAGTTCAACAATAAGGTACGGACAAAAAGTGCAGGTTTAAACCGATCGGAGATGCCTAATGGTAAACCGCTTATTCGGCTATCTGTTAAATTTGAAGTTCCCAATGTTTTTATATAAAAGTCAAAAGTCAAAGAAGCTGTCAAGCCTGCAAATTCAACTAATTCTAAGTTGTCTTTGAATATAATGCTAATCAATCCGTTAACATGCGCAGATTTCGGTGGAATTATTGCACCAGACAACGTTCGTTCACCAGCCTGACTCAACATTTTCCGGAATGCCACTTTATAATAGTCCAGCCAGTTGTCATCACTGCCGTCGGCTTGTTGAAATCCTTTCAGGGTAGAAGCATATCCGGCCGTTACATTGAGTGGAACATAATTGGTACGCGGCAGGTAGTTCTCGTCGATTTTTGTAAAATCAATAATATCGTAATCTGAGTTTAATAGACATTTCTCTCTGGGTGTTTTATACATCGGATTACCCACAAAAAGATGAGGGCCAGAATAAATCATCTCAAACGTTTCAATATTGGGATACTTGGTTTCTCTTTTGATATAACCATCATTTATAGCATTCACCTCATTCCAACAATCTGTTATCTTAGTTTGATAGTTTTTAATTGAAGATTCAAATTTACCTATTCTGCAAATCACTTCTATTACTTCTTTGGCATGAATGGATACCAACTTGGCACCCTCCCAGTTGTCACTGTTTTCAAAAGTCCGGGCAAATATTTTCAACGCCTCTTCATCTATCTGAAGCACCCTCGAAAGGTGCGGCTTGATATTCCATTCAAACCTTCCCGTCTGCTCGTTTTTAGTTTTATAACCACCTACAACTCCACTTCCATTGTGAACAAATGAAGCATCGATAGTAGATGGATGGAACAGATTAGAAATGGAAAGAAAATTCACATTTGATTTTTGGCCCTTATATACATGAATGCCATAAATAGTCTCGTGATGTACCTCGGAAAATAGGTTTAACTCATTTTTTAACTGAAAATGGTATTTCAATCTTTGATATATCTCCTCTCTCAAAAGATAACCCTTGGGATCATCATAAACTCCTTCGGGATGTATCAGTCCCAGATATCCCTTTGGGTTAATCCAATTTAAACCATTCTCTAACACTGATTTATATAGATTGTTACGTTGTCCTGAAACCAATGGGTAATTCTGATATCCATTAAAAAAGACTTTCATTGTCTCAGCTTCATTCAACTCATTGATATAAATCTTATTTAATGATTCGTCTATTCTAAGTTTACTCTCTGCAAATTTCTTCACTTTGGGTGATGAAAAATCTTTTGTGACAATCTCTGGAAAAAATTCAGATACAACCCCGGTTTCATCAAATGTAATATTTACCCACGGGGGATTTCCCACCGCCAGGTCAAAACCGTTCTTTTCCCTGAACACCTCAATAAATTCCAGTTCGTAGTGGAAGAAACGGTATTGTTCGCTGTATCGCCGCACCAAATCTGCTCGTTCGTTCTCAAAGAGTGAAGCAGCTGATTTTCTCAATGCCTCGGTGAGCTGCTTCTCAATCTGGTTTCTAACTTTTCGATAATCTCGCACCGCGTCATCACTCTCTGCAACAAGCGTTGTGGCTTGCTCCAGGTCGATATTCAATATCTGCACCAAATCAGCGTACCACTCTTCCCGGGTGGGTAGCTCAGCAGCATCGCGCACATCCCAGAACCAGAGCGCACACCAGTAGTCCATGATCTGTTTGAGCTTGTAATAAGGGGCGTTGGGTTTTAACCGGCTGTCGGCAAACGACTGCTTTTGGGCATAGCTGTATCCCTCGAAATCCAATCCTTTCTGCCATTCGGGGTTCCCGAAGAAATCGTCGTTGGCCTCCGTGATCAGTGAGATATTCTTCTGCATCTCATAATGTTCCAGCAAGAGGGTATCGATCGCTTTCGATATCTTTTGCAATAAAGCGTATTCATCACTCCGCAGGGGTTTTATAAACTCCTTGCGCCATTCGCTCATCCTTTTTGCCTCGGCAGGATAGGTTTCTTTCAGCAACCGGATATTTCCCGATGAGCCCATCCCCTTGTCCGGCAAAAGGAAGTGATAAATCTCGTTCTCTACACGCAAGATTCCCTTTTTGCCGAATTGCAGGTGCTTCGGAGCCTTTTCCCACCACTCTTTTTTCACGTAACTGCGATTACCGACCGGTTCGAACGAGAACTCCTTCAGCTTGTATACTTTCAGCCAGCTACCAATCACCGCGTTCCCCACACCCAGGCGATAACCAAAGAAGGGGGTCTGCATATCCTTGTGAATCACGTTGAGCCAGAGCGAGAGTTTACCCAGTTCCACGGCCGTGGGGTTGATGTCCACACCATAGACATTGTTGAGGGCGATGTACGTTTTAATTTTTTGCAACTCCTCCCGGTACTTGTTCGGATCCACATGCTGCCTGAGCTCCTGTTGCCGGTAGGTGAGGTATGCTTCCGCGATCTGGTTGATGGCTTCGTTATGGAAAGCGGCAGCACCCATGGCCGGTTCCAGGATTTTCAGCTTTAACAAATCCAAAGCCGTGATTTCTCCTTTATCCAGCCGCTCCAGTATGGGTTTGAGCGCATATTTCACGGTGGTTTGGGTAAGCAGCTCCGGGGTATAATAGGAAGCTGACTTTTGCCGGTCGCGGCCACTCAGGCGATAGATAAAGGTACCCCTGGGAATCACCTTCAACACCTCACTTCCATCCGCCATCTCGAAGTGGAAAACCTCCTTTTGGTGGAAGTCATCCAATCGATGGCGCGGTACCAGGTAGGAACCATCGTCACTGACCACCTTTTCCGAACTCTCGTTGTCCGTTCTTTGACGGTGCACCTCAATATAGTCGGTATCGGCGAGGAAACCACGGAAAGCGAGCAAGCTCTCGTAGACCGAACCCAACTGGTTGATACCAAGGTTGGCATAAGAGATCCGTCCGCGATTTTTCCCGTTCTGCTTCTTAGAAAGTGAAAGTTCACAAATTACGTCCTGCCATACACGATTTCGTATCTGTACCCTGCTCAGGTAGTACATGTTGTCAGGATCGAAAAGAGGGGAATCCAAATGACGGATCTTAAAGCTTTTGGATGTGCCGTTGTTTTCACGATATCCTTTGTGGAGCAAACTGAACAGCTGGGTTAACGATTCGTGAAAGAAAAAGCCATTCAAGCTCAATTCGTTTCTCAATGGCACTTGCTCCAGATCGCGGAGCATCTCCAATGAATATCCTTTCTGATAAATTTCATCGTCCGTAGGCAGGATATCCAGCTCATCTCTCGACTCGGCATAAAACAGGAACAAAAGGCGATAGACCATCATCAGACAATCATCCTTTAACCATGTGGCATTGATCGTATCGTAAGTCAAGTCCTCCTCCCGGGTAAGGTAATGAACAGCCTCATTTGCCAGTTTCTCCACGGCATGAATAACTCCCTCTTTCAAATCTTTGGTCACCTCGTAGGCTACCTTGTGGGCGTCTTCGTCAAGTTGTTCCATCAACACCATCTCGGCAGTAGGAGCCAGCTGTTCTTTCCCCAGCAAAAGATAGAAAAGGGCGAAGTAATTCTTGTCGATCGAGGCATCGTCAAACAGTATCTCCATGTCAAATTGCAGGTAGGAGCCGCGAAACCATTTCTCTGCCTCGAGTAAAAAATAGATATTGCCGGCACAGAGCAGGATATATCTTGGGCGTTGATAGGTGGGCAACAGAAATAACTCGCTTACCGCTTTGTTAATCACCATGGGGGAAATACTGATCCCCTCAGGGACGGTGAAAATATCCGCCCATTGCGATCGGTGATACTTTTGCGTTGTACTTTTCAGATCTTCACCATTTTCTGTCACGTTGTAGCTCTGGTCGAACAGCCCATCGGGCTCCTCTTCATCCCTTGTTTTAATCATGGCATGCATCTCCATCACCATCAGGTGGGGCTGCTCACCGCGATAGAGGATATGGCGTACCGGCAAAACTGCTTTTTCGCTTAGTGGAAACAGCTCATCATAGTTCGTCTGTTCGGCATCATAACCCAACACATTGAGCACTCTGGTGTGAAAGCGATGCGACAAATTGATCTTGTCTTTCGTGCGCAGGTGATTTTCGACAAAGGTTTGTTTGAGCTTGAAATAGTCGGGCTTCAACCGATTTACTTGCTGATTGAATTCCCTGATTGCCTCGCTGCTGTAACCCGATTTTTCAATCACCTTTTTTGAAAAATCTTCATCGAAGTAATTGCTGGCAAAGTATTCACCGATATTTTGAATGAAATGAATCATCGTTTCGTGGATAAATTTGAGGTTCAATTATAAAAAACTGCCAATACTTTTAAATAGGGAACGCTGTTTAAGCTTGTCAAATCTTTGAAATATTGGCTCGATCTGTTGAGTATGGTCTCAATCTCGATCTCCTTATCTTTCCTGCGTCTTTTCACAAATCCACATTCAGGCTTGTCAACAAACTCAATCTCCATCTGGTACTCTTTGCTCCTTTTCCAGCTCTTCATCTTTTCTTCGTAAACTGCCATCTCTTTCTCCATTTCCAATTGAAGCTTTTGCTGTTTCTGATCCATATGAAGTTGATGTGCAAACTTAATTACATTTGGCAGCAAGAGCTCCAGTTGCTTGATCTCTTCATCGGTTATCTCCACTGTGTAAAGTTCTTCGTTAAGCTGATGCTCTTTCAGAAAATCGGCGAACTTTACCGGTCTGTCCGCCAACCCGCCACTCCTGTGCATGGGTACCACAAAAAGGTCGGAGAGAATGGATTGTCCCAGATTATTGGCTACCAAACCCTGAATCAGATAGTAAGCCATATCCTTGGGTAAACGATTGATTTTGGAAACGAGTGCCACATCTTTATCGACCGAAGCTTCCAACTGCGTCATCAGATAACGTACTACCGGGTGAAGCTCATAGAGCATCTGAAATCTGGCCCACTCGCCTTTTCGCTTGCGCGCATCGCTAATCGCCTTTTGAACATCTTCCCTGTTGAGTGAGAGTTGATATACATCACCAATCCTGCCGGGTTTTGCTTCTTTGGGTAAATCGTAAAGTATGCGATCAAGCTCGGGTGTGTGCTTCACTTCAAGGAGATCACCCTCGAAACAGGCATCATCGGTTTTAAGGTTATTGTCACTTTTAAGTTGTTCCAAAAGGGCCGAGTAATAGCTCCTATCGTTTTCAAAGAGAGATACTTCCTCAATAATGGGATTCTCAATCTCTAATTTGGGTGTTGACTCATCAAACAGGGCATCAAACCAATCATCAGGCTGTTCACTGGCAGGTGGCCCATCAAGCAAATCCTCATTTTGTGCCGCAATGGCAGTGGTTACCAGTTCCTCTTCAGCGGTTGCTTCATAAAGTTTATAGACCGATGCTGCATCACCCAATGACTGATATACAGCTTCCTCCTTTTCTTTGAGTTTATTGACGATATGCAGATCATCTTTCAAGCCCTCCAAATCGGAAATTGCCACCATGTAATGTATGAAGGGTGTTTTGGTTTGGCCATAACGGTCGATCCTGCCATTTCGCTGTTCCAGTGTGATCAGAGACCAGGGGATGTCATAGTTAAACATGTGATTACAGTAGTAGTGCAGGTTTACTCCTTGCGACCCGGCATCCGAAGTGAGCAGTATGCGATAGTCAGAGTCCTCCTTGCCAAAATCATCGATGATACGCTGTTGCTCCATATCGGTGAGTGAACCGTGAAAATCGGCGATCGCAGTGTCATCTAAATCAAAGTCACGTTGCAGCTTCGTTTTTAAAGCTTTTAGCGTCTCTATTCGCTCGGTAAAAACAACGATTCTGAAATCTATTTTTCTACCATACCAGCCCAGGTCGATCAGTCTTTTTCTAAATGCCATGTATTTGGCATCTTGCTTATTGTGGATGATTGCCTCTAGTTTCACCTTCAAATTGTTCAGAATATCACGGTTCTGCTCCACGATATCCTCCTTTTCGGCAATTGCATTCAATTTACTGATCCTGTTTTCAATGGACTTTAACGCTGCCTCTGGTGATGACATGTAGGACTTGAACAGGCCTATGGCAAAAAGCAAATCCTTTTTCTGTTTTTTGTTGGTTTGGGTTCCGAACAAATTACTGGAAATATCGGCTGGCGTAAGGTTCTGTAAGGCTGCAAACTTTATATTTTGCTGGATCTGTAAAAACTCATTCTCTGCGTCGCTGAGCTGAGCATGGATGGAGACAACCTCCCGATCCTGAAAATTGGAGCGTACGGCATCATCGTCAATATCATTTTTAAACCGACGCACATAGTAATCCTTAATATCTTCCCGTGAATAATTGTACTCATCTTTGATAGCAAGAGGCTCAATCATGTTGATGAGGTTGGCAAAGTTTTCCGGCTTCCCGTTGTGAGGAGTGGCAGAGGTGAGAATCAGCGACTCGCATTTGGTGCTGAGCAACTGTGCAAGCCCTCCCCGTTGCGAGGAACTGTTTGCAACGGTATGGCACTCATCAATAACCACAATATCCCAACGTGTTTTCTCGATATAGTGTTGAAACTTGGCATTGTTTTTCAATGTATCTATGGATACGATGGTTTTATCGTAATAGTCGAACGGGTTTTTGTTAACCGGTAATTCAGATTTGATTCTTGAGATCCCGTCCGAATCCAAACGCACAAGTGGAATGGCGAAACGATTCCATATTTCCTGTTGGAACTGTGAGAGGATGGACTTCAATGCCAGTACCAATATTCGCTTCCCTTTGCCCCGTTTGATCATTTCTGCTAGGAAGATGCCTACCTCAACCGTTTTACCCAATCCCACACCATCGGCAATCAACAGCCGAGGCCGGGACAACTGAAACGACTTTAAAGTCGGCTCCAACTGGTAATCAGCCATATTGAAAGCAGCTTTGTGAGCTACGGTTATGCGATTGCTGTAAACGGTGGAATTGCGGATATGATTTTCAATAAATAGTTTGGTCTTGCGGTATCCTTGATCGTTATCAGCAATCAGCCGGGTCTCTGTCGGATCGATCACGCGAATATTTTTGTCGATGCTGGTATCGAAAATAAACTGTTTAGCCTTTACCAATTCTGAAATACCTTCCACAGAAAGAATCCATTTACCGTTGTTTTCTTCTACATCGGTGACAATGAAATCCTCATTTCGATTGGTAATGCGTTGCCCTGAGGTGAAGTTCATATTTATTCAACTATTGTGTATGTTTGTGCTAAGTTCTATCGTCTTGTACCAGTAAAAGAAAGCTTCCGGATTCGATTTTTTGAGCTTATTCAGCTTATTGTATGATGGATTGGAGATCATCCAATCTTTGATTTGCATGGGGTTGTCAAATTTCTCGATTTTTGTCTTATCCGATGAAATCAACGCAGAAAGATAAGAAGCTTTGGATGCGGAAACAATAGCTTTCTCTATGTGGTAGTTTTCGGAAAAGATGAATCCGGCAACCCGCCTGATACCTGACTGTAACTCATCAAAATCACCTTTTCCCAATTCGCCCCGACTTGCAATGCAAAGTGCCGTATGAAAGATATCCGCTAACACATCAGTTTCAGTTATACCGCTTGCTTTTCTGTAAGCCAACTCTGTTTTGGCAAATCGATGGAATGTCTCTTTTATGATTGTCAAATCTGCACTTCTATCGAATAAGTTCCCGATATCATATAACTGTTTGATGATTTCCATGCTCATGCTATCTTCGCCTTTGTAGTAAGGGATGCCTGCAGTGTTTGGAGCAAAAGCCGTTAGTTTATCTCCCAACAGATCTTCCATACAAGGCACGCTGACCATAATGGAATCTCCTTTCACGGGAATAAAGGGAGAAACAATGGGCAATTCCACTATTTGAGTATATCCTATTTCCTCAAACAGGATATCGAGTAAAACATACTCTTCTTCTTTTTTCGCCGTTTTGTGGATCGGCTGATAAAAAAACTTGTAATGAGCCTTCTCTATATTGGTTTCAGTGGTACGCTGTTGTGGCTCAACTCGGGTAAATCCTTGTTTATTTGCCACAATACTCAATATCTCATCTAAATTTTCAATCCTTTGAGCAATTAATATATCTATATCAATTGATAATCTTTTTGATGAATTGAAATGTAACATCAACGAAGTACCGCCCTTGAAAACAAAGGGTACTTCAGCTTGCACCAGACCTTCCAATAACAGCAATGCCCGGATGACCTTTTCGACCAGGATCTTATCCACATTCCTGTTCGATTTTGAGACCTTGCTGATCCAATCGATGTTTAGTTGCGTTGTGTCTATCATTGCTATATATCGGCAATATGTAATCTTAATTACCGTTAATTTGATTTATCATTTTCTCAATCTCTTCCTTTTTACCCCTGCGTGATGCATATCTCAACAGTTTGTTATTGTTGATCGTGTATCTCGCGTAAGCTTCTTTGAAAATTCTCTTTTTCTCCCTGCCCTGGTAAAATTGAAACAAATCCTCATCGCAGAACAAATCGACCAGTATCTTTTCAATGGTAATTGTATTGATGTTGCTGACAGATTGTAGAGGAGCTTCTGAAATCAGGGGTTTTACAATGATGGGAGTGCCAGAATTGAATACATACTTTCCCAAAATATCAGAGTTGGGATTCATAAAAACATTGTTATATCTCTCTTTCAGATAAAGAAAAATGGATTCCATGCTCTCTTTTTCAACTTCGATCAAAGTGAAAAGGTTATTTGAAATATGTAACAAGAATTCATTCAACAATGATGTATTCCAAACACAAACGGAACTGTAAGGAAATTCGGATTGAATTTTTTTGTAAATAGATTTGGCCCTGTTGTCTAAATCGGGAACAAAAACAGTCGTTTTACCAATCTTGTATACCCCGCGCCCTTTACGTTCCAAAAGACCTTTTGAAACCAAATAATAGACTCTCCAATTGATCGTTGTTTGTTTGATATCTGGTTCGAGATTTCGATAAAAACTGGAAATATCACTGGTTTCGAAGGCTTCCTTGTCTCCAAAACAGAGTTTTAACTTGCTGATATGTAGTCTGTCGTTTGCTATAACGTTGTGCATTTATTTGGTACAAATATAAATCTATATTTCGGCAATATGAAATAAATATTGCCAATTTTTTGATTATCTGTTTTTGAATCGTTGCAGAAAATAGAAATGAGCAGAGTGAATGATACTGTTGTTCCAAAAAGTGCGTCTGAATAGATAAAAAAGAACATAGTCCAAAAACTATATTTTTTATTTCTTTAACTTCATGAGCAGCGATTATGCGCAATGAGGGTTAAATATTTTATACAAAAAGCAGTAATGAATGCCATTTTTTTGTACGTTTGTGTTGCATGTGCCAGATGAGGGCACCCAAATAATAATTGCTATGAGAAAACTTTTGCTGTTCGGACTCATTTTTGTCTCCACCTTTGCCTATTCACAGAGAAACGACGGTAACGGGATGCTTTATCTCGATGAAAACCAACGTCCTGTGTACCGGGAAAACATTATTATCCCTGACGTGAGGGGATACAAAGTACTGAAATGCGACTTCCATACACATACCGTTTTTTCTGACGGTCATGTATGGCCCAATGTTCGCAATCAGGAGGCATGGGAAGAGGGCCTTGATGCACTGGCCATCACCGACCACATTGAATACACTCCCCACAGGGAAGATGTGAAGGTGGCTCACAACCGTGGATATGAGTTGCTGAAGGATGATGCCGCGAAAAACAACCTCATCCTGGTAAAGGGAAGTGAGATCACCCGCAACACCCCTCCCGGACATTTTAACGCCATCTTTATCGACGATGCTTCAGGTTTTATTGAAGAGAGATCCAGCGAAAAGGACCGGGCAGCTGTAATGAAATCTGTTGAACAGAAGGCCTTTATCTTCTGGAACCACCCGGGATGGCAACCCGGCATTGAGGGGTCGTACGAGTGGATCGACCTGGTGGATGATCTCTACCGGAACAAGGCACTTCATGGCATTGAGGTGATCAACGGCTTCGCTATTCATCTGAAAGCTCTCGACTGGTGTATCGACAAAGGGCTGACAGTGATGGGGTCATCCGACATCCACAATCTGGTGGCACATGACTACGACAGAAGCAAGGATTACGTGCATCGTTCCATGACGCTGGTGATGGCAAGTGAACGTACTCCTGAAGCGATCCGTGAAGCGCTCGATGCAGGCAGAACCGTTGCCTGGGCAAGCAAATACCTGGCAGGGAAAGAGGAACATCTGCGTGCACTCTTCCGGGCATGCGTGGAACTGTCGCCCTCACACTATACTGAGGTAAAAGGCAATGGAAACACGATGAACTACTATGAGATCAGAAACAACAGTGATCTCTATTTTGAGCTTGTGCTGAAGGAGGGGAACGGTACAAGACGCGTGGTCCTTTACCCGCGGTCGGCACAGTTAATCTCTGCACCCGCCGGGACAACATCGCTCACCTATGATGTCACCTCAACCTATGTCAGAAGCGACCGGCATCTCTCCGTACAATTGCCGTTATGATAACAATCAGGAGACAGTTCACAGATTACCTCACACTTTTCAGTAGTGGGCCACAAATCACTTCGCAGAATAAAATATTATCATATGAAACGAGCATTTAAACCGTTTACACCCATGTTGATGACTAAAAGCGAGTTCCATACGACACCTTTGTACGATTGCGATCAATGAGAGCTAAGAAAAAGCTTGCTTTTGGTATGCCGAACGCAGCAACAGCCTAACTTTAGTGAAAATCAATAATTTTAGTCATATGAAAAAACGTCTATTTTTACTCTGTTTCTTTATTTTATCTATTTGCTTACAGGCATTTTCTCAGCCTGCCAGGCAATTGGTACAGGTGATCGTGACACCCGATAAAGCCGACCACTACACTGCCATCCGACTTCGAACAGTTTTGGGATGACGCTAAAACGGAATTAGCCAAAATACCCAGTATGGAGTGCTGAAAACGGGATCATCACCTTCCAGATCGGCATTCACGGTATTCCGGTGAACCTTGAACAAAAGGTTTACGACAACCTGGGTACCGGTGCGCTCAATGGTTACCAGACCGCCAATCTGGACGACAAAAACAATTATTATTACAAACGCGTTTACCTCGGCTGCGTAAGGGCAGTGGACTTTATCGAATCACTCGAATGTTTTAATGGCCGGGATATCTCGGTAACAGGCGGAAGCCCGGGTGGTATAGCTGGGGATATAACGACAATGTATGCCCGCCCACATCGATGCGCGCCGCCTATAATGTCATTCCCGCACCTAAAGAGTTACATCTTTTCCAGGAAACCCAACACTGGACTTTCCCCGAACAACAGGAGCAGAAAAACAACTGGTTATTCAAAAACCTTTTGAAATAAAAACGTACCGGTAAACCATTCATACCACAGGTAAAATGGTTATTTGTGTCAACTTTTAATTTAGACGCTATGAAACGATATAACTTGGTTATCCCGGCGAAATGGGCCGGTCTCGGTTCCCTGGCATTACTTGGCGCCTGCCAAACCCAGGAGAAAGAGCCCCAACGGCCAAACATCATCTTCATCATGAGTGATGATCACGCCTATCAGGCAATCAGCGCTTATGGTCACGGATTGAATCAGACTCCGAACATCGACAGATTGGCAGAAGAAGGGGCTATGTTTACACGTTCTACCGTTACCAATTCAATCAGCGCTCCCAGTCGTGCTGTCCTGCTTACCGGTAAGCATAGTTTTATAAACGGAAAAGTGGATAATATACAGCCGTTCAACTGGGATCAGCCCAATTTCCCGAAACTGATGCAGGCCAACGGATACCAGACCGCCATGATCGGAAAGATTCACCTCGACGGCATCCCCCAGGGGTTTGATTACTCCATGGTATTGCCGGGACAAGGACAATATTACAACCCCTATTTTCTGATTGACGGGAAAAGAGTAAGAAAAGAGGGTTATTGTACCGAAATAATTACAGAAGAGACACTCGACTGGCTGAAAAATAAACGCAACCCGGAGAAACCGTTCTGTGTGCTCTATCACCAAAAAGCGCCCCACCGCAACTGGCTGCCGGCACCTGAATATGTAAACCTTTACGACGACAAGACTTTCGATTTACCCGAAACCTTTTTTGACGATTACGCTGGCAGAGGAAGAGCAGCAAAAGAACAGGAGATGGAGGTAAACCGTGATATGATGTGGGGACACGATCTCAAACTGATTGTCGATCCAAACGGTGACAGTACCAATTTTGTTCCCGACTTAAAACGCATGAACGAAGAACAACGGGCCAACTGGATGGCTGCCTATGAAGACGAAAATCAAGCATTCCTCGCAAATATGCCGGAGGGAGAAGCGTTGGCGAAATGGAAATTTAACCGCTACATCAAAGACTACCTGCGTACCATCAAATCGGTGGATGACGGTGTGGGCGAACTGCTTGACTACCTGGAAGAATCCGGACTCGCTGAAAATACCATCGTTGTCTATACATCCGACCAAGGCTTTTACCTCGGCGAACATGGCTGGTTCGACAAGCGGTTCATGTATGAAGAATCATTCAGAATGCCATTGTTGATCCGATATCCCAAAGAGATAAAGGCAGGTACAGTGATCGACAAACTGGTGCAGAATCTCGACTTTGCCCCTACCCTGCTCGATTATGCGGGTATTTCAGCGCCGGAGGAGATGCAGGGTGAATCGTTCCGACAACTGGTTGCGGGAAAAACCGATCAGTGGCGCGATGCGGTTTACTACACGTACTACGAATATCCGGCGGTGCACATGGTGAAACGGCATTATGGCGTTGCCACCGACCGCTATAAACTGATCCATTTTTACTACGATATTGATGAATGGGAAATGTATGATCTGAAGACTGACCCGCATGAGTTGAAAAATATCTACAATGATCCGGCTTATACTGAGGTACGGGAGAAGCTTCATAAAAGACTCGAAGAACTGCGGAAACAGTATGGCGACAGCGATGCTTTAAACAACCGGTTTCTGAAGGAATACCTCAATCATCAGGCAAAAAATCCATCATAATGGCGATGCTTTAGCCGTTGTACGTGATAAGATTGCGTTTTAGGTTATCTTTTTTAGCTTATTCTTTCATTTTATCAATTATTCCGTTACCTTTGCATCAAATTAATATGTTCGCAATGCAGAGACTGTATTCAACATACTTCACCACTTCAATGACCATGACCCCTTGGGGGGTTATGTAATGCTTCACATCCGCACGGCAACGCTGCTTGCCATTTGCAAATCGACCGGTTTGCAGTTTACAATTCACAATTCACAATTTTTTATTCAACACCGTTTCTGAACGGTAACATATATTCATACACGATGAAAGTGATGAAATTCGGAGGAACCTCCGTGGGTAGTCCCGACAGCTTACAGCTGGTCAAGCAGATCATTGAAAAGGAAAAAGAGCCGGTTATCGTGGTAGTCTCCGCCCTGGGTGGTGTAACCGACCGCCTGCTGCTGGCTGCCGACTTTGCGCTGAACAACAACGCCGCATACAAGAGCCTCCTCGAGGAGATCATCGTGCGTCACAAGGAGATCATTGAAAAGATGGTTGCCCCCTCAGGCCAGCGTGAAGAGGTCGCCCAAAAAGCAGAGCAACTCTTCGAGGACCTGCGTAACATCCTGCGGGGGGTCTTCCTGATTGGCGACCTCTCTCAAAAGACCTCCGATAAGATCGTCAGCTATGGAGAACGGCTCTCCTCTCTGATCATCAGTCGCGTGATTGAAGGGGCAGAGCTTTATGACCCCACACTCTTTATTAAGACCAGCCAGCAGTTCCGAAATCACCTGCCCGACCTGGCTCGCTGCAACCAGCTGATACGAAAGACCTTCTCCGAGATGCCGCCCCCACAGGTGGCTGTCGTCCCCGGCTTTATCGCCTCCAGCAGTGAGAATGGCGATATCACCAACCTGGGGCGCGGTGGGTCTGATTACACCGCTGCCATCATCGCTGCAGCCATGGAGGCTACAGTGCTGGAGATCTGGACCGACGTGGATGGCTTCATGACAGCCGATCCCAGGATCATCAACTCGGCCTACGTGATTGAGGAGCTCTCCTTTACCGAAGCAATTGAGCTCTCCAACTTCGGAGCAAAGGTGATCTATCCCCCTACCATCTTCCCGGTATACCACAAGAACATCCCCATCCGGGTGAAGAACACCTTCCGTCCGGAAAGTGAAGGAACGCTGATCCGCAACATCGCTCCAAACCCCAACGGGCAGATCATCAAAGGGATCTCCTCCATCAACGATACGGCGCTGATCACCATCCAGGGCCTCGGCATGGTGGGCGTGATCGGGGTGAACAAACGGATCTTCTCCGCACTGGCCGATAACGGCATCAGCGTATTTATCGTCTCCCAGGCATCATCCGAAAACAGCACCTCCATCGGTGTTCGTACGCAGGATGCACCCACCGCCCAAAAGGTGCTCAACAGCGAGTTTGAACATGAGATTGCCATGGGCAGCATCAACGAGATCCTGGTAGAATATGACCTGGCGACCATCGCCATCGTGGGTCAGAACATGAAGCATGTGCCGGGCATCGCCGGTAAGTTCTTCGGTGCCCTGGGAAGAAATGGAATCAGCGTGATAGCCCTCGCACAGGGTGCCGGCGAAACAAACATCTCCTGCGTCATCTCGCGAACAGACCTTAAAAAGTCGCTCAACGTGATCCACGACTCTTTCTTCCTCTCCCCCTACCAGGAGCTGAACCTCTTCATCACCGGTACCGGTACCGTGGGCAGCCGCCTGATGGAGCAGATCAGACAGCAGCAACAGACACTGAAAGAGCAAAACAAGCTGCGGATCAACATCGTTGGCATCGCCAACGGGCGAAAAGCGCTCTTCTCACGCGACGGCATTCCACTGGAGGGATACTTCGACAACCTGATGGAACACGGGATGAAGAGCTCCCCGGAACTGATCCGGGATGAGATACTGAAGATGAATATCTTCAACTCCGTATTTGTGGACTGCACCGCCAGTCCACAGATCGCCGAGCTCTACGGTGAGCTGATGGCAAGGAACGTATCGGTGGTCACCGCCAATAAGATCGCCGCCTCATCGCCCTATGACAACTATCTCCACCTGAAAGAAACAGCCCGCAAGAGCGGAGTCAAATTCCTCTTTGAAACCAACGTGGGGGCCGGACTGCCCATCATCAACACCATGAACTCGCTCACCAATTCGGGCGACAAGATCGTGAAGCTGGAGGCGGTGCTCTCCGGCACGCTCAACTTCATCTTCAACACGCTCAGTGAGGAGATTCCTTTCAGCAAGGCCATACACCTGGCTGTGGAGGCTCAGTATGCCGAGCCCGACCCGCGTATCGACCTGAGCGGACAGGATGTTACACGCAAGCTGGTGATCCTCTCACGCGAGGCGGGCGCACGCATCGAACAGTCGGACGTGGTAAAGAAACTGTTTGTCCCACAACAATATTTCGAGGGAAGCCTGGAAACGTTCTGGCAGACCATCCCTGAGCTGGATGCCTCGTTTGAGGAACGCCGCCGGAAGTTGGCCAGGGAGGAGAAGAGGCTGCGCTTCGTAGCTTCGTACGACAACGGCAGGTGCGAAGTAGGGCTCCGCGAGGTGGAGAAGGGACATCCTTTTTACGACCTGGAGGGGAGCAACAACATCATCATGATCACCACCGAACGCTACAACGAGTACCCGATGGTGATCAAGGGTTACGGTGCCGGTGCCAGCGTAACAGCTGCCGGTGTCTTTGCCGATATCATCTCTATTGCCAATATCCGATAAAATGACGCATAAAACCATCATCATTCTGGGCGATGGGATGGCCGACGAGCCAATTCCTGCCCTGGGAAACAAAACAACGCTGCAGGCAGCAGAGACCCCCTATATGGACTTGCTTGCCCGAATGGGCAGGAACGGGCTGCTGAACACCGTCCCCGACGGATTCGCACCCGGTAGTGAGATTGCCAACCTCTCGGTGCTGGGTTACGACCTCCCATCCGTCTTTGAGGGAAGAGGTGTGCTGGAAGCAGCCAGCATGGGGGTGGAAATCCTCCCCGGTGAGCTGGCCATGCGCTGCAACCTCGTTTGCATCAATGGCGAACAACTGGTTAACCACTCTGCCGGACACATCAGCAGCGAGGAGGCCGGGGAGCTGATTCACTTCCTGAACGACAGGCTGGGTGATGAGATCTTCCACTTCTACCCCGGGGTCTCCTATCGGCACCTGCTGAAGATGCAGGGGGGTGACAAGCGGCTCACGTGCACCCCACCGCACGACATCCCGGAACATCCCTTCCGTCCCCACCTGGTCAAAGCTGCCCATCCTGATGCCGAAGCTACGGCTGACGCGCTGAACAGACTGATCCTGAGATCACAGGAGCTGCTACGCGATCATCCGGTGAACAGGAAAAGAATTGCCCAAGGAAAGCATCCGGCCAACAGCATCTGGCCCTGGTCGCCCGGCTACCGCCCGCAGATGAAACCCCTGAGCGAACTCTACCCCATCCGCAGCGGTGCGGTGATCTCGGCGGTGGACCTGATCCGCGGCATCGGGGTCTATGCAGGGCTTGAGGTGATCATGGTGGAAGGTGCCACGGGACTCTATGACACCAATTACGAGGGAAAAGCAGCGGCTGCCATCAAGGCATTGAAAGACAAGGACTTCGTTTACCTTCATGTGGAGGCGAGTGACGAGGCGGGCCATGAGGGTGATGTGGCACTGAAAGTAAAAACAATCGAATATCTCGATGCACGGATCGTCAAAACAATTTACGAGGAGACAATGAAATGGAACGAGCCGGTCACCATCGCCATCCTGCCCGATCACCCTACCCCCTGCGCCATCCGCACCCACACACGCGATGCGATTCCCTTCCTGATCTGGCACAGGAATATAAAGGCCGATGATGTTCAGCGTTACGACGAGTTCGCTGCCAGGGAAGGGAGCTACGGCCTGCTGCACGGCGACCAGTTCATGAAAACAATCTTTTATCCCTAACATGCTGAAAGCTGAAAGCTAAACCGCTGCCCATCAAAAGATTTCACCAACAAAGCTGAAAGCTGAAAGCTAAATTATCATGCTCTACTACAGTACCCAAAAACAATCGACCACCGTCTCCCTGAAAGAGGCCGTCATCAAAGGACTGGCTCCCGACAGAGGGTTGTATATGCCTGAAACCATTGGCCAGCTACCCTCCTCATTTTTTAACAAAATAGAGGAAATGAACCTGACTTCGATCGCCCAGACCGTTGCTCGCTCTTTCTTCGGCGAAGATATCCCTCAACAGGAACTGGATGCCATTGTTGCCGACACCCTCAGCTTCGAAATTCCACTCCGGCAGGTGGAGGAGAACATCTGGGCGCTGGAGCTCTTCCACGGCCCCACCTTCGCGTTCAAGGATGTGGGTGCCCGCTTTATGGCGCGCATGCTTTCTTACTTTGTGAAGAAACAACAGCAGGACGAGGTGAAGGTGCTGGTAGCCACCTCCGGAGATACCGGCAGCGCTGTGGCCAACGGTTTCCTGGGTGTGGAGGGAATCCGTGTGTTCGTGCTCTATCCCTCCGGAAAGGTGAGCGACATCCAGGAGGCTCAATTCACCACACTGGGGCAGAACATCACAGCACTGGAGGTGGACGGCACCTTCGACGACTGCCAGGCGCTGGTGAAGAACGCTTTCATGGACGAGGAGCTCAACCTCAAGCTCCGGCTCACTTCCGCCAACTCGATCAACGTCGCCAGGTTCCTGCCACAGTCGTTCTACTACTTCCACGCTTGGGCACAACTGAAGCAACACCATCCCGCTGCACGGACTGTGATCTCTGTTCCCAGTGGCAACCTGGGTAACCTCACTGCCGGCCTCTTTGCTAAGCGGATGGGGCTTCCCGTGGAGCGATTCATCGCCGCTAACAACCGTAACGATGTGTTTCGCGAATATCTGCTCTCGGGTAAATATTCACCCAGATCGTCGGTACAAACAATCGCCAACGCCATGGATGTGGGTGCCCCCAGCAACTTCGACCGCATCCTGGATCTCTACGGACACGACCATCGCGCCATCACTGGCGATATCTCTGCCTATCGTTACAACGACGAGGAGATTCAAGAGACCATCCGGGAAACCAAACAACGTACAGGATACCTGCTCGACCCACATGGTGCCTGTGGTTACTTGGCCCTGAAGGAGGGGCTGCAACCTGGTGAAACGGGTATCTTCCTGGCCACCGCCCACCCGGCCAAGTTCAAAGAGACAGTGGAGGAGTGCACCGGCGAGGCATTGGAAATTCCAGATGGATTGGCAGCATTCATGCAGGGCAAAAAACAGGCCATGCCCCTTCCAAACGACTTCAACCTCTTTAAAAAAGCCCTATTCCGCCTCTCTTAAGTTTCTTTTTATTATTTTTGCTGCAGAATTATTCTTTAATGAGTAGTTTTGCGGGTAAAAACCATAGGAGACTATCTGCATATACCGCATGAGGCGATTGTTACGTGTTACATATCTTCTTCTCCTGTTGACTTTCTTCATCCACTGCTCCTCCGTCCGACAGACCACGAGCACAGCAGATCAGACAGGTCAGCCCCCTGCATCGGAAGCTCTACCGGCCGATACGGTGCTTACTGATCGTGACACGCTTTCATCCTCTCTCACCAACAGTACAAGCGACAGCACCCTGAGGGTTGACACTACACTACTGGTGGAGGCCGCCGGATCACTGACTGCTCTTAGCGACACCCTGCAGGGGATTGACTCGCTGACGCTCACACCACCGGATTCACTCGCCTTATCCGCTCAGGACTCCCTCACGGCCACCCCGCAAGACTCCCTGTCAGCCACCGGGAAGCAGACCCTGGAAGCGGCTGTTTTTTACACCGCCAAAGATTCAATGATCTTCACCGCCGATAACATGGGTTACCTCTTCGGAGAGGCGGACATCAAATATGGAGACCTGGGAATCAAAGGGGAGCAGATCACCATGGACATGGATAGCAGCACCATCTCCGCTACCTTCGGGCTGGACTCACTGGGAAAAGAGTTTGGCTATCCGGTATTCTCGGAGGGTGGCACCGAGTATGAGATGAAAAAAGTTCGTTACAACTTCGAGACCCGCAAGGCTTTCATACACAATGTGGTCACACAGCAGGGAGAAGGACATATAGTGGCCAACGAAGCCAAGATGAACGCCGACAATTCCTTCTTCATGCGCAACGCCAAGTACACCACCTGCGACAACCATGATCACCCGCACTTCTACCTCAACCTCTCCAAGGCGAAGGTACGCCCCGGAAAGGATGTGGTGACCGGCCCCGCCTGGCTGGTGGTGGCCGACGTGCCGCTTTTCCCCATTGTGCTGCCTTTCGCCTTCTTCCCTTTCACCACTACCTACTCATCCGGTATCATCATGCCCAGCTACGGCGATGAGATGACCCGCGGCTTCTACCTGCAAAACGGCGGTTACTACTTTGCCCTGAATGACTATGTGGACCTGGCCGTGACAGGCGAGATATACACAAAAGGGTCATGGGGTATCGGCGCCCGTTCCAACTACCGTAAACGGTATAAGTACTCCGGCAATGTGAATATCTACTATCTCAACACCGTCACCGGTGAACGGGAGCTGAAGGATGTGGTGCCGGAGGCTTACTCCGTGGCCAAAGACCTGCGCATCAACTGGTCGCACTCGCAGGATCCCAAGGCCAACATGTACCGCACCCTCTCAGCCAGCGTCAACTTCTCTACCAGCCGCAACAACCACCGCGATCTCAGCCGCCTCTACTCACGCGAGGCCTCCAACAATACCAAGAGCTCGAGTGTGAACATCACACAGCGCTTCCCCGACTCACCCTGGAGCCTATCGGCCACCATGAACATCAACCAGGTGTCTCGCGACTCCACCATCGCCGCCACACTGCCTAACCTCTCGGTGAACATGAGCCGCATCTACCCTTTCAAACGCAAGAATGCGGTTGGTGATGAGCGATGGTACGAAAAAATATCCATGAGCTACTCCGGTGAGTTCCGCAACTCCATCACCACCAAAGAAGACAGGTTCCTCAAAGCGAACCTGGTGAGGGACTGGACAAACGGCATGCGCCACAACATACCGGTGAGCGCCACCTTCTCTCTGTTCGACTTCATCCAGCTATCTCCCTCCATCAACTACACCGAACGGTGGTATACCGGTGCATACAAGCAGGCGTGGGACCCCGTTGCCAGGAAAAATGTACCGGTGGATACTGTACTGGGTTTCAAACGGGTCTACGACTACAATACTTCACTCAGTGCACAGACCAAGATCTACGGGATGTACACCCCCTGGAAGATCTTCGGCAACAAGGTGCAGGCCATCCGACATGTCTTCACCCCCAGCATCAGCCTCAGCTACCGACCCGACTTCAGTGACCCGAAGTACAATTTTTACGAGACCTACACCTACAAGAACGAATATGGCGAAGATGTGGAATATACCTACTCCCCCTATGCCTCCATGATGTTCGGTACCGCACCCAAAGGAGAGAGCGGAAGCATCGGCTTTGACTTCAAGAACAACCTGGAGATGAAAATACGGGACGACAGTGACTCCACAGGCACACGCAAGATCAGCCTGATCGACGATCTGGGCATTGGCTTTAGCTACAACATGATGGCCGACTCAATGAAGTGGAGCATGATCAACTCCAACATCCGGCTGAAGTTCTCCAAATCATACACCCTCAGCCTGAACGCCACCTGGGATCCCTACCTGTACGAACTGGACCAGAACGGTAACCCAAGACAGGTGGATAAGCTGCGGGCACTCAACGGTAAGGGCATCGGTAAGCTAATGAACACCGGCACCAGCTTCTCCTACTCGCTCAACCAGGATACCTTCAAGAAGCTGTTCAGCAGGGAAAAGAGCGAAGAGGATGATGCTGATGACTCCAACACCATGATGCCCGACGACGGCACCATGGGAGAGAATCCCTATGAAACGGCCGGGAGAGACAATAGGATGAGCCAGGGAGACCAGTCAGTGGGCGAGTTTGATCCCGACGGCTACCTGAAAAATGCGGTCAACTGGAACCTATCCTTCAACTACTCGTTGCGGTATGGCTATGGTGAGTTCGACAAGGAGAAGATGGAATACAAAGGACGACTCACCCATAATTTCGGGTTAAGCGGCTCGCTGCAACCTACAAAAAACTGGAACTTTACCTTCAACACCGATTACAATTTTGACCTTAAAAAGTTTACGAATATCAATTGCACGCTGAACCGCAACCTGCACTGCTGGAGCATGTCGGCCAGCTTCATTCCGATCGGGCCTTACAAATCTTACAACTTCACCATCCGCGCAAACTCCACCCTGTTGCAAGATTTGAAATATGAACAGCGCAGCTCGCCTTACGACCGGGGTGCCGAGTGGTACTAACCCTTTTTCTCGCCCCAGAGCCTCTCTATCCACTCCTGCATCTTCACTTCAGAGGGGTTGGACT
>JAHDQF010000032.1 GCA_018433945.1 Proteiniphilum sp. | reverse complement strand
TTTCACACATCACATGCCGGAACCGGTTTCTGTAGCACTTGATTTCCTCTCTGGCGATTATGCACCAAACAACAGTGTAAATTCCGCCCGTTATGCAGGACGTTATCTGGCTTCTCAGGGCCTTCCGTGGGATTTGATGGCATGGAGTTTTTCTACGAATCCTTTTCCACGTGAACAAAAAACTGCCGTGCAACTGAAACGCGAAGCAGCCATCGTATTAGCATTAGGCGGTGGTTTTCAGGCCTATTTCAAACAGAACCGCGATGGCTCGGTACGGTTGGAAGAAATGCAGGTTATGGAGGAAGTGGCAAAATTTGCCCGCGAACGTCAACCGTGGTGTCATCATTCGGTGCAGATCCCACAGGTCGCACTTCTATTGTCAACAAGCGACTACCAACGCAATGCAGGAAGTTTATTTCCGCAATATAAGGGACAATCCCAAGGAGTACTTCAATGCCTTCTCGAAAGCCAGTACAGTGTCGATTTAGTAAGCGAAGAGACCCTGGCGCCCGACATGAGCCGGTTTCCCATCGTTGTGATCCCGGAATGGAAAAATATTTCCCCTGCATTTTGCACCGATTTGGTGGAATATGCCAAGGGAGGGGGTAGTTTGCTGATAATCGGTCAGGAAACTTCCGCATATTTTGCTTCATTGGCAGGCATGCAATTACAGAATACCCGAGTCACATCCAGTACATTGGGAAAAGGAAAAATAGGTTTTCTCCCTGTAGCGATAGGAGCAGTGTATGAGAAAAGCGGCAATGAAAAATTACGGGAACAGTTAAATGCCGCCGTCCAGGTTATGTTTCCCAATCCTCTGGTAGAAGTCAGCGGTTCACCCTGGATTGATGTCTCCATTGGTCAGTTAAAAGGCAAAAAGTTGGTTCATCTCGTAAACACCTCCGGTGACCACAAAGGTGCAGGGATCATCCAATCGATAGAACCGGTCGGCCCCCTACAGATATCAATCCGCAGCATGCATAAACCGGCGAAAATTAGTAACTACTCAGGTGCCCTTTTCCTGAACAATGATGAAGAATGTCGCAGGGTTGTCGACATCCTGTTGTAACTTTTTTTGAATTTTTCCTCATGCCGCTATCCCTGGATTGATGTTGTTATATATCAGCTTATTGAGGGCT
>JAHDQF010000026.1 GCA_018433945.1 Proteiniphilum sp. | reverse complement strand
TTGGTGCGCGGTGGTCGTGTGAAAGACCTTCCGGGTGTACGTTACCACATTGTGCGCGGAACACTTGATACTGCCGGCGTGAACGGTCGTACCCAGAGACGTTCCAAGTATGGAGCCAAGCGACCCAAGCCGGGAGCAAAGACAGCCGCACCA
Source organism: Proteiniphilum sp. (assembly GCA_018433945.1). Lineage (GTDB taxonomy): Bacteria > Bacteroidota > Bacteroidia > Bacteroidales > Dysgonomonadaceae > Proteiniphilum. The sequence goes on along the minus strand of JAHDQF010000026.1, from coordinate 11,803 downwards.
ACCAAGGGGGGTAAGAAGTAAACTTGTTCCGACTGGTACGCAATTCAGTTAAGAAGTATAAATTGTAAAAAATCGCTGTTGAAATTTTTGGACATTGCTACTTTATGACCGGTTGAGTAAATGAGCTCAGAGGAGCTCGTTGAAGACGATAAAAGGCAACCAAACAACACAAAAATCTTATTAAACAATGAGAAAAGCAAAACCTAAGAAAAGACAGGTCCTTCCGGATCCTGTTTATGGTGATGTAAGGGTAACAAAGTTTGTTAACCACCTGATGTATGACGGCAAGAAGAGCATCTCATACGACATCTTCTACACCGCACTGAACAATGTAAAGGCGAAATTGCCCAACGAAGAGAAATCAGCTCTCGAGATCTGGAAAGCTGCCCTCGATAATATCACCCCTCAGGTAGAAGTGAAGTCACGCCGTGTAGGCGGAGCCACTTTCCAGGTACCTACCGAGATCCGTCCCGAAAGAAAAGAATCCGTTTCAATGAAGAACCTCATTCTCTATGCACGCAAGAGAGGAGGCAAAACAATGGCCGACAAGCTGGCAGCCGAGATTGTGGATGCATTCAACGGTCAGGGCGGTGCATTCAAGCGGAAGGAAGATATGCACAGAATGGCAGAGGCGAACCGTGCTTTTGCCCACTTTAGATTTTAACATAAGATAGAAGGTAAAAAAGATGGCTAAGGGTTCAAAAGAAGCATTAAAATTCACTCGTAACATAGGTATCATGGCGCATATCGATGCCGGCAAGACCACCACCTCGGAGCGTATCCTGTACTACACAGGACTCACGCACAAGATTGGGGAGGTGCATGACGGTGCAGCCACCATGGACTGGATGGAGCAGGAGCAGGAGCGTGGGATCACCATCACCTCTGCTGCCACCACCACGAACTGGAGATATGACGACCAGACCTACAAGATCAACCTGATCGACACCCCGGGACACGTGGATTTCACGGTGGAGGTGGAGCGTTCGCTGCGCGTGCTGGATGGTGCCGTAGCGACGTTTTGTGCGGTAGGTGGTGTGGAGCCGCAGTCGGAGACTGTATGGCGCCAGGCTGACAAATATAAGGTGCCCCGTGTGGGGTATGTGAACAAGATGGACCGTTCCGGTGCCAACTTTTTCGACGTGGTTCGCCAGGTGAAAGAGATGTTGGGTGCCAACCCCTGTCCCATCCAGATCCCCATTGGTGCGGAGGAGACATTCAAGGGGGTGGTAGACCTGGTGCGGATGAAAGCGCTCTACTGGCATGATGAGACCATGGGTGCCGACTACGACGTGGTGGATATCCCGGACGACCTGCTGGAGGAGGCTAAGGAGTGGCGCGAGAAGATGCTTGAGACCATTGCCGAGTGTGACGATGGACTGATGGAGAAATTTTTCGATGATCCAAGCTCCATTACGGAGGATGAGATCAAAAGAGCGATCCGCAAGGGGACACTCTCCATGCAGATCAATCCGATGATCTGCGGCTCTTCGTTCAAGAACAAGGGTGTGCAGACGCTGCTTGACGCGGTGTGTGCCTACCTGCCCAGCCCGGTTGACACCGAGGCAATCACCGGCACCGACCCCAAAGATACCGAAAAGGTGCTGGTACGTCATCCCGACCCGGATGAACCGATGTGCGCACTGGCGTTCAAGATCGCCACTGACCCTTACGTGGGACGTCTCTGCTTCTTCCGGGTTTACTCGGGTGAGATTGAAGCAGGATCCTATGTTTACAACCCCCGTTCGGGTAAAAAAGAACGTATCTCTCGTCTGTTTCAGATGCACTCCAACAAGCAGAACCCGAAAGAGTTTATTGGTACGGGTGACATCGGTGCCGGCGTAGGATTCAAGGATATCCGCACGGGTGACACCCTCTGTGACGAGCACAAGCCGATCATCCTCGAGGCGATCGACTTCCCCGAACCGGTGATTGGCATCGCTGTGGAACCCAAGACACAGAAAGATCTCGATAAGCTGTCGGCCGGCTTGGCCAAGCTGGCCGAGGAGGATCCCACCTTCACCGTGAGGACCGATGAAGAGACCGGTCAGACCGTGATCTCCGGCATGGGTGAGCTGCACCTGGAGATCATCATCGACCGTCTGAAACGGGAGTTCAAGGTGGAAGCCAACCAGGGTCGTCCCCAGGTAACCTACAAAGAGGCCATCACCAAGGCGGTGGAATTGCGTGAGACCTACAAGAAGCAGACCGGTGGTCGTGGTAAGTATGCCGATATGATCGTGCGTGTGGAACCGGCCGATCCCGATTTTGAAGGCGAATTGCAGTTCGTGGATGAGGTGAAGGGCGGTAACATCCCCAAGGAGTATATCCCCTCCATACAGAAAGGATTCCAGCGCGCCATGAAGAATGGTGTACTGGCAGGATATGCAGTCAACAAACTGAAGGTGACCGTACTCGACGGTTCGTATCACCCGGTGGATTCTGATCAGCTTTCGTTTGAGATCTGCGCCATGCAGGCTTTCAAGAGTGCTTGCGAGAAAGCAGCCCCCGTATTGCTGGAGCCGATCATGAAGGTAGAGGTGGTGACCCCCGAGGAGAGTATGGGGGATGTGATTTCCGACCTGAACAAACGTCGCGGACAGGTGGAAGGTATGGAATCGAACCGCTCGGGAGCCCGTGTGGTGAAAGCCAAGGTACCGTTGTCGGAGATGTTCGGCTATGTGACCTCGCTGCGTACCATCACCTCGGGACGTGCCACATCAACCATGTCATTCTCTCACTTCGAAGAGGTCTCCTCATCGATTGCCAGACAGGTGTTGACAGAGGTGAAGGGACGTGTGGATTTGATCAAGTAAGGGCAAAACAATTTTATGCATAAAATGATATGAACCAAAAAATCAGAATCAAACTGAAATCTTACGATTACAGCCTGGTGGACAAGTCTGCCGAGAAAATCGTGAAAACCGTAAAAGCTACGGGTGCAGTGGTGAGCGGTCCCATACCCCTGCCGACGCACAAGCGCATCTTTACCGTGAACCGTTCCACCTTCGTGAACAAGAAGTCACGTGAACAGTTCGAGCTGGCCTCCTTCAAGCGTCTCATCGATATCTACAGCTCTACGGCCAAGACAGTGGATGCACTGATGAAGCTTGAGCTGCCCAGCGGTGTGGAAGTAGAGATTAAAGTGTGATAAAAGCTGTAAGCGATAAGCTGTAAGCGATAAGCGATAAGTGGTAAGCTGTAAGCAATAAGCTTAAAGCTTAAAGCTTAAAGCTTACAGCTATAATTAATTAAACAACAGAGAAATGCCAGGATTATTAGGAAAAAAAATCGGAATGACATCCGTTTTCAGTGCCGAGGGAAAAAATATTCCATGCACTGTTATCGAAGCAGGTCCTTGCGTGGTTACTCAGGTGAAGACAGCCGACAAAGACGGCTACGATGCTATTCAGCTCGGGTTTGTGGACAAGAAAGAGAAGCACACCCCCAACGCTGAACAGGGTCACTTCAAGAAAGCAGGAGTAAGCCCCAAGAGACACTTGGCCGAGTTCAAAGGATTCGGAAGCAACTACCAGTTGGGTTCCGAGATCACTGTTGATCTTTTCAACGATACCGTCTATGTAGATGTGATCGGCACCTCCAAGGGAAAAGGTTTCCAGGGTGTGGTGAAACGCCACGGATTTGCCGGTGTGGGCCAGTCCACACACGGACAGCACAACAGGCTGCGTGCCCCCGGTTCCATCGGAGCCGCTTCATACCCCGCAAAGGTGTTCAAGGGTATGCGCATGGCCGGACAGATGGGTAACGAGCGGGTAACCGTTCAGAACCTGCAGGTAGTTAAGGTAATTCCCGAACACAACCTCCTTCTGGTGAAGGGGTCGGTGCCGGGAGCGAAAGGTTCAATCGTATTAATTGAGAAGTAAGAAATGGAATTAAGTATCTACAATAGCAAAGGAGAGGTAACAGACAAGAAAGTGAATCTCGACGATTCCATTTTCGGTATTGAACCGAACGAACATGTTATCTGGCTCGATGTGAAACAGTACCTGGCCAACCAGCGTCAGGGTACCCACAAGTCGAAAGAGAGAAGCGAACTCTCCGGCAGCACCCGCAAGCTGATCCGTCAGAAAGGTAGCGGTGGCGCCCGCAGGGGTGACATCAATTCGCCCTTGCTGGTGGGTGGTGCCCGTGTTTTCGGTCCCAAACCACGCGATTACAGCTTCAAGCTCAACAAGAAGGTGAAAGTGCTGGCACGTAAGTCGGCTCTCTCACTCAAGGCAAAGAACAACGGTATCATTGTGGTTGAGGATCTCCTGTTCGATACCCCGAAAACCAAAGCGTTTGCCTCACTGACAAAGAATCTGCAACTGGCTGATAAAAAGCTACTTTTCGTTTTGCCGGCTCAAAATAAAAACGTATATTTGTCGGCTCGTAATTTACAGAGAGTGAATGTGATAACAGCCTCTGAGATAAACACATACGCTATCATGAATTGTAGCAGCATGGTGATGACCGAGTCATCGATCGCCGCGATTGATCACCTGTTTAACGCAAAAGGAGAATAAAAAAGATGGGTATAATTGTAAAACCGATATTCACGGAAAAGCAGACCGCTCTGACGGAAAAGTATGAAAACCGTTACGGCTTCATTGTGGCTCCTTCTGCAAACAAGGTTCAGATTAAAAACGCCGTGGAAGAGCTGTACAAGGTTCATGTGGAGAACGTGAACACAATGAAGTATGATGGCAAGGTGAAGAGCCGCTATACCAAATCGGGTGTAGTGTTTGGGAAGACTGCCGCATACAAGAAAGCAATCATCACCTTGAGAAAAGGTGAAACGATCGATCTATTTAGCAACATTTAAACAACATGGCAATACGTAAATTTAAGCCCACAACACCGGGGCAGAGACACAAGATTATCGGTTCATTTGAAACAATCACTGCAAGTGTACCGGAGAAATCTCTCGTAGTTGGTAAGAAGACAACGGGTGGACGCAACAACCAGGGAAAGATGACCATGGGTTACCTGGGTGGCGGTCACAAGAGACGTTACAGGATGATCGACTTCAAGAGAACGAAAGATGGTATCCCGGCCGTTGTGAAGAGCATTGAATATGATCCCAACCGTTCGGCACGCATCGCGCTGCTTTACTATGCCGACGGCGAGAAGAGCTATATCCTTGCCCCCAACGGTCTTCAAGTAGGAACCTCAGTGATGTCGGGGCCCGATGCTGCCCCGGAAGTTGGAAATGCGTTGCCCCTGTCGGTGATACCCATCGGTACGGTGGTGCACAACATTGAGTTGCGCCCCGGACAGGGAGCCAAAATGGCACGTTCGGCCGGAACTTTTGCGCAGCTGGTGTCGCGTGAAGATAATTACGCGATCATCAAGATGCCTTCCGGTGAAATTCGCAAGATTCTTTCTGCCTGCAAAGCCACCATTGGCAGTGTGGGTAATTCGGATCATGCTCTGGAAAAATCAGGTAAAGCCGGTCGTTCACGCTGGCTGGGTCGCCGCCCACACACCCGTGGTGTGGTGAAGAACCCGGTAGATCACCCCATGGGTGGTGGTGAAGGACGCGCGTCGGGGGGACATCCCAGATCGCCCAAGGGCTTATATTCAAAGGGCTTGAAGACAAGATCGCCCAAAAAACATTCTTCGAAATACATCGTAGAGAGAAGAAAAAAGAAGTAATCTGATTTAAATTCATTCACAACTATGAGCAGATCATTAAAGAAAGGTCCCTATATCAACCTGAAACTGGAACAAAAGGTAAATGCGATGAACGACAGCGGAAAGAAAGCTGTGGTGAAGACATGGGCCCGTGCTTCCATGATATCTCCTGATTTTGTTGGACACACCATTGCGGTGCACAACGGGAACAAGTTTATCCCGGTATATATCACCGAGAACATGGTAGGGCACAAGCTGGGCGAATTCGCTGTTACCCGTACGTTCCGCGGACACTCGGGCAACAGGAAGAAATAAGGTCAGGGGGCTTAACGAACAAAGAAAAACAGAAAAGATATGAGTGTTAGAAAAAGAATATCAGCCGAACAAAGAAAAGAGAACCGCAAGACGGTTTCTCTCGCCGTCCTGAAGAACGTGCCTACTTCACCCCGCAAGATGCGTTACGTGGCCGACATGGTGCGTGGCATGGAGGTGTTCAAGGCCCTTGGCGTGCTGAAGTTCTCCAACAAGGAGGCATCGAGCAGGATTGAGAAGTTGTTGCTTTCAGCCATCGCCAACTGGGAACAGAAGAATGAGCGCAAGGCGGAGACCGGCGAACTCTATATCAAGACCATCACCGTGGACGGAGGATCCATGCTGAAGCGTCTCCGCCCCGCACCGCAGGGCCGCGGTTACCGGATACGTAAACGGTCGAACCACGTGACAATCGTCGTAGATACATTGAACAAAGAAACAGCAGAAAACTAAGAAGATGGGACAGAAAGTAAATCCGATAGCAAATCGTTTGGGAATCATCAAGGGATGGGACTCTAACTGGTACGGCGGAAATAATTACGGTGACACCTTGCTCGAAGACAGCAAGATCCGTACCTATTTGAATGCCCGTCTTGCCAAGGCCAGTGTATCTCGCATTGTGATTGAGCGCACACTGAAACTGGTGACCATCACCATCTGCACCGCACGCCCCGGCATCATCATCGGCAAGGGCGGCCAGGAGGTGGATAAGCTCAAGGAAGAGCTGATGAAGATCACCGACAAGGATATCCAGATCAATATTTTTGAGATCAAGAAACCGGAACTCGACGCCATGATCGTGGCAAACAACATTGCCCGCCAGCTGGAGGGCAAGATCGCCTATCGCCGTGCGGTGAAGATGGCCATCGCTGCCACCATGCGCATGGGTGCCGAAGGGATCAAGGTGCAGGTATCGGGACGTCTGAATGGCGCCGAGATGGCTCGCTCGGAGATGTATAAGGAGGGCCGTACACCGCTTCACACCTTCCGTGCCGATATCGACTATGCACAGGCCGAAGCGCTTACCAAGGTGGGTATCATCGGTATCAAGGTATGGATCTGCCGCGGTGAGATCTATGGCAAGAAAGATTTGGCTCCTTCGTTCGCAACATCGAAAGACAACCGTTCAGCAGGCAACCGTGGGGGTGGCGGAAACCGTCCCGAGGGTGGCAGAGGCGGCCGGCGTAACAGGAGGAACAACAAAAACAACGCTTAATTGAAGAAGATATGTTACAACCGAAGAAAACAAAGTTCAGAAGACAGCAGAAAGGCCGTATGAAAGGTATGGCCGGTCGCGGTAATCAGCTGGCATTCGGCTCTTTTGGGATCAAGTCGCTCGAGTCGAAATGGATCACCGGAAGACAGATTGAAGCTGCCCGTATCGCTGTAACACGCTATATGCAACGTCAGGGACAGGTTTGGGTGCGTATTTTCCCGGATAAGCCGATCACCAAGAAGCCCGCCGAAGTGCGTATGGGTAAGGGTAAAGGTAATCCGGAAGGATTTGTGGCTCCCATCACCCCGGGCCGTATCCTTTTCGAGATTGAAGGCGTTTCCTACGAGGTGGCAAAAGAAGCTTTGCGTTTAGCGGCTCAGAAGTTGCCGGTGACCACCAAATTTGTGGCAAGGATAGATTATGATTATAATCAAAATTCGTAACGCGAGATGAAGAAGCAAGAAGAACTGAAAGAGTTGTCAGACAAGGATCTGAAAGAGAGACTGGAGGCTGAATCGGTGGCATTGGCCCAATTGAAGATCAACCACACCATCACCCCGCTCGATGATTCAGGCTCCATCCGGGAGAAGCGCAGGAACATTGCCCGCCTCCACACGGAGCTGCGCGCAAGAGAGATGAAAAATAAGCAATAAGATAGCGAATGGAAACGAGAAATTTAAGAAAGGAAAGAATCGGGGTCGTTTCCAGCAATAAGATGGATAAGACCGTCACCGTTGCTGTGAAATGGAAAGAGAAACACCCTATATATGGGAAGTTCGTTAACAAAACGAAGAAATTTCACGCCCATGATGAGATGAATGACTGTAACATTGGGGATACAGTACGTATAATGGAAACCCGTCCTTTGAGCAAGTCGAAGAGATGGAGAGTGGTTGAAGTAATGGAAAGGGCCAAGTAAGATGATACAACAAGAATCAAGATTAACAGTTACGGACAACAGCGGAGCCAAGGAGGTTCTTTGCATCCGTGTGCTGGGCGGTACAAAAAGACGTTACGCGTCGGTAGGGGATGTCATTGTTGTCACTGTCAAGAGCGCGATCCCATCGAGTGATATAAAGAAAGGAACAGTATCGAAAGCAATTATCGTGCGTACGAAGAAAGAGATCCGTCGTGCCGATGGTTCTTACATTCGTTTCGACGACAATGCCTGCGTGTTGCTCAACAATGCCGGCGAGTTGCGTGGAAGCCGTATCTTCGGTCCTGTTGCACGGGAGCTTCGTACGACCAACATGAAGATTGTTTCATTAGCTCCTGAAGTATTATAATCCATTAATCAATCACAGGCAATGAGTAAATTACATATCAAGAAAGGCGATACGGTCTATGTCAACTCCGGTGAGGACAAAGGCAAAACCGGCCGCGTGCTGGAGGTGCTTGTAAGCAAGAACCGCGCAGTGGTGGAAGGGGTGAACATCGTATCGAAGCATAGCAAGCCTAACGCACAGAATCCCAATGGAGGCATCGAGAAGAAAGAGGCTTCGATTCATATCTCCAAGCTGAATCCGCTGGATCCCAGGACCGGCAAGCCCACCCGCGTAGGCAGAAAAGTGAACAGCAAAGGCAAATTAGTACGTTACGCTAAAAAATCGGGGGAGGAAATTAAATGAGTACGACAACATACGAAGTGAGTTTAAAGAAAGATTATAAGGAGCGTGTGGTGCCTGCCCTGATGAAGGAGTTTAATTACAAATCGGTGATGCAGGTGCCGCGTCTGGAGAAGATCGTGATCAACCAGGGTCTGGGTATTGCTGTAGCCGATAAGAAGATCATCGAGACGGCCATCAATGAACTGACGGCCATCACCGGTCAGAAAGCGATACAGACCGTCTCCCGCAAGGACATCTCCAACTTCAAGCTCCGCAGGAAGATGCCGATTGGCGTACGTGTGACGCTCCGTCGCGAAAAGATGTACGAGTTCCTGGAAAGACTGGTACGTGTGGCGCTGCCCCGTATCCGTGACTTCAAGGGTATCGGGAACAAGCTGGATGGCCATGGCAACTACACCATGGGGATTGAAGAGCAGATCATCTTCCCGGAGATCAACATCGACAACATCACCCGCCTGCTTGGGATGAACATCACGTTCGTCACCACCGCAGCCACCGATGAGGAGGGTTATGCACTGTTGAGAGAGTTTGGATTACCGTTTAAAAAAGATTAATTGCAGGCGTTTGCAGGGAAAGCCTGGCTCACTACCGGGCTGTACCGCAACAAAGCAATGACCCATAACATTGAACACATAAATCAGTAGATAATGGCAAAAGAATCAATGAAAGCCCGCGAGGTAAAAAGAGCGAAGATGGTTGCCCGTTACGCCGAAAGGCGTGCCAGGTACATAGCTGAAGGCGACTATGAAGCGCTTCAATCGATTCCCAAGAATGCTTCACCGGTGCGGCTGCACAACCGTTGCAAAATTACCGGGCGCCCCAAGGGATACATGCGGCAGTTTGGCCTCTCCCGTATCCAGTTCCGCGAAATGGCATCGAAAGGGTTGATCCCCGGGGTGAAGAAAGCAAGCTGGTAGCACCAGCACAGAATTTTCATTAAATATTGTCCCGGCAGTCGGGATCAATTTAAACAATTTTCATATGACAGATCCAATAGCAGATTATTTGACGCGGCTCAGGAACGCCATCCAGGCAAAGCACCGGGTGGTGGAGATCCCCGCATCAAATCTCAAAAAAGACATCACCAAGATTCTTTTTGAAAAAGGCTACATTCTTAATTACAAGTTTGTAGAGGATGGTCCCCAGGGTTCAATCATGATCGCCCTGAAGTACGATCCGGTGAACAAAGTGAATGCAATCAAGAAACTGAAACGCGTTTCCACCCCTGGCTTGCGCCAGTATGTGGGATACAAGGATATGCCGCGCGTGCTGAACGGTTTGGGTATTGCCATATTATCTACTTCAAACGGAGTGATGACAGACAAGGAAGCCCGCGAACAGAAAGTGGGTGGTGAAGTATTGTGTTACGTATATTAATTTGAAGGAGAGAGCAATATGTCAAGAATAGGAAAATTACCCATCACCCTTCCCGCGGGCGTGGCCGTCACAGTGGGAGAGAACAATGTAGTGACGCTGAAAGGACCCAAGGGAGAATTGCAGCAGCAGGTAAACCCAAACATGAAAGTGTCGGTCAACAATGGTGTGCTCACCGTGGAACGACCCAATGACGAGAAAGAAAACCGTGCCAAGCATGGCCTTTACCGTTCCCTGTTGAACAACATGGTCATTGGCGTGTCGGAAGGATTCCGTAAAGAGCTGGAGCTGGTAGGTGTTGGTTACCGTGTATCCAACAACGGTCAGGTTCTGGAGTTATCGCTTGGTTATACCCACAGCATCTTCCTGCAATTACCGCCGGAGATCAAGGTGGAGACCAAGATGGAGAGAAACAAAAACCCGCTTATTTTGCTGGAGTCTTGTGATAAGCAGCTGCTCGGACAGGTGTGTGCCAAGATCCGTTCATTCCGCAAACCGGAGCCGTATAAGGGCAAGGGTATCAAGTTCGTGGGTGAGCAGCTCCGCCGCAAATCGGGTAAGACAGCAGGTAAATAATTCAGGTAAACCGACATTGCAATGATTACAAAGAACGAAAGAAGATTGAAGATAAAAGCCCGTGTGCGCGGAAAGATCAGCGGCACCGCAGAGTGTCCGCGTCTGACCGTGTTCAGGAGCAACAAACAGATATATGCACAGGTGATTGATGACCTCACCGGTCGCACCCTTGCTGCAGCTTCTTCCCTGAAGATTGAAGAAAAGCTTCCCAAGAGGGAGCAGGCAGCAAGAGTAGGAGAGATGGTAGCCAAGAATGCCCTGGAAGCAGGTGTTGAGAAGGTCGCTTTCGACCGTAATGGCTACCTTTATCACGGACGTATTAAAGAACTGGCTGATGCTGCCCGCAAAGGTGGCCTTAAATTTTAACGATTATGGCAGGAATGAACAACAAGGTTAAATCGACCAATGATATTGAATTAAAGGACCGTTTAGTGGCTATTAATCGTACCACCAAGGTGACCAAGGGAGGTCGTACCTTCACCTTTGCCGCCATCGTGGTGGTGGGCAACGAGGACGGCATCGTAGGCTGGGGCCTCGGCAAGGCGGGTGAAGTGACCACCGCTATCGCCAAGGGGGTGGAAGCGGCCAAGAAGAACCTGGTGAAGGTGCCGGTATATAAGGGTACCATTCCCCACGAGCAGGTAGCCCGTTTTGGCGGAGCACAGGTGTTCCTCAAGCCGGCCGTGACCGGTACCGGCGTGAAAGCGGGTGGTGCCATGCGTGCCGTACTGGAGAGCGTGGGTATCACCGACGTGCTGGCCAAGTCTAAAGGCTCCTCCAACCCGCACAACCTGGTGAAAGCCACCATCGAGGCGCTGACCGAACTGAGAGATCCCTATACCGTTGCCCAGAACAGAGGCATCAGCATGGAAAAAGTATTTAACGGACATTAAAGAAGGAATCTGAAATGGCTACAATCAAAATAAAACTAAATAGGTCTTCGTGTGACCGTCAGGTCATATGAAGAACGTGTTGTACTAATTTTGTACTAATTTTGAAGTTGGTAAACTTATGGGTTTTGTGCCTTGATTTAAGTGTTTGTCATGGTTTTGTTCGGTAC
>JAHDQF010000030.1 GCA_018433945.1 Proteiniphilum sp. | reverse complement strand
CGGCTAAAATCATTAAGGTGGTTATAGCGTTGGGGATCCACCTCTTCCCATTCCGAACAGAGAAGTTAAGCCCAATTGCGCCGATGGTACTGCAGATCATGTGGGAGAGTAGGTAGCCGCCGTCCTTTACAACGAGCCCTCGGGAGTCAATCCCGGGGGCTTTTTTATTGCGATGAAACACTGTTTTTGACATAATACCTTATTGATACTGTTTGATAAGAATGTCGAATTAGAGGCGTCTGTTAACGAGTATAACCGATGGTGAATTCTCTACTACTTCTCTTGTCTGTCAGCAGGCGCCGGTTATCTTGTCTGGATCTATCCTCTTTTTTTAATCAGGAGTGTCCCAAAACAGAAAGATATTTCAGTTAAACAGCGTATCCTGTGCCGAATTTTTGTGCAAGCCACAATCCGAAAAACCTGTCATAAACGATATAGATATCATTCTCCCTTGTTATAAATTCTTTTTCTAATAATTGACGTAAAGCAGACTGCACTGTACTGGAAGATTTCAGGCCGTGTTTGCGGATAAAAAGTGAGGACGTTACTTCTTTGGCCTTTCCTTCCTTGGCTATGGCATAAATCACTTCTTTTTGTCTTTCGGGGCCCAGCCTGATGATTTCATTTACTCTTTCTTCAGGAACAGGTAAAACAAATTATAGGCAATGTGCAGCATAAAGCGGTACGGATTTTATGCCGTTTGTAAACCCGAAATTTTTACTCGACAGTCGAATGGCATAAGCGGGTTTGTATTTTTCCATATAGACACCCAAGCTGTGAGAGCGGACATTGTCAGCGGCTTTTACTTCCACAGGAATTATTCCGTCTTGCAATTCTGCCAGAAAATCAATTTCGGCACGATTGCCCGAGTTCCAGTAGTTCAGGTTAATTCCGTGGGCAACAAATGTTTGTGCTACAAAATTTTCAGTCAGAAAACCGCGATACATCATTTCCGCACTATTCACAATATCGCCGAATCTCAGTCGCGATAGCGAAACCAGCAAGCCAACGTCAGACAGATAAAGTTTAAACATGGATTCAGAAAAATAGGCAGTCAAAGGCGGTTGCGGTATTTCGACCAAAATGCAGGGTAACAACATATTTGCCTGTACAAGCCATTCTATTGCATTTTGAAATTTTTCTTTATTTCCGCCTTTTTCCACTGTTTTATACATAAAACGCTTCTGCTGTGCCAACTGCGCGGGCATACTCCGGTAAACCGCATGAATTTTTACACTGTTCACTTTTTCAGCATATTTTGTCATATCGGCCAGATAACCGGTTAGTATATCGGCGGGTATTGCGGTATTGAATCGCATTAAATCCCGTTCATTTTCAACAAAATTCTTCACTGCAGCCGGCATTCCGCCAATGCAAAGATATGCGTGGTAGAGCTGCAGCGCCTTGTTGTGTATGATTTCGGCAAACGGCAGATTACCGGCATAATGTGTGCGAATTTCTTCGGACAAAAGATTTTCACCCAGTGCCCACAGAAATTCTTCAAAATCCATTGGGTACAGGTACTCCATCTGCACTTTTCCCACTGGGAATGGCGATTTCAGGCGGTTGATTTTTACACCCAACATACTTCCTGCCGCCACCACACGGTAGTCGACTTCCGATTCGGCAAAGTATTTCAGCGCGGCAATCGCTTCCTCGCAATCCTGAATTTCGTCGAAGAAGAAAACCGTTTTCGCCGCGTCAATTTTTCGGTTGAAAAATAATTCTATTCGCCTTATAATGTCGTTTGCGGCAATCGAAGGCCTGAAAAAATCCCTATATTCAGGATTTTCAGCAAAGTTCAATGTAATGACTTCCTCGAAATGCTGTTTGCAAAATGCTGACAGCAAATAGGTTTTACCTGTTTGTCTCGCCCCGACAAGCATCAACGGCAATGCATTTTTTTGCTGTTTCCAGCGCAAAAGTTTTTGTTCAAATATCCGTTTCATGCTTCTAAAAAACATTATCGTATGTAAAATATCGATTAATCGATATTTTACATATCAAAAATATCTGTAATATGATATTTATTGCAAAAGTAGAAAGATTTTTTGAACCTGCAAAAGATTTTACCTATGAGGAAGCGGCAAAACTCCTGATGATTTTGGTTTTTCCCGAGTAAAAACAGGAAGAACAGGCAGGTTTCGAGAATATTTTTAATTCAACTATTTAATATACAGTATCATACTTAAAAATAAAAATTGATTTATTGCCGAGGATAGTATATAATCAGGTTGCAATATGGATTACGATAAGACGATAAGTGATTCTTCGCAGTGTGTGACCTTCTCCAGGCGGTCGTCATGGACAATATAGGTGTTCTCGATACCCACAGCGCCGATGCCGGGGAGCACAAACTTGGGTTCCACGGCAATTGCCATGCCTGTTTCCAGAATCTCCTTTGAGCGGGGTGTCAGCACCGGTGGCTCGTTGATCTCGAGTCCTACGCCGTGGCCGATAAATTTCGCCTGCTGGGTGGTGCCCATGAAATAGGATTGCATCCCTTTCTCCTGTACCATCTGCACTGCCAGGTGGTAGAGATCGGCGCAGGGGGTTCCGGCCCGGGTGCTTTGTTCTATTGCATGGACGATGGCGATAGAGAGCTGATGAGCCTGCCGGGCGATACCGGGCACCTCCTCAATTGCGAAGGTGCGGCTCATGTCGTCCATCCAGGGGCGGTAGTTGCCCGCCATATCCACCATCAGGGTCATCCCCCGCAACAGCTTCGTGCCGTTGGCACCCAGGGGCAGCAGCGGTGAGATGCCGCCGCCCCCCAGTGCAAAGTCGAAGGGAGAGGCCGCCTGGGCATTGTCGCCCGCCAGCAGGCTACCCATGAAGATCTCCATGTTCTCCCCGAATGATCGGAAGATACCTGCCGAGCCATGGAGACGCATCTCCCGCTCAATTTCGATCTGCAGCTCCAGGTCGCTCATCCCCCGGCGGTACAACGAGGGGATCAGCTCATACACTTGCCGGTGTACCTGGGCACTCTCGCGTATCTGGTTCAGTTCATATGCCGATTTCACTGAGCGTAACCTGCGAAGCTCGCCCGAGATGTTGACCAGCTCCGGCGTCTCCATGGCTGCCTGCAGGCGGGTGGCACTGCTGAACGTAAGCTGATCGGCCTCCAGCAAGAGTCGTCGCGGTAAAGGACAGCCGGCACTGCGTAATAGCGAGGGGATCTGTTCCGGCTTGCGGATCTGGATCACCCGCTCGTCTGCGATGCCGGTGGGGCGTCTTACGAACAGCATCGCCTCCCCTTCGGGATAGAGGAGCAGATAACCGTCGAAAATAAATCCGCAGAGCCAGTACTGGTTGACCGGAGAGGTGATGATGCAGGCATCGGCCTGCATGGTTGTGATTGATTGCTGCACCTTTTTCTGCCGCAGCGTCTGCTCTTTCTTCTGATCATGCATGTCGTGAATAATTTGTGTCAAAGATACAATTTTTAGATGAGTGTTGAAAAGCCTCTCTGCTCCCTTTTTCATTCGTTTAGCTCCCACATCACAGAAAACAGGCAGCAAAAATGGGACGGATCAACTTGCAGCAATCAGGAGAAATAAACTATCTTTACATTCTCTCATGAATAATCAAGATGTGAACAGAAGCATACTGATTGTGGAAGATGACCGTTCTTTCGGGGCGATGCTGCACAAGTGGTTCGAACGAAACGGTTTCAGGGTGACCCTCGCCACCGGCATGGAGGCTGCTCAAGAGGTGCTCTCCAGGCAGACCTTTCAGGTGGTGCTGTCGGACCTGCGACTGCCCGACGGCGACGGCATCATGCTCCTCTCCTGGCTCAAGGAGAAGGGAAGGAGAGAGCCGGTGATCATCATGACCGGCTATGGTGATGTGCAGACCGCCGTGTCGGCCATCAAGCTGGGTGCATTCGATTACCTGGAGAAGCCGGTCAATCCCTCAATTCTGTCGCAGAAGATTGAAGCGGCCTGCAGCTCCGGTAGAGAGCAGGATAAACCCGGGGAGGAACAACGGTCACAGATAGTGGTGAGTCCCGTGGAACAGGAGGCCATCGTCTTCGGACAAAGTGCTCCGGTGAAAGAGATGTATGAATATGTGGAGCTGGTGGCACCTACGCAGATGGCGGTGATGATCACCGGCGAGAGCGGTACTGGCAAGGAGCATGTGGCACGACTCATTCACCAGCGCAGCAGTCGTGCCAATGGTCCCTTTGTGGCGGTCGATTGTGGGGGGCTTTCTCCGGAGCTGGCACCCAGTGAGCTGTTCGGACACAAGAAAGGATCATTCACCACCGCGCTGGAGAACAAGACCGGTTTCTTTGCCGAAGCCGATGGCGGCACCCTTTTTCTCGACGAGGTGGGAAACCTGCCCTACGGTGTACAGATGCAGCTGCTACGTACTCTCCAGGAGAAGAAGATCCGTCCCGTGGGGTCGGCAACAGACAGAGAGGTGGATGTGCGGATTGTGACCGCCACCAACGAGGATCTGCTCAAGGCCATCGCCGGGGGCCGTTTCCGCGAGGATCTCTACCACCGGATCAACGAGTTCACCATCACGGTACCGCCATTGCGGTACCGGAACGGAGACATCGAACTTTACGCCTTACATTTCATGAAAGAGGCAAACCGTGAGCTGGAGAAAAATGCTGAGCGCATCACTCCGGAGGCTTTATCACTCCTGACTGAATATGGCTGGCCGGGTAACCTGCGTGAGCTGCGCAACGTGATCCGCCGGGCCGTGCTTTTCTGTCGCGACAGAGAGATCACCCCGGCGACGTTGCCCTACCTGCCCCAAAAGAGGCTGATTGACAGAGCGGAAACGACAGGACCACAGCAGCGGGAGATTTCGCTGTCGCGTGATCCCGGAAATGAAAAAGAAAAGATACTTCGTGCCCTGGAGATGGCGGGTGGAAACAAGACAAAAGCAGCCCGCCTGTTGAATGTGGACCGCAAGACGCTCTACAACAAGATGCACCAATATGGCATCGATCTATAAATGATCGCGCCGGATGGCGGCGGTAAACGCTTTCACCTGTTTCACTGTCTCGCGCAATGCCTCCTCCCATTCTGGCCAGGCATCCTCTTCCTCCTCCCGCAAACGGTCCATCCTGCGCATCTGGGTTGCCAGCTCATCCGCACCGAGCTGGCTGTAGAAAGGATGGATGCGGTGACAAAGCTGTTGCGCTTCGCGGTAGCGGTGCCCGTCGATCAGGTCCGATAGTGTTTCCATATCCTTGTCAGCCGATTCCACGAACTCCGCCAATATCTCCCGGATCGCCTTCCGGTCGTTGCCGAAGAGTGCCGTCAGCCCTGGAAAGGGATCTCCCGCCGCCGCTACATCTTTACGCTCACCATGGTTGCCGGAAAGGAGCGTAAGCAGTTTCTCCAGCCGGACAGGCTTGGACAGCAAACCAGTGAAACCCTCTGCAGCGGCTCGTTCGGGGGTATAGTCGTCGTGAGCAGTCATCAGCCACACCGGAATAAGCGGATCTTTTTCGCGTATCGCACGGAGGATTCCGGTGCCGCTCACCTCGTTCATCTGCAGGTCGGTGATCACCAGGTCGAACGATGAGACCACCTGCACAAATCCTTTCACATCACGTGGGTCGCCACACAGCTTCACCTTGCACCCCTGGCGCGTGAGATACTCCCTGAGCATGTTACCCAGAGAGGGGTCATCTTCAAAAATCAGGATCTTCTCCACTGTTGCACCCCCTGAAGCGGGGGAGATTGCAGCGTTTGCCGTGGTGCTATCCTCTATGGGGGAGAGCGGGAGCTTGATCACCACGCGTGTACCCTTTCCTTTCTCGGAGGTGAGTGAGATCTCTCCTTTCAGTGCATCTACCAGTCCCCGGGTGACATAGAGCCCGAAGCCGCTGCCCTCCGAACTTAAGGGGTCTCCCACGCGGGAGAAAGGCTTGAAAATCTCTTTCAATTCCGCTTCCCCTATTCCGATGCCGGTGTCGGTGATCGTAACCACCAGCTGCTCTTCGTGACGTAGATCAATGGTCACACTCCCCTCTCGGGTGTACTTCACCCCGTTGGAAATCACATTCACCAGGATCTGTTTCAGGAGCGTTTGATCACTCTCGGTGACAAAGGGGTGGGGGAGGTGATTCTGAACCTGCAGTTGCAACCCCTTCTCCTCTGCAAGTGGCCGGAACATTCCCAGTATATCCTCCATCAGCTCATGCATTTCGAACCGGTCGTTTCGCAGCACCCCTCTGTTGCGCTCCATTCGGGAGAACTCCAGCAGGTTAGAGAGCATGCTGAGGATATGCCTGGCGGAACTTCTGGCGGAGTGTAACTCCCGTTTTCGCTCCTCCTGCATCTCATCGCTCTCCCACATCTCCAGGTAACCCATGATCGAACTGAGGGGTGTTTTGATGTCGTGCGACACCGATAGCAACAACTTGTGGCGGCTCTCAATCAACTGTTCGCTTCGCTGCTTCTCTCTGACCAGATCGCTTCTTGCTTTCTGCCCTTTGTTCAGGTCGTCAGCAATCAGTATGACAATGAAGATGATCAGCAGGAGTGAGAGGATCCCCACGGTGAGTGCAAAGCTGAAGATCCGCCTGGTGAGTGCTTCGCTCCTGTCGGCCCCTGCTTTCGATTTCTCCAGCGCTTCATGGTAATATTGGGTGATCAATTCCGAAATGCGCAGTGAGATGTTCTGATCGGCAAAGATCAACCCGCGCACCTGCTGCTCAATGCGACTCATGCGGGAGCTGTAGGTCTGAGATGCCTCATGGGTGATCTGCTTCAGGTCACTGTAGATCACAGTGTCGAGACGAGAGACACTCCATGCTTTCTGTTGTACATGAGCGATGGAGACCGTGGTGTCGACATCATCCTCCGGGTCAAACAGATTTTTCAGCCGTTTCCAGAAATTCTGTTTCCTGCTCTCCCGCGTCCGTACCGTATCCTGACTGGTCGTTACCACCACCGTATCGCGGATGATCTCATCGTATGACTCTATTTTGCGGTCGAGCGTGTCTATTGGATTTTGCGACCGGATCAGTTTTGTCAACCGTTCTCCAAGCTGTCGCTTCTCCTGTAACAGGGAGTCCACCTCTTCCAACAGGTCATTCTCGGTATCGGGAGTGATTTTTTTAATTGTTAGCATCTCTCGTTTGATTCTGGATGTGAGAGAGTCGTATTCCTGCTGCCATCTCTTTTGGGGAGAGAGCAGATAGCGGTTTAACAAATTCTGTGCCTCTTGAACCGAGAGAATCAACCGGTTGTTGAGCGATACCAGCTCTCTGGATCGTTCCATCTCCTGTTTTTGCTGCCTGATCTCCTCCTGGACGCGGGTGGAGTGTACAAGCAACCCAACAAAATAGAGGATGACTACCAGCAGAATCAATCCTATTTTAATTCTGATACGATGTTCCGGTGAGCTTTTCGATCCCATTCTCTTCCTGTTTAGGGTGATCAATGCATTGAAACGTTCAAATATACGGCATTTATTTTAATTTGAGATATGCATCCCTATCGGTACAATCGTGGTCCGTTTGTGGAATTTCCACAGCCTGGTGTAGAGCAATTCCACAAAATCCCCCATTATTTTTTAGTGGCACGGATGGTGATTGACCTGAGAGAATCTGTTTAATCATCAGAAAGTCAATGAGTAGCGATCAATTGTGGAGAGGAGGACTTTTTTTTGCACGGATTTTGTGTAAGAGATGATAGAAGGTGATTGATCAATCCTCAATCATTGGAATGAAAGATTCAATGTATAACTAAAAAAAAGATTCGTGATGAAAAAAGTTATTCTATCATTTGCACTGATCGCAGGTATGACCGCGATGGCAAATATTCAGACGCTGCAAGCCGCCAACAGGATTCAGACAGAAGTTGTGGCACAGGATGAAAATGGTTTTGTGGAGGTGAAGCTGGAAGAGCTGACCCCGGAAGTTCAGGAAGCTGTGAAGGCAATGCTTGTTGACTATGACTTGAAAATGCTGAAGTATCATGCGGAGAAACAGCTCACAAAGGTTGTTCTGACCAGCAAGCAGGATCAGTCTGAGAAGAAAGTATTGCTCGATGCCCAGGGCAAAGAGGTAAGCAAAGATCCTGTTGTAAAGGAAGAACCTGAAAAGGTTGAAGAACAGCAGCCGTAAGCTGTAATGGTTGATATGAAATGATCTACCCTGTTATGGAGAGAAACCGGCTACACTATCGCACCACTACATATATCCTACGTTAAGACACTCTTCATCCGTAACAGGGATGAGCCGCCCTCTCAATGTGATATCTGAGAGGGCGGACATTTTTACAAGGGGGGGGAACCCCTGTGCAGGTGATCTGAGTTAAACGCTTCCGTTGATTCGCTCATCTATCCCTGCTGTTGCCAGATCTTCCAGGCTGCCAGCGCCTGCAGTTCAAGCATCTCTTTTCCATTAAGGGTGGTGGCACCTGCCTCTTTTCCTCTTTTCAGAAAGAGTGTTTCCTCGGGATTGTAAACCAGATCGTAGAGCAAGTGGTCGGGAGTGAGTGCATCGTAGGGAATCGCCGGGCAATGGTCGATGTCGGGATAGGTCCCGACCGGTGAGGCATTCACGATCAGCTTATGAGAGGCAATGATCCCGGGCGTCAGCTCGTCATAGCTATAGCGTCCCCCGGCAGGGGTGCGGGAGACCAGTTTCCATTTTATCTGCAACTCTGTCAGTGCCTGTGCCACTGCTTTGGAGGCACCTCCGGTACCCAATATCAGGGCATTGGTGTGGATCTCACCCCGGAGCAGGGGGCGTAGTGACTCCCTGAATCCAATGTAGTCGGTATTGTAGCCAGTGAGTTTGTAGGTGTACATCTCTCCGGGCTGGCGATCTACCCTGATCACGTTTACTGCTCCAATCTCTTCCGCCTCGGGTGAGCGTTCATCAAGAAAGGGGATCACCTGCTCCTTGTAAGGAATGGTGACATTGAGTCCCCTGAGCGAGGGATTGAAGAGGATCACCCGCCGCAGCTCCGTAATATCTGCAATCTCGAAGTTGAGATATTCCGCATCAATCTTCTCACGAGCAAACTTCTCATTGAAAAAACGGGCGGAGAATGAGTGCTTCAATGGGAAGCCTATCAGCCCATAAGTTTCCATATCCGCTATTTCTCAGCCATGTAAAGGGTTGTCACACCCAGGGTGTAACGTCTCAGCCGGATGTTGCGGAAGCCGTTCTTCTTCAGGATCAACATCATCTCCCTCCCCTGCGGGAAGGCAGCAATTGACTCCGGCAGATATTCAGAGGCTTTGCGTTCGGTATGAAGCAGGGCCGACAGTCTGGGCATCACATACTTCGTGTAACCGTTATACAATCCTTTCATCGGATTCTTTTCAGGGGTGGTCAGCTCCAGGAAAAGAAAGATGCCACCCGGCCGGAGCACCCGCAATACCTCCCGGAAACTCTGGTCGATATTCTCGAAGTTGCGTACCCCAAAAGAGGTGGTGACGGCATCGAAACTCTCATCAGCAAAGGTAAGTGCCGCACTGTCCTGCTGCTCAAAGGTGATGATGTGACTCAGGCCTCTCGCTGTCACCTTCTGCCTGCCTATCGCCATCATTCCCTCCGAGATATCGACAGCGGTGATCTTCTCGGGATGAAGAACCTTTTCCGCCAATAATGCAAAATCGCCGGTGCCGGTAGCGATGTCGAGGATATGACGTGGGCGGTAGCGCCGCAGCTCACGGATGGCGTCGCAGCGCCAGTAGTTATCGAGGCCCAGGGAGAGGGTGCCGTTCAGCTTGTCATACTTGGGAGCAATCTCATTGAACATCCTGATTACTTGTTCATTCTTGCGCTCCTCACCGTTGTAGGGATTCACATTTTCCACCTTGTAGTTCATAATAGCTTCAGATATTGCATGATATTCTTTTCGATGCGAGCAGCCAGGTTGGCAGCATCCGCCTTTATAAATTTTTCTCCGACGATCCTTTCATACAGTTCGATGTAACGCTCCGACACGCTCTCACAATAGGCATCGGTCATCTCAGGCACCTGTTGCCCCTCCTGGCCCTGGAACCCATTCTCCATGAGCCACATCCTTACGAACTCTTTCGAGAGCTGCCGCTGCTCCTCACCGCTCTCAAAACGCTCCTCATAGCCTTCGCTGTAGAAGTAGCGTGATGAATCGGGGGTGTGAATTTCGTCGATCAGGTAAATCTTCCCATCTTTCTTGCCGAACTCATATTTGGTATCCACCAGGATAAGCCCTTTGTCGGCAGCCATCTCGGTACCCCGTTTAAAGAGCGCATAGGTATATTTCTCCAGTTGCTCATACTCTTCACGACTCACCAACCCCTGCGCGATGATCTCCTCTTTCGAGATGTTCTCGTCGTGACCCTCCTCGGCCTTGGTGGTGGGCGTGATCAGTGGTGTCTCGAACCGCTGGTTCTCACGCAGTCCTTCGGGAAGAGGAATACCGCACAGGGTGCGTGCTCCCCTGCGATATTCACGCCAGGCGCTGCCGGTGATATAACCGCGGATCACCATCTCCACCTTGTAGGGTTCACAACGCACCCCCACGGTCACCATCGGGTCGGGAGAGGCCTCTTTCCAGTTGGGCACGATATCGGCGGTAGCGTCGAGGAACGTCGAGGCAATCTGGTTCAACACCTGTCCCTTGTAGGGGATCCCTTTTGGGAGGATCACGTCGAATGCCGAGATCCGGTCGGTGGCGATCATCACCAGTTTGTCTTCACCGATGCTGTAAACATCGCGCACTTTCCCATGGTAGACACCGGTCTGCCCCGGAAATTGGTAATCTGTTCTTGTAAGCGTATTCATATAATTTGATTTGATGATTTGATGATGATATGAATGATTTTACCCCTCATATTGTTCACTGGGCTTCCCTTTTTGGGTTTCCCGCTCTTCCCCTTCATAGGCCTCCACAATCTTTTGCACCAGCCTGTGGCGGACGATATCTTTCTTATTGAACTCCACCGTACTGATTCCCCTGATATGTCTGAGCACCCCCATGGCATGAACCAGCCCCGACTGCTGTGTATGGGGCAGGTCGATTTGGGTGATGTCGCCGGTGATGATCATCTTCCCGTTGATGCCCAGCCGTGTGAGGAACATCTTGATCTGCGGACGGGTGGTGTTCTGTGCTTCATCGAGGATGATCACCGCATCGTTGAGTGTTCGTCCCCGCATGAAAGCAAGCGGTGCGATCTGTATCACCTTGGTCTCCAGGTACTCTTTCAGTTTCAGTGGAGGGATCATGTCCTCCAGGGCATCATAGAGCGGTTGCAGGTAGGGGTCGATCTTCTCTTTCATATCCCCCGGCAGAAAGCCCAGCTTCTCACCTGCCTCCACAGCAGGGCGGCTCAGGATGATCTTCCGGACCTGCTTGTTTTTCAGTGCCCGCACGGCAAGGGCTATTGCGGTATAGGTCTTTCCTGAGCCGGCAGGTCCGATGGCGAAAAGCATGTCGTTCTCCTGGAAAGCATCCATCAGCCTCTTCTGGTTGGCGGTGCGTGCTACGATGGGCTTGCCGTTCAGTCCGTGGATGATCAGGTTGTCTGCATTGATCATCACCGGAGCTTTCCCTTTCACGATATCCAGGATATCCTCTTCCCGGAGCAGGTTCATTTCGATGCTGAACTTCTCCAACTCATGGATCTTCTCCTCAAAAGCTGCCAGCTCCTCCTCCTCACCGATCACCTTGATCACGTTCCCTCGAGCCACAATCCTCAGCTTCGGGTAGAGTGTCTTCAGCAGTTGTATGTTGCTGTTGTTGATGCCGAAGAAAACCACCGGGTCCACGCTCTCCAGGATGATGATGCGTTCAATCATTCTGTTCATTTTTAAAATTGAGGGTCAGCTGCTGCGCGCCATGTTCCGCACCTTCAATGTAATTGATGAAAGCATTGTTCACCAGCCGGTTGCCGCCCGGAGTAGGGTAGTTGCCCGAGAAGTACCAGTCGCCGCTGTTGCCGGGACAGGCCTTGTGCAGGTCTTCGATGCGCTGGAAGACAATTTGCACCTTCGCTTTGATGTCGGGAGTGGTGAGCATCTCCGCTATTTTGCTCGAGATCTCCTCATCGGTGAATGGGGCGTAGATCTCCTTCACATGGTTGATGATCGCCTCCTTGGGTTTGTATTTCTGTGCCACCGACTTGCGGTAGACTTCATCGATGATATATTGCATGCCACGCTCTTTGAGCAGTGCAATCGCTGCCTTGAAAGCGATGAACTCACTCATGCGCGACATGTCGATGCCGTAACAGTCGGGATAGCGTATCTGGGGTGAGGAGGAGACGATGATGATCTTTTTCGGGTCGAGACGATCCAGGATCTTGATGATGCTCTGTTTCAGTGTGGTGCCCCGCACAATACTGTCGTCGATGATCACCAGGTTGTCTTCCCCCCTGCGCAGTGATCCGTAGGTGACGTCATAGACGTGTGCCGCCAGGTCGTTGCGTGTCTTTCCCTGCGCAATGAAAGTGCGCAGCTTGATATCCTTGATAGCCA
The DNA here is from genome assembly GCA_018433945.1 of Proteiniphilum sp. Taxonomy (GTDB): domain Bacteria; phylum Bacteroidota; class Bacteroidia; order Bacteroidales; family Dysgonomonadaceae; genus Proteiniphilum. The sequence continues at coordinate 9,526 of JAHDQF010000030.1, read as the reverse complement.
CTTTCTCCGACCGCACCCGCTTGGAGAGAATGCCATCGATCTCTTCCCTGCTCAGAGAGCTGCCCCGCTCCAGAATGATCTGTGCTTTGCGATGGTTAAAATGATCCTCCAGTCCCTGTTGCATGCCATAGTAAGCCACCTCCGCCGTGTTGGGAATGAATGAGAAGACGGTGTTGTCGAAGTCATCGTCGATTGCCTCGATGATCTTGGGTACCAGTAGCTCACCCAGTTTCTTGCGTTCACGGTAGATGTCGTAGTCCGACCCGCGGGAGAAGTAGATCCGTTCGAACGAGCAGGGCGTGATCTTCTCTTTTGGTTGCTGTATCTGGTGCAGACCGATGGTGCCATTGCGTTTCACTATGAAAGCTTCTCCCGGTTGCAATTCATGCACCTGTTCCTTTTTCAGGTTGAAAGCGGTCTGGATCACCGGCCTTTCGGAGGCAACCACAGCCACCTCATCGTCGTGGTAGTAGAAAGCGGAGCGGATACCCCAGGGGTCTCGCAGGGCGAAAGCATCACCGCTGCCGATCAGACCACAGAGTGCGTAGCCCCCATCCCAGATGGGCGATGCACGTTTCAGCAGGAAGGGGATATCCAGCCGCTCCTCTATCTGGCGGCTTATCTGCTGTCCTTTCAGACCCTCCCGCTGCAGGTGATCATACTGGTACTGCACTTCCCTGTCGAGGTAGTGTCCCAGCGACTCCAGCATCACGAAGGTGTCGGCATAGTCGCGTGGGTGTTGTCCCTCCTCAATCAGTTGCTGGAACATCTCATCCACGTTTGTCATGTTGAAGTTACCCGCCAGGGCGAGGCTCCTGGAGGCCCAGTTGTTTCGTCGCAGGAGTGGATGAACATAAGTCAGGCCACTCTTGCCGGTCGTGCTGTAACGGAGGTGCCCTATGAACAGCTCGGCAGCAAATGGCACTGTCTGTTTCACAAAATTCAGATCTGCCAGTTGCTCAGGGGTGAACTGCTGAAACGATTCGTGTACGTGGGTGAAGATCTCCGAGATAGCGCTCGAGCCAAGTGCCCTTTCCCTGAAGATAAACTCATTACCGGGCGATGCATCCAGCTTCACAGCACCCAAGCCGGCACCTTCCTGCCCACGGTTGTGTTGTTTTTCCATCAGCAGATAGAGCTTGTCGAGCCCATATTGCCAGGAGCCATATTTGTTGTAGTAAAATTCGAGGGGTTTGAGCAGACGAATTACAGCGATACCGCACTCATGCTTGATGATGTCAGTCATTGATAAACCTTTCAGTAATTTTGTTACAAATTTACGCTTAATTGCGGAATTAGCATCTCTTTTATGCTGTAATCTTGTCAATAAAAAAGAGCTACGGATCTTCATGGATGACCAATAATTTTCCTGGAGATGATCTTTGGTAAGTTTATCTTATCTTTGTATGCAATGAAGCAGAGCAAAATGAACTGGGAACAACTGTTGTCGTCCAAACGTTTCGGGATGGAGCACTATTCCAATGGACGCACGCATGAACGAACGGAGTATCAGCGCGACTATGACCGGCTGATCTTCTCCTCTCCTTTTCGTCGTCTCCAGAACAAGACACAGGTCTTCCCCTTGCCGGGTAGCGTCTTTGTGCACAACAGGCTGACTCACAGCCTGGAGGTGGCAAGTGTGGGCCGTTCCTTGGGCGAGAGTGCAGCGCGTCAGTTGCGCAGCCGTCATCCTGCTTTGGAAGCAGATCTTGAGGAGATCGCCGCCATTGTGTCGGCAGCCTGTCTGGCGCATGACATGGGTAACCCCCCTTTCGGGCACTCGGGTGAAAAAGCCATCTCTACCTTTTTCTCCGAAGGGAAAGGTGCCCGCCTGCGGGAGGAGGTAGAAGCAGAGGGAGGACGCTGGGCCGATTTTACCTCTTTTGAGGGGAATGCGAATGCCATCCGGCTGCTGATGCATCCGTTCAGGGGTCGCAGAGAGGGCGGTTTTGCGATGACTTATGCCACACTGGCCTCCATTGTCAAATATCCCTATTCCTCGGAGTTAAGCGGAGGCAAAAACAAATTTGGCTTCTTCGCCTCCGAAGAGGAGGACTACCGGCGTATAGCCGATGCGCTGGGTATCATACGGCTCAGTGATGACCCCCTCCACTATGCCCGTTATCCTCTGGTTTACCTGGTAGAGGCTGCCGATGATATTTGCTATCAGGTGATGGATATCGAGGATGCGCACAAGCTGCACCTGATCACCACCGACAAGGCGAGGGAGCTCTTCCTCAATTTCTTTGAAGGAGAACGCAGAAGCAGGCGCGAAGAGATCCTTAAGATGGTGAGCGATCTGAACGAACAGATCGCCTATCTACGCACCTCGGTCATTGGCCTGCTGATCGAAGAGTGTGCATCGATCTTCCTGGCCAATGAACAAGCGATCCTCTCCGGTAGCTTCAGTGGCTCGCTGATCAAGCATCTCTCGCTGGCATCCTCAGCAGCATACCGTGCCTGTTCCACTTTCGCCCAACAGCATATATACCGTTCAAGGGATGTGCTCGACATTGAGCTGGCAGGCTACCGGATCATCGGATTCCTGCTGGAGGTTTTTACCGATGCCATCCGTAACCCGGATCATGCCTATTCCACATTGTTGCTCAACAGGATTCCCGAGCAGTATGAAACCGATGCATCCACTCTTTACGGCAAACTGCAGGCATTGATCGATTTTGTTTCGGGGATGACTGATGTCTATGCACTGGATCTCTATCGCAAGATCACCGGCATGGGGTTACCGGCGATTTGAGTTTGCTTACAAATTGATCAAAAAGAAATATTTTTGATTTTCTATTGAAATAATTTGGAGGGGTTTGATTTCTTTTTTATATTTGTCCCGTGGTTTTTTCATAATAGTATTAGATTTAAGGTTAACATGATTGGCAGGATGTCGGGAGACATTCTGCCAAGTTCGTTGTCACTCCCCTGGTAGCGTCAGATGCAGAAAAAATTGCGTGTGGGTCTCACGCTCAATTGTTTCATGATCTCTCTCAATCGGGGTGAATAAATAACCATTTTCCAGCAATTTTGTGATAAAGTTTTTTTAATTTTGTGGATTATAGAATTTCACATGCGAAAATCATCCATTCTGTTCTTTACGTTCCTCCTCATTTTTCTCCTGGTTCAGTGCAACAGGAAAGAGGAAAGCCGTCTGCATGAAAGGCTTACGCAGATGGCCACCGCGCTCAATGCGTCGGCACCGGTAATGCTCGACCGCTATACCCGTTTTGAGGAGGCATCGGTCACCGATGAGAATCATTTCCGCTACCGTTACACGGTGCTGAATACAGAAAACCCAGACTCTCTCCTGACGGAACGATTGGAGACCCTTATCGACAACATCCGTACCATGTTCTCCACCAGCGATGAGCTGGCCGTTTTTCGTGATAACAGCGTGGTACTGGAATATATCTACCTCAATGAGCAGCAACAGACCCTTCGCTTCATCGCCATCGATCCTGAAGATTATCAATAAAAAATAAGAAGGATATCCCATGAATCGCTATTTTTACATCGACAAGGAAGGTAAGCAGAGAGGAACGTTCTCTCCCGAGGAGCTCAGAAGGGAACAGATCAATAAAGAAACGCTGGTTTGGACTCAGGGCATGGAGCAATGGAAACGCGCCGCAGAGGTAGAGGAACTGTCATTGCTTTTCTCGGGGAATGCACCTGCTCAGCAGCCACAACCAGCCTACAGTCAGGCCCAGCCTTTCACAGGCCAGGAGTCGGCAGCCCCTGTTCAGATGCCCAAGAGTTGGCTGGTGGAATCGATCCTGGTCACCATTCTTCCTTTCATGTTTTGCAGCAGCTTTTTTAGTCTGTTGGGCATCATCGCCATCGTCTATGCCGCACAGGTGGAGTCCTTTTTCAACCGGGGCGATTATGCTGCGGCGGTCGAAGCATCGCGTGCTGCCGGCAAGTGGACGCGGATTGCCATGTGGATTGCCATTGGCTGGGTGTTGCTGATCATTATCGCCATCATCCTGTTTTTTGTCTTTGTTGGTTCGATAGCCGGACTGGGAGAATTACTGGACATCTAACGAATAAAAAACTTCATACATCAGATAGATTATGGAAGATCAACAGAATTATAACGAAAGAGAGATCACAGAATCGCCCCCACCCATTCCCCCAACTGCGCCGGGCATGCAGGATGAGATACCTCCCCTGAAGCCGAACAGCTGGCTCTGGCAGTCTATCGTAGCCACCCTGCTCTGTTGCATCCCATTCGGGATCGTGGGCATCGTCTATGCCGCGAGGGTGGATTCAAACTACTTCAATGGCAGATATTCTGAAGCGGCTTCTGCTGCCCGGAAAGCCAGGATGTGGACAATTATTGCGTTTTGTGCGGGATTGCTCTATATGATTCTCCTGGCGATCTTGTTTGCCACCGGAATGCTGCCTGAAACGATGGAGCAGATCATCGATAACAACGCCAGCGGATATAATTTTTGACATTCTTCCCCTTTCCCGTGAATAAAGGAATTAAAATTGCCTTGGGTGTCTTGGTGAGCATATTGCTTGTGGCGGCAATGATTCTCTTTTACAGGTTTGATCCGGAAACACAGCCCCTGTTTCCCAAATGCCCCTTTCTTCTTGTCACCGGCTATCAATGTCCCGGTTGTGGTTCACAAAGGGCCATCCATAGCTTGCTGCATGCAAATATCGGTGACGCGGTAAGGTATAACGCTTTTATGGTAGTGGCTTTGCCCTATATCTTTCTGGGGCTTTACCTTGAATATTTTGGTGGAAAAAAGCGATTCCCTTCGATTGAAAGATTTTTCTTCGGCAGGTGGTCGGCTGTGATAGTGTTGGTAGCAGTACTTGCTTATTGGATATTGAGGAATCTGTGAAAAATTTCAGTCAGCATGTTATTCTGTTTTCAGGTAGATGAGCATAAGCTGTTATTTTTCTGCCGAATTGAATTTCACTAACTTGACCCAATCGATTTCTCCACTCGCTTTACAGAATTCAATGATGAATGCTTTCACAAACTTGTTGATTTTCTGAGCGTAGGATTCCATATAATCATTATTCTTTTCTTTTGCCTTAAATCCCAGAGGCTCTATTATTTCAGTGTATAACTGTGAATTACCCGAAATGAATTTCCAAAATTTTTGGCCGCATAATTTTAGATAATCTCCTTTATCAGGGTTATTATCTTGGCCATAACAACATCCGTTTACTGCAACCACATTTACTTGCGAATTGCTGGTACGTAATGTCCGTTTCGCTGTTGAGAAATCAGCAATCATTTTCCTGATTTGTGAACTGTTGCCCCAATTTGGGCCGGATTTTATATTTACAATGTACCTTTTATCATCTTTATCGAATTCCAGGTCAATACCGGCAATTCCCGATTTCCATCCATTATAGACTTTCTGATTTATAAAAATAGCCAATCCTTCCAGCCAATCGCCGAATATTCCCTCTTCACTGGAGGAAATATGTGCATCCACAATACTCCGTACTATTTCGTCTGCCGTCAGCACATTTTTCGCTTTATACAGATAAGGGTTCTTCCTCTTTAGAACCATTGATAATTTGAGTGAGTCGAGGCTTTGAATCCGTTTTTTGTGAAAAACTTCGATGTTATTCTCCACATACTCGAATACTTCGGAAAGGTTCAGTTTTTGCATAGTCTTCTTTATTTTCAAAAAGGTACATTTCTACAGGCGCCAATTGACTTTTAACCATATGATAATATTCCGGGACTATGTCTATCCCGATGGAATTTCTTCTCATCCGATTTGCGACCTTAAGTGTAGTGCCGGATCCCATAAAAGGATCCAGTACAACATCTTCTTCCAGGGTAAAAAGTTTAATGAACCACTCGGGGAGTTCTTCCGGAAATGCAGCACTGTGATTTTTATTGTTACATTCAGTGGCCAGATGTAGGACGTTGGTAGGATATGCCATGTCACGGTCTAACCAATTTGAAATATTTTTACCGAATCCACTTCCCACCTTTGAATTATCTCTTATTTTATCAGTATCAGAAAGCTTTTTTAATCTGCTTTTTGCCCAATCTCCCATGGGAATCATCACTGCTTCCTGATACATATTAAATTTTTTGTTTTTGTTGAATTGGAGCAATCTTTCCCAGGAATCACGAAACCGGTTAGGCCATTTACCGGGATACGAGTTTTTTTTGTGCCATATAAACTCTTCCGTCCATAACCATCCTTGTTTACGCATTGCTAAAATGAGCTCCATCACATAGGTGCTTCGTTCCCCATTGATTACCTTTTCTTTGATATTAAGAATGAAAGTGCCAGAAGGTTTTAAGACCCTTAAAAGCTGAGATGAGATTGGTAAAAACCAGTCAACATATTCATCAGGATGAATGCCGCCGTAAGTGTTTTTTCGTTGGTCGGCATATGGGGGCGATGTAACTATCAAATCCACTGAGTTATCAGCAAGTAACTTTAATTTATCTTTGCTGTCTCCGAGGTATATGTCTGTGAATATTTCCATTTGTACAAAAATAATGTATTTCTGAAAGCTAAGCTAACTTTTCCTTCAGAAAACGGCCGGTGTGAGATTGGTCACACAGAGCGATCTCTTCAGGCGTGCCTTCGCACACCACATATCCTCCCGCTTTACCGCCTTCCGGACCGATGTCGATGATATGGTCGGCACACTTGATCACCTCCATGTTGTGCTCAATGATGATGACCGTATGGCCCCGTGATATCAGTGCATCAAATGCTTTGAGCAAGGTTTTGATGTCATGAAAATGCAACCCCGTAGTGGGCTCATCGAAGATGAAGAAAGTGGGTTGCGACTTCTCTTCACCCAGGTAGTAGGCCAGCTTCACCCGCTGGTTCTCCCCACCCGAGAGGGTAGAGGAAGATTGCCCCAGCTTCAGGTAGCCGAGCCCCACATCCTGTAGCGGCTGCATCTTCTTTACGATCTTTTTCTCGGTGCTCCCTTTCTGCTGGCTGAAGAACTCAATGGCTTGGTTCACCGTCATCTCAAGCACATCATAGATGTTTTTCCCCCGGTATTCAATCTCCAGCACCTCGGGAGAGAAACGCTTGCCATGGCAGGACTCGCACTCCAGTCGGATGTCGGCCATGAACTGCATCTCTACGGTGATGGTGCCCTCGCCTTTGCACTCTTCGCATCGGCCGCCTTCCACGTTAAACGAGAAATAGGCCGGGGTGAAACCCATCTGTTTGGCCAGCGGCTGTGCGGCATATAGTTTGCGAATCTCATCGAATGCCTTGAGGTAGGTAACCGGGTTGGAGCGGGACGACTTGCCAATGGGGTTCTGATCCACATATTCCACCCCTTTCATCAGGTTGAGGTCACCGCCGATGCCGTTGAACTCGGCCCGCTCCAGCGCAGTGCCCTTATAATGATGTTGCAACGCGTTGAAAAGCACATCGTTTACCAGTGACGATTTACCCGATCCGCTGACGCCGGTCACCACGGTCATCACGTGTAAAGGGAATTTTACATCGATGTTCTTGAGGTTGTTTTGGCGGGCGCCCTTTACTTCGATGTAGTTGTTCCATTTGCGGCGCATTTTGGGTACTTCTATCTGCTCTTCACCGGTCAGGTATTTGACCGTATAGCTGTTGCTGTTCAATTCCAGTTCCGACACATTTCCCTGATACATCAGCTCGCCTCCCAGTCGCCCCGCTTTGGGGCCGATGTCGATGATATAATCTGCCGCACGGATAATCTCCTCGTCATGCTCCACCACCACCACCGTGTTGCCCAGGCTTTGCAATTCCCGCAACACCTGGATCAGCAGATGGGTGTCGCGAGCGTGCAGTCCGATGCTGGGTTCATCGAGGATGTAAAGCGAACCCACCAGGCTGCTGCCCAGCGAGGAGGCCAGGTTGATGCGTTGGTTCTCGCCCCCCGAGAGGGTGTTGGAGAGGCGGTTGAGCGTAAGATAACCCAATCCCACGTTGATCAGGAACTGCAGACGGCTGTTGATCTCTGTCAGCAGCCGTTCGGCCACCGCAGCGTCGGTTTCGCTGAGGCGGAGTGAACCGAAAAATGCTTTCAGCTCTGTTACCGGCATCAGCACCAGCTCAGAGATCGGCTTGCCGCCGACTTTCACATAGAGCGCTTCCGGCTTCAGCCGTGTGCCCTTGCAGAGAGGGCAGTCGGTCTTGCCGCGGTAGCGCGCCAGCATCACCCGATACTGTATCTTGTAGAGGTTCTTTTCCAGCATTTCGAAGAAGTCGTTGATGCCGTATATGTTCAGGTCGTGGCGTCCGTTCCAGAGGAGATCCCTCTCCTCCTTTGTCAGGTCGTAATAGGCACGGTGTATCGGGAAGTCGGCCTTATAGGCATTGTGCACAAATTCCCGTCTCCATTCGCTCATCTTCTCTCCCCGCCAGCACAGCACACACTCCTCTTGTACAGACAGACTTTTATCGGGGATCACCAGGTTCTCGTCGATGCCCATCACCTTGCCGAACCCTTCGCATTTGGGGCATGCTCCTGCCGGACTGTTGAAATTGAACATCATCTCGGTCGGTTCCTCGAAGGTGATGCCGTCGGCCTCGAACCGGTTGGAGAAGGTGAAGCTTTCCATCCCCTCCTCTCCCCAGAAACGGACGATGCACTCCCCGTTGCCTTCCAGGAAGGCGGTCTCCACCGAGTCGGAGAGCCGGTTGACGGTCGCCATGTCGGGTGAACAGGAGAGCCGGTCGATCACCAGCAGCACCTCATTTGCGGGAGGGAGTTTTTTTTGTGCCAGCAGCTCATCGATCCGGTAGAACTGCTCACCCACATCCACGCGGCTGAACCCCTCCTTCATCAGGATGTCGAGCTGTTCACGCAGGTTGCGGCCGTTGCGCAGCTGTATGGAGGAGAGCACTGCCATCCGCGTGCCGGGGCGGTACGCTTTCATCTTCTCCACCACATCCTCTACGTAATGCCGCTTCACCTCCTCTCCCGAAATGGGAGAGATGGTTTTGCCGATGCGTGCGTAGAGGAGACGAAGGTATTCATAGATCTCGGTGGAGGTCCCCACCGTGGAGCGGGGGTTGCGTGTGGTGGTCTTCTGTTCGATGGCGATGGCGGGTGGTATGCCTCTTATCTGATCACACTCCGGCTTGTTCATCCTTCCCAGGAACTGGCGGGCGTATGCTGAGAGGCTCTCCACGTAGCGTCGTTGTCCCTCTGCATAGAGGGTGTCAAAAGCGAGGGATGACTTTCCGGAGCCGGAGAGGCCGGTGATCACGGTGAAGGTATTTCGGGGGATCTCTACGTCGATATTCTTGAGATTGTTGACGCGCGCACCTTTTATTTCGATCTGTTCTCGATAACTCATATTTCGGTCATATAACCTGCAAAGATAATTACTTTCGTGTCGCCAAAAAAGTTGCCGATGTCAAATAAGTCAAATTATTTGTTGTACTAATTTCCGCAGTAGCGTAAAAGCTAAAGTTGTTTAGCGCATATGCAGATTTCTTGTTAATTATTCGTTTTTATCATTCTCATTTTTTGTATTTTGTGTGAAGAACCAACGGCGGACTGGTTCCATTAGTGT
>JAHDQF010000021.1 GCA_018433945.1 Proteiniphilum sp. | reverse complement strand
CGGTACCGAACAAAACCATGACAAACACTTAAATCAAGGCACAAAACCCATAAGTTTACCAACTTCAAAATTAGTACAAAATTAGTACAACACGTTCTTCATATGACCTGACGGTCACACGAAGACCTATTTAGTTATAATATCGGTTCATCACTTCCTGCGCTATGGGCTTTTCGCCATAAGGTGCATTGGCGGGAATGGATTCAGGGTCTTCTCCCGGTTTCAGGAAGTACAATAAAGTTTCGTCCTTGCGAGGGTCGCCTTCTTCAAAAGCATCTGCCAGCAAGGGGGTCGGGCAATTCCATCCCCATCCCAAATCCCAGTCGCCTGCGCCTCTTACGCCTTGTACTTCTGCGTACTGGCTTCCGATATCCGTACTGGCTGGCAAAGCAGCAGTAGCCGTGCACTGTAATTCAAAAATAGACTCGCTGCTATTTTCTCCGCTTTCCCTGAAAATCTGGTTAAACGGCGTATTCAGATTGTATAAACCTGAATGAATGACATCTGTCGATGCGGTTAACATATTGGCCCAATCATTCCGTTGCATATATGTTTTTGCATGCAATGCACGGGCGGCACCCCAGGTGGCTCGTCCCAGATACCTGGTCTCCCATTCCCGCGGCAGTAACGATTCTGCTACTGTCAAATCCGCATCAATCAATTCATATATTTCATCGGCCGTTGACTTGGGAATGTTGGTCTCAGCTGCATCCGTGATCTTGAAATCTATCAGCGGTACTTCGCCAAATGCTCTTACCAGATTAAAGTATAAAAATGCACGAAAGAAATGGGCTTCTCCCAGAACGAGCGAATCAATTCTTTGCAGAACTACCCCGTTATCTTTCGCTTCGTTGATATCCGTTATGACCGTGTTTGCAGTGTGAATCAAGGCGTAGTTACTGGTGTAGTAGCTGGCCAGGTTCCCATCGGATGCGTTGTAATTAAAATTGTCGTACATCGAAGCAACGTCAGATCCGTCAGATACAGTACTTCCCTTTTCCACATCTTCGCTTCGGATGCTATGGACTGCAAATGCAGGAATGCCTCCAGTGACTCCCCATCCTTTCATTCTTGCATACAAGGAAAAGACATCGGTCTGGAAAGAACCGCCGGGGTTATCTCCTTCCGTCCATTTTCCCTGTGGTTCCTGATCCAGTAGATCGCTGCAACTCAATTGTGTGAAGGCTAACAGACCTGCCACACCGAAGATGAATAATTTGAATATTTTATTTTTCATATTGGTCAACTGTTATTTTTTGATTTAAAATGTTATGTTCAGTCCAAATGTATAGATTGCCGGCATTGGATAAGTACCCGTATCCACACCCGACCGGATGGCCGTTCCTCCTATTTCCGGTGTATAACCGGTGTTTTTGCTCCATGTCTTCAGATTTTCAATGTTGGCGTACAATCGCAACGATTTCAAGTAGATTTTATTCAGAAATGAGGGGCTGAAGGTATAGCCTAATTGCAAATTCTTGATGCGGAAAAAACTACCATCTTCAATAAAGTAAGAAGAGTAGGCACGGTTGACAGCCCTGCTGGGTTCTAATATCGGTTCCCAGTTGGAGGTGCCTTCACCGTTCCATCGGTCCATCCGTTTGGTCAGATAGTTGAATTGTGCGAAAGAGGAAACGTCCCAATCCCTGTAAATTTCATTGCCATATACTCCCATCATATCCACCGACAAATCAATCCCTTTATAATCCAATGCAAGATTGAATCCGTAAGTGAAATCGGGATGTGGTTGCCCAATCATGGTACGGTCATTCTGATCGATTACCTGATCCCCGTTAATATCTTTAAATTTCAGATCTCCCGGGTTGACAGCATAGACTGTATTGGGTGCTGATTGTTTGATATCTTCATTATTTTGGTAAACACCTTCCACCTCATACCCGTAAAAGTATCCGATTGGCTGGCCGGCAACGGTTCTTGCCACACCTTCATAAATAGCATCTCCTTCATCGCGACCCAGTGTGATCACTTTGTTGTTGATGGTTGTGATGTTCGCACCCAAAGAATAATTAAATCCTGAACTGCCAATTTGATCTCTCCACGAAGCAGATAACTCCCATCCTTTGTTTTCGATATCGCCCAGGTTTTCCAGTGAATTGAATGCGCCCCCGCGGGAATCCAGCAAGACAATGATGTCTTTCGTCCTCTTGTTGTAATAGACTGGCTCCAGGCGTAACCGCTGGTTCAGCAGATTCATTTCGAATCCCACCTCCCAGGAATAGGTCATTTCCCAATCCAAATCCTGGACATTGTATATTTTCGTATAGCCGGGGATGATGTCTTCATTGGGTCCAAAAACCGCACTACCCACCGATGTGAGCTCCGGATAAGTGGGATAGTAATTGTTGATGTTTATTCCGGTATTCTCGGTTCCCAGAACACCCCATGAACCCTTCAGCTTCAGATAGTCGATTACGTTCTGTGAAGCCATAAAGTCTTCTTCCGATACAACCCAGCCTCCCCCAAACGTATAGAAGTTTTTCCAGGTATTGTCTACCCCACGGAACACAGAAGATCCGTCTCTACGGAAAGAAGCATTGAATAAATAACGATCATTGTAGCTGTACAAAGTCCTTAACAGGTAAGACATGGTGAATCTTCTCCACTGATAAATGGTGTTAGCATCATACTGATTACGGGCTCCATCGTTACTCAATGACGTTAACCACCACTTGTCATGATTGTCGGGAACATTGAAATAAATTTTATCCAATAGTTCGCTACGTTCCCCATTGAGCAGTGAAAATTCGCGATAGTTGGTTGTCAACCCACCCATTGCAGTAAGTGAATGTTTATCAAACCTGTTTTGATATGTCAGGATGTAATCGCCCTGTGCCGTATATTCAGTTGATTTCAACTGGGTTATTATCTGTCTGTCTTGCATCGTCTCTTTACCCGGTATCTCCGGATTGTAGAAATAAATGACCGGCGAGAATGAGCGGCCCTCGTTGATGCCGTAATCCAGGAACAGCGTGGTTTTAAAAGTGAAATTTTTCAGGAAGTTCACTTCGCCATAAATGTTCCCTGCAGCCCGGTGATTCACCCCTAAATTGTGATTACCGCGAATGTAAGTTTCTACCAATGGATTCCATAGTTGTGCCCGTTGGAAATCGGGCATGGTGTGCAACAATGTTTCCGTATTGTTCGTAACGGGATCCGTGTAATCGGCAAAAATAGGAGCGATGGGAGCCGCTCTCACCACAGATGCCACATTCTTGGCATCGGGTAATTGATTTTTACTACCGTTTACCGCAAACCCAAACTTCAGGAAATCCGTTACATTGTACTCACTACTGAGGTTAACGGTTATTCTTGAAAATTTCTCCGTTTCAATGGATCCTTCCTCCGATGTATAACCCACTCCCAAATAAAATTTGCTTTTTTCTGTGGAACTGGTTATGCTTGCATTGCTGTTGAGTATGTATGCCGTCCGAAAATATTCGTCCTGCCAGTTCGTGTCGGCACCCCAATTGGTGTAATCAAACGGAAGAGCTCCCTGGTTCACCCGCTGTTCGTCGTACAATTCCCTGAACTGAGCGGCATTGGTGACGTCAATTAAATCATTGATGTTTTTTAACCCGTAAGATGCATTCAGGTTCACAATTGTTTGACCCGCTTTGGCTTTTTTTGTGGTGATGATAATTACACCATTCGCTCCCCGCATTCCGAAAATAGCGAGTGAAGAGGGGTCTTTCAGAATTTCCATCGATTGGATATCAGCAGGATTGATATAGTTGATGTTATCCGAAAATAATCCGTCAACAATGTAAAGTGGTTTGTAACCATTCACCGAATTTGTCCCCCGAATTCTGATTTCCGGGTCCTGTCCTGCCCGGCCGCTGTTTACAACCTGCACGCCGGCCACTTTACCCTGTAGGGATGCCAGCGGGTTTGCAGAGGGCCTGTTTGCTATCTCATCTGCACTGATAGTGACGATGGAGCCGGTCAAATCTCTTTTGCGTGCAGCTCCGTAGCCGATCACCACCAACTCTTCCAGGGCCTGGACATCCTCATTCATGACTGCATTGATCACCGTCCGGCCGTTGACCGGTTCTTCTATGGTGGTCATGCCGATGTAGCTGAAAACAAGGGTGGCGTCAGCCGGTACGTTGTTCAGCGTGTAATTTCCGTCGATATCGGTCACGGTACCTTGGTTGGTGCCTTTCACCAATACGGTAACCCCGATGGCAGGGTCGCCCGTAGCTCCTTCTGTCACCGTTCCGGTCACAGTTATTTGCTGTTGGGCAAACAACATAACGGAAAACAGCAGGAGATTCAAAACTGTTGCGATTTTTAATTTCAATTTCATGGATTCATTATTTTTTTTGTTTAGAAAAAGAATTTGTTACAAAATAATGAACTCCTTTCCGGGTTGAAAAATAAATTGCCTCTTCAAAAGTACTCTATGTTGTAAAGCATATTTTTAAAGGATAATTCTTTACTACGTCAGCATACATAAAAGATTTAAATCACAGGACCTTAGATTTAGGGTTATTAATAAGTGTACAGTAGTTGTTTATTTGAACTTGATCATGAAATCGACCAGATTCTCCGTTTCAGGAAGGTTGAGTTTTTTCCGCAGCCGGTAGCGAGCGGCTTCCACTCCCCTGATGGAGATATTCATCATCCCGGCGATTTCCTTGGAGGAGTAATTGAGGCGAAGCAGCGTACAGAGTTTAAGATCAGAGGGGGTGAGTGCGGGGTATCTCTCTTTGAGCTTGCGAAAGAAATTTTCATGGATGAGATCGAAGTTTTCCTGAAAAACAGTCCATGCATCCTCTTCCGATAAATTATTGCCGATCATTGTCAACAACGCATTGCCCTCGGTACGGTTAATCTTGCCTGACAGCATAAGGGACTGAATATGAGTCCGCAAATTATTCAGAAATTCGGTATGATTGATGATCATCATGGTGGCGCTGGCCAGTTCCTTGCTTTTGTGCGTGAGATCCGCCTCCAGTTTCTCGTTTTGCAGGCGGGTGATCTCCTTCTCCTGTTTTTCCAGTTGCGCCAGACGCCTGTTTTCCTGTTCCGTGAAAAGTTTGCTTTCCCTTTGAACAACCTTGAGTATATGGTTTCGAATGATCAGCCCGGCAATCAGTAAGATGATCAGCGCGTAGGAGAGATAGGCCCACCATGTTTTGTACCATGGGTTTTTAATCCGGAACGAGAAACTCACCGAAGATAGTACCATCCCCGAAATATCCAATACGCGTGCTTTCAGGATATAATCGGCGGCCGGCAGGTTGTTGTAGGAGATGGAGAGGTTTTCGCCGGTATTCACCCATCTGCTGTCGTAACCCTCTAAATAACACTCCACCCTGAATGTTTTTTGCGAATATTCGGGGTACATAAACTGAAAGCCGATGTCGTTATGCTGATAAGCAATGATGGCATTTTTACGGGGATCAAGATAGAAGGTGCGGCCGCTCTTTCGGTCGTAATATTCCACCGAAGAGAGGTACAATATTTTTTTCCCTGCTGGCATCCTTTCCGCAAAGGTGTATTTTCCGATCCCGCCATTCAGACAAAAATAGGTTGTGTTTTCGCCGGCTACGTACACGTTGGCTCGATCCACATTGGGAGGATTATTAAGAATACTGTAAGGGATGCGGTCTTTTAAGGTATAGTTGTTTCCCTCGGAAGCCACAAGGGCATACTCTGAGTTCCGGATGAACCAGTGGAGGTTGTCGTTCACGGGAACTATCCGGTAGGTATCTGCGAAATCAGCTAACTCCATGTTTAATAAATCATACGGGATGATTTTCTGTTGGATGTCGTCGTACGTATAAAAAAGGGTTCCATCGGTAAACACGATGCGCCCTTTCAGTTTCATCACCTTTACAGGGTGGGGAGTGGAGGATTGCGCCTGATCGAGCGACTGATAATATTCCATCTCTGCCACCTTACGCAGTTCACTGTCGAGCCGCAAACGGTAAACCCCCTTGTACATGTGACCCGCCCAGATGTTTCCGGCAGGGTCTATCTCAAGGTTTTTGATGAGGTCGGAGAATCCTTCAACACGGTGGCTGAAAACCCAGTCACCCGACGGAGCCTGTGTATATACATACAAGGAAGTATAAGATGATTCCAGCAGAATGTTTTTGCCGTTGATGGTGGCCTGTTTGATATCCATCCCTCCGGAAATGGCTTCGGGTATGGGTACCTCCCTGCCGTTTTTAAGCTCGGAAGTTCCTAAATTATGCCCCACGAAAACCTGCTTCCCGAAACTTCTGATGAACCACGACTGAATATCGAACCCGGCTAATCGAAAGAAATTTTTCTCCTCTTCCGAATAACGGTATATTCCCAGGTTGGTGGCCAGATAAAGGGTATTTTGATGATAGAGGATGTCTTCCACCAGCCCGATTTGCATATCGGCGGGCTCAAAAAGGGTAAAGTGTGAGCGGGTATGGATATGGGAGATACCATTGTCGAGGGCTGCCCATATATTGTCCTCTCTGTCGTTGTATAGCGCGAGAACGGTGTTGTTGTTCAAACCGTTGGAGCGGTTGATGTGCCACAGCTTGTTTCCATCCTTATCGATGGCAAAAAGGCCGCTGTTCAGCGTTCCGAAGACATATTGTGCATTGCCCGAAAGCATGGCCCGGTTGATGATCGCCTCCTGCAATTCCGGTGCCGCGGAGATCGTCCAGGGGATCATCGTCTGCATATTTTCCGAAAACCGGAAGAGACCGCTCTTTGAGGTGACCAGCAGATAATCATCATCGAAAGGTAACAGGGCCACAACATTGTCGTCATTCAACTGTTCCCGCATGATCACAGGATGAAACTGCTCCCCGTCGAAACGGCAGAAATCGTCATTGATCAGTTGGGCAAACATTTCTTCGCCGACAGGAAAGAAATACAAGACCGCAGGAGAGGGTTTCAGCGTGGTAACCTCTTTCCCGTCATAGACGAAAACACCCGAAAACGACTGGAAATAGAGCTTGCCGTTGAAAGGGTGAATCGTCCACACCTCATCGTTATGGAACGGATAATCTTTTGCCAGATTTTTGATCGAATGGTAAATAAGCTGATTTGTCTCGTCGGGTTCAAAATAGCCAAACTCTTCGAAAGAACCCACATAAATACGCTCAGGTGTGATGGTGGTGTCAACAAAAATTGACTTAACGGAAAGATTGTTCGGCAGGGGATGGAGTTTCCAGTTTACCCCCTCAAAGCTCAGCAGCCCGTTGTTGTTGCCAACATAGATGACCCCGTTGCTTCCTTGTGCTATGGCCCAGTTCTGGTTGCCCGCCTTATAGATGCCGGTAGGGTAGTTAAAGACCGGGGGAATGAAGGGGATATCCTGTGCACGGCCAGGCAAGGAGAGCACAGCGAGCGCAACGGTGAGGAAAGCCGCAAATAGATATTTTTTACAGGCGGATAGCATCAGGCTGCCGGAAATAATGGATGGAGCAGACCGGTTACTTTTTCTCGAGGAGTTGTACAATTTCTTTTTCACTCAGGACTTTTACATTCGTAAAGAGAAAACGGGGATCCAGAAAATTGCCGTACTGGTTGCATTCCTGCACAGCAGCAGTCAGGTTTGCATGCACATCTTTGTCCAATGATAAGAGCATGAGGATGGTGAAATAGTTGCTCCTGATCTCAAACTTCTCGATTACCACTTCAGCCTGCTGCAGTTGAAAGGTGAACTCACGTTCCACGATCTCCTTTTGCAGGGGAGTGAGTGCCTGCTTGTCACGGGTGGTGAAGAGTGAAAAGAAACGCAGCTTCTTATCCAGCCCCCCCAGTCCTGAAGAGATATAGACCTGTTGTTGTCCCGACAGATCGGAGCTCAGCACGATGCGGCTACTCACCAGCGCCATGGCGGACCAGTGGGCCAGTTCCGGTTCGGGGGGACTGCTGTGATAGGTCTCAATGGCACGGTATGCGCTCACATCGGGGATCGATGCCAGTAGCGTCAGACTTCTTTTTTTCCGTTCTGCCGGTATGTCGGGAGAGAAAAGTATGGCGATCTCTTCGTCCGGCACGAAAGGATTGTTTTCTTTTCGAAGCTGATCGAAATAACGGAAATAGGCCATCTGCTCTTCAATGGGTACCAACTCTTCCAGGATATGAAAAGAGTCTATACCCTGTTCATCGAGGGTTTCTCTCAATTTTGCCAAAAGATCATCCTGCTTGCTCATATTACAAAGATAGTTTTTTTCTCATTCTTTCATCTCTTTTCTGCCAAAAGATGAAAGAAGTGATGTGCCATATTCCTTAAATTTCATCAAACAGACCCATAATCTCAGCAGAATTGTATAAATTCGCACAATCAACTCAAAATGTGCCCGCCAATGAAAATCAGGATCGTGAACCAGTCGAAGCACCCTTTGCCCGCACCTGCCACCGCGCTCGCCGCAGGAATGGATTTGCGGGCCAATATTGAGGAGCCGATCGTGCTGAACCCTTTGGAGCGGGTTTTGGTGCCCACCGGTCTCTATCTGCAATTGCCCGAGGGTTATGAAGCTCAGCTTCGTCCCCGCAGCGGTCTGGCGCTTCGTCATGGAATCACCCTGCTCAACACTCCCGGTACCATTGATGCCGATTATCGCGGGGAGATAGGGGTGATTCTGGTGAATCTCTCCAGTGAACCTTTTACCATCTGCGACGGTGAACGTATTTGTCAG
The DNA here is from genome assembly GCA_018433945.1 of Proteiniphilum sp. Classification (GTDB taxonomy): domain Bacteria; phylum Bacteroidota; class Bacteroidia; order Bacteroidales; family Dysgonomonadaceae; genus Proteiniphilum. The sequence goes on along the minus strand of JAHDQF010000021.1, from coordinate 45,448 downwards.
ATGGTGGTGGCACAGCACGAGCGAATAGAGTGGGAACCGGTAGCGTCGCTCAGTGAGACAGCACGTGGCGGTGGTGGGTTCGGACATACCGGAAAACAGTAACAAAGATCGATCAACATGCATAAGAGATATACGAGACAGCTTTTTTTTATCCTGACACTTTTACTCACAAGCCCTGCCGGCTCCATCGCTTCGGAGACAGACCCAGACAAAAGAGCATCTGGCGAAGTGCCACTTACAGTGGAGGAGAGGCGTAAGTTTGATCATTTTTTTTACGAGGCAGTGAACGCCAAAGTGCAGGGGAAGTATGACGAAGCAATGGATCTTTTCCGTTACTGTCATGCCCTTGACTCCACCAATGCCAATGTCTTGGTGGAGCTGGGTACTTTTTACAATGTCCTGCAGGAGAAAGACAAGGCACTCTTGTACCTGCAGAAAGCGGTCTCTCATGATCCGGAGAATTACTATTACAACATGATGCTGGCGGGACTCAGTAAGGAGCTGGGCCTTAAACAGGATGTGGTTGATATCTACAGTGCCATGCATGAACGCTACCCCGATAAGCAGGAGCTGCTTTATGAGCTGGCTTCGGCCTATGCCGACAATGGGGAGCTGCAGCAAGCGATAGAGATGCTGGACCGGTTGGAGAAAAGTACCGGTATCACGGAGATAGTCACGCTGAGTAAGTTTCGCTATTACTCCATGATGGGACAAAAAGAGAAGGCATTTGATGAGATCCGGCAGATTATTGAAAAAAATCCATCTAATCCGGCCTATCTGGTACTGTTGGGTGACCTCTACCTGGAAGATAACCAGGTTGAAAAGGCATGGGACTATTATGAACAGGCCAGATCGGTTGATCCGGCATTCCCGGAGCTGATCCTTTCCAGGATAAACTTTTACGAGAAGCAAAACCGTAAAAAGGAAGCACAGGAAGAGCTGGAGAGAGCGATCTCAAGCAGTTCAATGGAGGTTGAAACAAAGTTGCAGCTACTTACCCGTTACATCGGTATCCTGCAGCAGGAGCAACAGGATCTGACCCAAGCCAACCCGCTTTTTGAGTCTCTCTTCCAGCAGTACCCAAACTTCTCACGGCTCTACATGATTTACGGCAATGTGTTGATGATGCAAAATGAAAAAGATCGGGCCATGGAACAGTTTTGGAAATATATTTCCGATCAGCCCGATGATCCGGCAGGTTATGAGCAGATTATACGGATAGCCTTATCTGAGGAAGATTTGGAGACCATTCAGTTGGTTACTCAGCAAGGGATTAAAAATATTCCGCAAGAGCCACAGTTCTATTTTTATCTTGGTGCTGCACATTACCAACAGAAGAACTACGAAGAGGCATTGCGGGTCTTTAAAGAGGGTCTCGAACATGCGGTGATTGAAAATCCATTGCTCGAGTCCGATTTTTACGGTCAGATAGGTGATCTGAACTATTTCCTTGGCCGCAAAGAGGAAGCATTTGAGAGCTATGAGAAAGCACTGCAGCTCAACCCGCATAACCTGCCCGTGTTGAACAACTACAGTTACTACCTTTCACTCGACAGGAGAGATCTGGACAAAGCAGAGATGATGAGTGGCATCACCATCAAAGCTGAGCCCATGAATCCCACCTATCTGGATACTTATGGATGGATTTTGTATGAACAGGGTTCCTACCTCATGGCGAAGATCTACCTTGAGAAAGCTGTTGAATATAGCGGTGAAAACCCTTCGGCAGAGGTGCTGGAACATTATGGCGACATACTGAACAAAACCGGAGAAAAAGAAAAAGCGGTGGAACAGTGGATCAGGGCAAAGGAGCTGGGAGGTGATGCTGAAGCGCTGGATCGAAAAATCAAAACCATAACCAACTCATCGCTATGAGACCTGCACGTTACAATCGCTATTTTTTCTTTTTTTTACTCTCTTCTATCCTGCTAACGGCCTGTAAGACAAAGCAGCAATATATCTATTCAACAAAGCCGGTAGAAGATAAAGATCCCAATGAGTTGTTTCAGAACATCATCGAGAGTGCGTTTTCATACCAGACTTTCTCTGCAAAACTGAACATGAACCTGACCTCCGGTAAACGGTCGCTCAGCTCCAAGGCCAATATACGGATTGTGAAAGACAATGCCTTACAGATATCGATACAGCCGCTGTTCGGCGTAGAGATGTTTCGATTCTACATCAATCCCGATACCCTGCTTTTCCTCGACAGGATGAACAAACGTTATGTGTTGGAGCCAATCGATGAACTGAAAGAGCGATATCCGGTAGGATTCGATTTTTACACCATGCAGTCTGTCTTTACCAATGCATTGTTCATCTCGGGGAAAAATGAGGTTGAGGCTGCTGATTATCGGAAGTTCAACTTTACACGCACATCAGATCATAACTATTACCTCACGGCGAAAGATCAGGCCTCAGGCATCGATTATGCTTTTACCGTGAATGGTGATGACCGGATCACTTTCACTCACCTGTTGCAACCGGAGCGTAATCAATCACTTCAGTGGGGATACAATCATTTCGCCTTGGTCAATGAGATCAGTTTCCCCCACAAGATGAACATTTCACTCAGTTCCAACAGTAAGAAAGTGGATGCTGAGCTGCTTTTCTCTGATGTGGTGACCAATCTGCCGATTGAACTCTCAAAAAGTGTTCCGAATGGTTATTCCAGGACCTCAATCGGTGAAATCATGAAAACCCTCTCTTCAAATCAATGAAACGGGCATGAGAAAAACGGTTGTTCTGTTATCTTTCTTTCTTCTTTTGCTAACCCGTCTACTGGCACAGACTCCTCAGATTGAGCATCTGCAACAGCAGCAAAAGGCATTGCAGGATGAGATCCGGATTACGAACAGACTGTATCTCGATGTGAAAAAACAGACCACCACCATCCTTGACCGGATCAATCTGATCAACAAACAGATCAACTCCCGCAAAGAACTGATCAATGTGCAGCGGGAAGAAGTAGCCGTCTTGCGCAGGGAGGAGGCGCGCCTGGAGGAGGAGATTGAACGATTGAACAAAGAGCTTGCCGAAGCTAAGGAGAAGTATGCGAATGCCATCCGGGGGATGTTGCGACACAATGTCAGTCAGAACAAGCTGCTCTTCATCCTTTCAGGTCGCTCTTTAGGTGAGTCGATTCGCAGGATGCAGTACCTGAAAGATTATTCGCGCTGGCAACAGTCGCAGGCTGAAGAGATCAAAAAACAAAACCGTGAGATAGCCGACAGAAAAGCTGCACTTACCAAGGCCAGGATAGACCGTGAGAAAGCGCTTGCAGCCCTGGAGCAGGAGCAACAGCGGCTGCAACAGGAGGAGAAGGCAAGACAGCAGGAGATCTCTGCTGCGAGGGGTAAGGAGCAGGAACTGCAGCAGACATTGCAGCAGAAACAGCGGCGTGTGAACCAGCTGAATGCCCAGATTGAAAAACTGATTGCAGAGGAGGTCGCTCGTCAGGAGCGAGAGGCTGAGGCGCGCCGCCGCGCTGAGGAAGCAGCGCTTCGCAGGAAAGCGGCAGAGGAGTCTGAGCGTGCTGCTCGCAGCAGAGAGAAGAGGGAGGAAGCAGCCGAAGAGAAAGTGGTTCCAAGCGAGGAGCCTGCCCTTGGCGCAGAAGCTGCTTCCGGGAGTTCATCCGGTAGCGGGCCGAAGATCGAAGCCGGAGGCAGTGGGATGACAGAGACCTTCCGCCTCTCCAAGGACTTCGCCGCCAACAAGGGACGGTTGCCGATGCCGGTAACCGGGACCGCAACGATTGTCGGTGGGTTCGGTGTCAAGAAGCACAGTGAATGGAACGTCACCACCAATAGCAATGGTGTCGACATACAGGCGCAAAAGGGAGCGAGCATCCGGACGGTATTCGATGGTGAGGTGTCGAAGGTATTCTCCTTCCCTGGCTCCAATACCTGTGTCATTGTGCGTCATGGCGAGTATTATACTTTCTATGCCAACATATATGATCTCTTCGTGAAGCAGGGGGACAAGGTGAAGACCGGCCAGTCGCTGGGTCGTATCTACACCGATCCCGACACCGGAATCGCTACCATGCATTTCCAGCTCTGGCAGAAAACCACCAAGCTCAATCCGGCTCCCTGGCTCAGCAGATAAACACATAACCCATTCAATCAACGCAATGTCACTCAAGATTCGTCTCATCATCATGAATTTCCTCCAGTTTGCCGTCTGGGGGGCTTATCTCACATCCATGTCTCGTTACCTGGGTCCTGTGGGACTGGGTTCCTACATAGGAATCTTTTATTCGGTACAGGGACTTGTATCCATCTTTATGCCAGCCATCATGGGCATCATCGCCGACCGCTGGGTACCGGCACAGAAGCTGCTTGGTGCCTCGCACCTGCTGGCTGCGCTCTTTATGCTTTCAGCAGGCCTGTATGGCCTGCAGGCAGGAGGTGATGTCTCATTCCCTGTGCTCTTCACGCTTTATACCCTGAGTGTGGCTTTCTACATGCCCACATTGGCGCTCTCCAACTCGGTGGCCTATTCCATCCTGGAGCGGGGAGGGTTGGATACGGTACGGGCCTTTCCCCCTATTCGTGTTTTTGGTACCGTGGGGTTTATCTTTACCATGTGGCTGGTCGATCTGATCGGTTATCAGACCTCCTCCATGCAGTTCGTGATGAGTGCTACCATCGGATTGGTATTGGGGGTGTATGCTTTTACGCTTCCCAATTGCCCCGTCAGTGCCGATACAAAAGATAAAACCCTGTTTCAGGCTCTTGGGCTGGATGCGTTTAAGCTATTCAAACAACGGAAGATGGCCTTGTTTTTTATCTTTTCCATGTTTTTGGGTGTCTCCCTGCAGATCACCAACGGCTTCGCCAACCCCTTCATTGCCAGTTTTGAAGCTGATCCACTCTATGCCAGTACCTTTGGTGTACAACATTCAAATATGCTCATCTCCCTCTCACAGATATCGGAGGCGTTGTGCATCCTGCTTATTCCTTTCTTCCTGCGGCGATATGGTATCAAACGGGTGATGATCATCGCCATGATGGCCTGGGTGATGCGCTTCGGATTCTTCGGACTGGGTAACCCCGGAAGCGGTGTCTGGATGTTGGTTATCTCCATGTTGGTCTATGGTGTGGCATTCGATTTCTTCAATGTCTCCGGCTCCCTCTTTGTGGACAAGGAGGCACCACACACCATCCGTGCCAGTGCGCAGGGCTTGTTCATGCTGATGACCAACGGAATTGGTGCCACCATTGGCACGCTTGGCGCACAATGGGTGGTGAATCAGTTCACCTCCTGGCAGGAGGTGATGGTGGGAGGTGAAATAAAATCACTGATGCTGGGCGACTGGCAGAGCGTCTGGTTTATTTTTGCCGGGTATGCCCTGCTGGTAACATTTCTCTTTGCGCTCCTTTTCCGATACCGTCACGAACCGGAAGGGTAAGCAGATTTACCGGTAGGAGAGTATCCAGAGAAAAGGATGCAGACCTGTAAGGCCTGCATCCTTTTCTCTGTTGTGATGGATCACCTTTGAATTTGTTCAGGGTACCATGATGATTGTTTTCTGGTTCCCCTGGCTGAGCAGTGCATTGGCAAACTGCTGAACATCTTGGGGTGTCATGGCATTGACCGCATCGATGTATCCGGTATGCATATCTTCCTCGTAGAAATATTTGGTATCCAGTACATTCAACCAGTAGCCGTTTTCTTTCAGGTTTTCGTTGTAACTCTTATTCAGGTATTCCTTCACCTTATTGAAATCCGTTTCACGGGGACCGTTTGTGGCGATATCCTTCAGTACATCCAGGACGATTTGGTTGAGGTGCGCCATCTTCTCCGGATCGGTGTCGAACATGATCTGGAGCAGCGTCTGTCCTTCCGGGTAACGGGAAATAGAACCTCCCGCATATACGCCGTACGTTCCCCCTTCCTCTTCACGCACTTTCTCGGTATAGACGATATCCAGAATCTGATCGAACATGCTCATCAGGATCTGGTTCTTCATGTTCCGCTCCATGTTGCCGGTGACTGCGTTGAAGACAGATGCCTTGGGGTTCTGCATTTCACGAGTGAAAATGTTTTCCGTCTCTCCTTCTTTGAAATTCATCGGTACCCGGTTGAATTCCCCCTTCTCGGGCTGTCCGGGCAGGGATGCAAGATATTGTTCCACCACAGGACGTACTTTCTCTTCATCGATATTGCCCACAAAGGTAAAGACAAAACTGCCGGGATTGCTGAATTGCTGTTGGTACATCTCCATGATCCGGTCGTAATTGAGTTGCTTTAAATCAGCGGCTTTGGTTCTTGCGGTCAGCGGATTATCGCCATACAGGGCAGCCGTGATGGAATCACTGAAGGCCACCATCGGTTCCGCTTCCTGATTCCTGAGTTGTGTCTCCGTGCGTTGCACGAACGATTGAAACGCATCGTTGTCTTTCCGGGGGGCAGTGAAGTAGAGATAGACCAATTGAAGCATGGTCTCAAAATCTTTGATCGAAGAGGAGCCGTTAAAGTCCTGCGTGGTGAGGCTGATGCCCGGGCTGGCCGATGCTGTTTTTCCGGCAAGCACCTTGGGCAGGTCGGTGGCGCTGAAATTGCCTACACCTCCCACGCGCATCACTGCATTCATCATCTTGCTGTTGACCGGATCCTGCACGGCATAGGGCGAATATCCGCCCGCACTGGTTCCCGTCATTCTGATCTCATCATCCTTGAAATCGGTATTCTTCAGGATTACTTTCATGCCGTTCTGTAAGGTCCAGACGGTAGCGTCCATGGCCAAATCTTTCTCCTCTTTCGTGATCTTGCCCGGTGTGGGTGGGGAAGCCACAAGCGGCTCATCGATCACCTGTTCGGCATAGGGTTCAATGGTTTCGGCCTTTACTGCATGAAACACAGCCAGCAACTCCTCTTCGGCAGGATAGACCAAACCTTCTTTTTGGGGGCCGGTGACCGAGATCACGATGTTCTCATCGCTGATGAGCTGTTTGATGGTCTGGTTGACCGCTTCCACCGGTATGTTGGGTGCGACGGCCTGCATAAACTGATACTCAAACTCAATGCCGGGGAACGGTTCCCCGTCGGTGAAGGCACGCACATATTCCTGTGAATAGGTGGAGTTTCGTTGCTTATCCCGGTTGTTGTAGGCATCCTCATAACCTTTCAGGATATTTGTACGGGCCACTTCGTATTCCGAGGCAGTAAAACCGTACTGTTTTGCCCGCTCTGTTTCCCGGACCATGGCGGCCAGGGCATCCTGGATCTTATCTTCCGCACTGCCCGCGACCACCGTCCAGGCATCTTTTGTCTTGGCTACGAAGTAGTCGTCGTCATAAGCATACGCATTGGTGAACGGAGCATCCGGCTTTTGGATCATTTCAGCAAAACGCTGGTTCATCATGGAGGCGGCTGCATTCAGTATATATTGTGTCAGGTAACCGGCCTGTGTGTTTTTCAGCTCCTGTGGCATCGGATCATGTTTGTTAAACATCATGATGCTGGTATTCCGTGCCTCAGGATCAGTGGCTATGGCCACAATGGGGTCCTTGTTGTCGGGAACGGGATAATATTCCCGTGTGGCCCTTTCTGCATCGAGTGGGATGGGAGAGAACAACGCTTTTATCTTTTGTTCCATCTCGTCCACATCCACGTTGCCTACCACAATGATGCCCTGCAGGTCGGGCCGGTACCATTTGTGGTAATAAGCCCTGAGCTCCTCCGGTTTAAAGTTGTTGATGACGTCGATACTGCCGATGGGCATCCGTTTGGCATACTTGCTGCCGGGGTACATCTTGGGAAGCAGCTGATCCCACAGTCGCTGTTGCGCCCCGCCCCGTGTGCGCCACTCTTCGCGGATTACACCCCGTTCATTTTCAATCTCATCTTCCTCCAGAGCAATGGCATTGGACCAATCATGCAACACCAGAAGAGCTGAATCCATCAGGTTCTGGTTGGTGGTGGGGATGTTGGTCATATAATAGACCGTTTCGTCGAAAGAGGTGTAGGCATTGATGTTGGTGCCGAATTTAATGCCATTGTCCTGCAGATAGTTGAGCATGCTCTTGCCGGGGAAATTCTTTGTTCCGTTAAAAGCCATATGCTCCAGGAAGTGGGCCAGGCCCGCCTGGTTGTCTTCCTCCTGCATGGAGCCTACTTTCTGTGCAATGTAGAAATCGGCTCTGTTCTCGGGAAGTCCGTTGTGGCGGATGTAATAGGTCAACCCATTCTCCAGCTTCCCGGTTCTGACGTTCGGATCTACCGGAAGGGGAGGGTTTTGCTGTGCCATGGTAACAAAGCTTGTTATCAGAAGCAGGAGTGTAAAAATTTTTCTCATACAATTATTGATTTATTGATTTACTTAAAGCTTATAGCTTAAAACTTATAGCTTATAGCTTATAGCTGATTTACTGATCAAATCATATTCTGTCCAGCACGATCTTAATTAACTCTTCGATGGAACCTTTATAGTTGGCATTCGACTCCAGAGCTACCCGGTTGGCAATAATTGCGCAGACCGTCATCGCCTTATGTCCCATTAACTTACCCAGTCCGGCAACCGCTGAACTCTCCATCTCGTAATTGGTGATGCAATGCTCACCAAAGCGGAACGATTCAATCTTGGCATTCAGTTCGGGATCAGCCAATGGCAGGCGCACATGTCGCCCCTGAGGGCCGTAGAAACCGATGGCCGAGATGGTGACGCCGCGGATCATATCATGGCCGATTCTTTCGACCAGCTCTTCATCGGAGCTCACCACGTAGGGTGAACAGTGAAAGGGAGACCAGTGCACATGTCTCTGGAACGCCTCTTCAAACTCCTCCTCACGGATGGCCTGGGAATTCGCATAATAGTGGATCAGCCCGTCGAAGCCAATCGATTTTTCCGATACCACGTAGGATCCAACGGGACAGTGTGGTTGCATTCCTCCAGAGGTGCCTACGCGCACCATGGTGAGTTGTCTGAACTGCTCTTTTACCATCCGGGTGTTGAAGTCGATGTTGGCCAGCGCATCCAGTTCGGTGAGCACGATGTCAATGTTATCGGTTCCGATTCCGTGCGAAAGCGCGGTAATCCGCTTACCCTTGTAGCTGCCGGTAACGGTATGAAACTCACGGCTGGATAGTTCGCATTCAATGTTGTCGAAAAAGCGGGCAGTCATGGAGACCCTGTCGGGGTCACCCATCATTACAATCTTGTCCGAGAGTTGTTCGGGTTTGAGATGGAGATGAAAAGCACTTCCATCGGAATTTATTATTAATTCCGATTCAGGTATAATTCTCATAATCAGTTCAATGTGTAAAGGTCGTCTTATATTATTTTTTATTTCCGCCGCCACCCTGTGGTTTGGCGATGGAATCCCGCATATCGGTATCGGCCTTGATATTTTCCATCCGGTAGTAATCCATGATACCCAGGTTGCCATTGCGAAAGGCTTCGGCCATGGCAATAGGCACCTCGGCTTCAGCTTCTATTACCTTTGCACGTGCCTCCTGCGCCTTGGCTTTCATCTCTTGTTCCAGGGCGATGGCCATGGCGCGACGCTCCTCGGCACGAGCCTGAGCGATGTTCTTGTCCGCCTGGGCCTGATCCATCTGTAGCACGGCACCGATGTTCTTGCCGATGTCGATGTCGGCGATATCGATGGAGAGGATCTCAAAAGCGGTACCGGCATCAAGACCTTTCTTGAGCACTACCTTGGAGATGGAGTCGGGATTTTCCAGCACCGACTTGTGAGAGACAGCCGATCCGATGGAGGAGACGATGCCCTCACCCACGCGGGCGAGGATGGTCTCTTCACCGGCCCCCCCTACCAGTTGCTTGATATTGGCGCGCACTGTCACGCGCGCCTTGGCAATCAACTGGATTCCATCGATGGCTACGGCAGTCACCGGAGGTGTGTCGATCACCTTGGGGTTCACAGACATCTGTACTGCCTGCAACACATCTCGTCCTGCCAGGTCAATGGCGGTAGCCATCTGGAAAGTGAGATCGATATTGGCCTTGGATGCTGATACCAGTGCATGGACCACTTTATCCACATTCCCGCCGGCCAGGTAGTGTGCCTCCAGGTTGTCGCGGGTGACATCCTTGAGCCCTGCCTTGTGGGCTTCAATCATCGCATAGGTGATGGTGTGTGGCGGTACGCGGCGCAAACGCATCAGGAAGAGCTGAACCAGTGAGATACGCACCCCGGCTGAGAGGGCGTTGATCCAGAGGAAGAACGGTACATAATGGAAGAAGATCATCAGAAAAATGATGATGACGGCAATTGTAATGATTAAAGGAATTGATAAAGCCATAATGTTATTTTTAGGGTGAATATTTCTACTATCTTTTTTTTGAAAAATGTTTCTGTTAGCGTGAGAATATCTGCAACTAAAGTTGTAGGAACTGGTTCATTTGGTGATCTGTGATTCTTTTAACCTGTATCTGGTAAGTGTCGATTCGCACCACCTCAATCTTTTCATCTTCGTCGATAAACTCACCATTGAACGATTTACCCTCCACAGTAAGGTCATTTACCATCACTTTCCCTGTGGGATTCAGCCTTGAAAGCGCTACACCAGTGTCACCGACATGGATCTTTGCCAGGTCTGAATGATCGACCTTGCTCTCAATATTGGTCTCAAGTGAGATTTTGCGCAGTGATTTCGATTTCAGCAGCCAGAAAAAAGAGGCACCCATTGCTACTGCTGATGCCGCCAGGGTGATGTTGCCGGCAGTGCTCCCAATGAAGAGGTAGGCATAGACGATCCCTCCAATCAGCATGATGGTTCCAGCGATACCGGCGATGCTGAGACCGGGCAACAGGAAGATTTCCACAAGCATAAAGAGGATGCCAAGCAGAATCAGAGCAACAACAATCAAAAGCTCGAAGGTCATATCTACTCAATTTAATCGGTTAAATTCCTGATTTCTTCATTACGGGCCTCCTTTTTCAGACGCTCAATCTGCTGGTGAAGGATCTCACTCTCTCTCTCCTGCTCCAATATCCGTGTGGTGAGGGATCTGCTTGCTTCACCCCCTGCGGCAATCCGATCCCTGTTTTCTTTTAGCGCTCTCTCCAGAAGCTCAAGCTGTTTTTGCAGTTCAAGTGCCTGTGAGAATTGAGATCGTGCCCTGCTGTTGGTGAAATCTTCCAATCGGTGGTATATTTTCTCATCGTTGATGATGAATCTGAATTCCGATGCTGCGGCAGGTTCTTTTGTTGTACGCTGCCTCGCGGTAGTGAGGAGCGAACTGTAATCTACTCCTTCGCGCCAGGTGTCCGCTATGGATGCTATGCGTGCCCTGCGATAGATATATGTCTGATCATCACTCTCCACCATTGTTACCTGAGGATTGGGAAGGAAAGTGTAGATGCAGACGAAACCCTCCGGTTGAAAACGATCGGTAGCGAACCAGCCAATCCCTTTCTCTTCATCGATGGCCATCATATAGTCGTTGAAAGGAGAGTTGAAAGGCATGTTCAACTGACTGGGGGTGAGGTAGGAATCACTTCTCAGGTTGTATCGTGTTACAAAAAGATCATAACCACCCAGCGACTGTTGACCGGTAGAAGCATAGTAGAGGGTGAGGCCGTCGCTCATGACAAAGGGATAGGCCTGATCACCCTCCCCGTTTATGTTATCTGGTAGTTTTTGTTCGTTACCGAAGCGATCGATGAGCTTGTCCATGGTGAAAAGGTCGTGACCTGATTGATCGCTCTCTTTCGAATAATAGACCTTATCGCCACGTTCGTTGAGGTAGAGCGTTTCATTGCCGGCCGGCCGGTCGGAGAAGAACGTGTTGATGGGTAGCAGTGAACCGGATGACTGGCTAAGGTGGTAGGCTGAGAGGAATTCATTTTTGGGAAGCACCAGGCTGTCGATGACCTGTACATCTTCCGTGCGGAGAGCTCTTCGTTGCAGCTGAGCAGCCTCTTCCCTGAAACGATCAAGCTTTGCCAGCGCCTCCTTGTTGCGACGGTGTGCTCTCTGGTACTTTTCAAATGCCTGCTCTGCATCATCAAAGCGATAGAGCTTGCTATAGAGCTCTCCCAGGTAGAGTGTTGCCTCAGGGATCCTTTTCTCATCTGCATAGGTGAGATGCTTCTCTGCCTCCAGGATCCTGCCTGTTTTCAACAGGCTGACGCCGAGCCACTGATTCAGTGCTGCATCAGTCGAATCTTCCGCATGAGCTTTTTGAAGGACCGGTAACGCTTCGGCATATCGACCTTCCAGGTACCAACTCCTGGCATCATCCAATGTCTGTCCTTTCAGGGCAAGGAGTGAAGTGCTGAGCAGTAGCGTGAAAATGATAGGTTTATTTTTCATCAGTCATCTATTCTGATTTCAAAGATAGGAAAAATTGAGATACAACTGTTATATCCACTAATTTTCATTTGTATATTGCCTCCGATAGGGGTGCTTAGCTCAGGAAGCAGCGGAGGGATGATCATGATACAAGAATTTCTTTGACCCATGCCATTCTGATTTTATAAAGAATCTGTTATTCGTTTAAAGAGGTATTTTTCATACTTTTTGTATCTTTGTCACCTGAAAACTTCATCATACTGAACAGACGTCTTCACGGACAGCTTCAATGCAATCAATCCTATGCACGAAAAAATTGTAATTCTCGATTTCGGCTCCCAGACCACGCAGCTGATCGGCCGCCGCATACGGGAGCTGAATACCTATTGTGAGATTGTTCCCTACAACAAGTTTCCGTTTGGCGATGAGTCGATAAAAGGAGTGATCCTCTCCGGCAGTCCCTTCTCGGTGAACGATGAGCATGCTTTCAAAACAGATCTGCAGGCCATCAGAGGCCATTACCCGGTACTGGGGATTTGTTACGGAGCACAGTTGATGGCCGCCACCTCGGGAGGTGAGGTCGGAAACCACGGGACAAGAGAATATGGACGTGCACACCTGCGGGTGACGGAGAGCAGTGACCCACTTTTGGGCAGCATTGCACAGGAGAGCCAGGTATGGATGTCACACGGCGACACCATTGTTCGGATCCCTGACCACTTCAGGGTGATTGCTTCTACCGAGGATGTAGCGTTGGCCGCCTATCGCATTGAGGGTGAGCAGACCTGGGGGGTACAGTTTCACCCTGAGGTGTTCCATACCGAGCAGGGAACGAAGATCCTTGACAACTTCCTCACCATTTGCGAGGTGAGCAGGGACTGGACTCCGGCATCTTTTATCGAGTCGACAGTGAAGCAGTTGCGTGAGCAGCTGGGGGACGATAAGGTGATTCTGGCTCTTTCCGGAGGTGTTGACTCCTCGGTGACTGCCGTACTGCTCCACAAGGCTATCGGTCGCAACCTCACCTGCATTTTCGTGGACCACGGGCTGTTGCGAAAGAATGAGTTTGAGACGGTGTTGGAGAACTATGAGCACCTGGGATTGAATGTGATCGGTGTGGATGCCAGGCAGCATTTTTACAAGGCACTGGCAGGGGTGACCGATCCGGAGCAGAAGCGGAAAATTATCGGAAAGGGATTTATTGACACATTCGACCGGGAGGCGCACAAGCTACAAGATATCAGATGGCTGGCGCAGGGAACCATCTATCCTGACATCATTGAGTCACTCTCCATCACCGGCGCAACCATCAAGAGCCACCACAATGTGGGAGGGCTCCCGGAGAAGATGAACCTGAAGTTGTGTGAACCGCTGAAGCTGCTCTTCAAGGATGAGGTGCGCCGTATCGGCCTGGAACTGGGCATGCAGCCTCACCTGATTCATCGGCATCCTTTCCCTGGCCCGGGATTGGGTATTCGTATCCTTGGAGAAATTACCCCGGAAAAAGTGCGTATCGCACAGGAGGCAGATGATATTTTCATTTCAAACCTGCGTAACGCCGGACTTTATGACAAGGTTTGGCAGGCAGGGGCCATTCTTTTGCCGGTGCAGTCGGTGGGGGTGATGGGCGATGAGCGCACCTATGAGAATACGGTTGCACTGCGTGCGGTCACCTCGACCGATGCGATGACTGCCGATTGGGCGCACCTCCCCTATCCGTTTCTCGCCAAGGTATCGAATGAAATCATCAACCGGGTGAAAGGGGTCAACCGGGTGGTTTATGACATCTCCTCAAAACCACCTGCAACGATAGAGTGGGAGTAGTCCACTTCCAGCCTGACCGGCCGATTTTGCTACGCTTGACTCATCTCTTTATCCGCTGCGTGATCATCTTCGCGCAGCTCTTTTTTTCCTGGTTGTTTCAGTTCGGGATAGGCTACGCGGGAGTGATATATGGTTTGCAACTTATCCACGAATACATCTTTCACCATCTGGATATCCCTGAAAGTGATGGGTGCCAACTTGAAATATCCTTCATTGACTTGTGAATCGATGATCTTATCCACCAAGGTTCGTATCGTCTCTTCCGAGTAGGAGGGCAGGCTGCGGGAAGAAGCCTCGATCGCGTCGGCCATCATCATGATGGCCTGTTCGCGCGTAAAGGGGTTGGGGCCGGGATAGCGGAAATCGGCCTCATTGGCCTCCTTTCCGGGGTTGGCATTTTTCCAGGAGATGTAGAAGTACTTGGGCATGCTGGTGCCGTGATGTGTCTCAATAAAATCAATGATCTGCTGAGGGATGTTGTATTTCTGTGCGATCTTTACTCCATCTTTGACATGGTTGATGATGATGCGGGCACTCTCCTCAAAAGGGAGCCCTGCATGCGGGTTCATACCGGGTGTCTGGTTTTCGGTGAAGAAAGCGGGGTTCACCATTTTGCCAATGTCGTGATAGAGTGCTCCGGTGCGGATCAGCGAGGCGTTGGCACCCAACTTCGCAGCGGCCGCCATCCCCAGGTTCGATACCTGTAGTGAGTGCTGGAAAGTGCCGGGGGCTTTTTCAGAGAGTTCTTTCAGTAAAGGTTTGTTGATGTTGGAGAGCTCCACCAGCGATACACCAGAGATAAAGCCGAACGACTGTTCAACCAGGTAAACCAGTGAGTAGGAGAACATGATGAAAATGAAGTTGATCAGGAAGTAGATCAGCATCACCCAGTTGGCCTCATTTATGCTTCCCTCCTGGTAGAGTGTGAGTCCCAGATAAACCATGATATAGGTGAGCAGGATGAAGAATGAACTCCTGATGAGCTGCGACCGCTCTGACAATTCTTTCAGCATGAAGATGGAAGCCATGGCTACTGAAATCTGAACCACAATGAACTCAAACGGGAAAGGAACCATCAGCGAGCTGAGGATGATGGTGATCAGGCTGGCGAAAAGAGCGGTGCGCGAGTCGATGAATGTACGGATCAGGATGGTGACGATGGCATAGGGGATGATAAAGACGTTGAAAAGATCAAAGCGTATGGTGACTGCTGTCAGTAATAGGAAGATCACGATCAGCAGGAGCATGAAGAGCACATGCTTGCGGTTCCGGTATTCGTTGGGACGGAAAAAGAGCAGGTACATGTAAAACGATCCGAACATCATCAGGATGAGGATCAGTTGTCCCATAATCAGGCCGTTGTTCTTGCCTGAAGTGCCACTGCGTTCCTCTGTTACCCGTTTCAGGGAGGCGAGAATGTTGTAGGTGCGGGCATCCACAATCTCTCCCTGATCAATGATGCGCTGCCCCTGTTGCACCATACCATGGCTGATGTCCACCTGCTGGATAAACTCCTTCTCTGCTTTTTCCGATGTCGCTGCATCGTAAATGATGTTCTCACGGATATAGTCGTTGATATTGGCAGCTTTCACCATCTCGGCATCCATCGACGCTGGCAAATCTTCAAGCACTTTCTGATAGGCGGAGCGGATGGTGTAGAATGATTCAATCTTTTTTGATACGGCCATATTCCCCTCCTTGATCCGCAGCCCCCCCGTAGCAGAAGCTGCAATGCGGTCATAGTCCTCGGAACGCATGATCCCATTCTCATAGACCTCCTGCAACTTGTTGCGGAGGTACAACTTGTAATCAGCCGGCAGTTCGGCCAGCCTCTCTTTCAGGTTCACATCGGCATCAAAATCGGCCAGTGCATTTTTCTGCACCTCTTTGTCGATTACGAAATAAGGCTCATAATATTGCAGGATGCTGTCTTGTTCAGCCTTCAGTTGTTCAGCCGTCTTGTAGATAGGGAAGTCGAAAGGAGCGGTCAACAACCCGTACTGCCAGGGTTTTCCCTCATTAAAGGAATATTTGAAGCTGCCCTGGCGGGGAAAGATGTAAGTGATGAGCATTACCGCAAGGACAAAGATCAGTGGGACGAATACCCGGGTACGGATCTTGATTTTCTTCTTTTTTGATGCGTTTGCGTTCATGCCTCAGCCGATTGATGGAGTTCAATTACATAAAACAATTGAACGGATGAAAAGTTTGTTCAGTAGCTCTTTGCCTTCGATATCTGTGGTGATGCTATGCGGAATCTGATTTTTTTTTAGCATGTAGGATTAATTCACTACTTTTGCACTGCGTTGGAATCTTGCACATACTGAGCAGGTAACCCGCTTAATTCACAAAACGATGGTATGGAAGAATGGGTTCCCCCTTTTGAGATAGATCTGGTATATCTTTGGGTTGATGGTAGTGATCCCGCATGGCTCACAAAGAAGCAGCAGGTCACGGGCATTGTGTCAGATCGATCTGAGACAAACAACAAGGGACGTTATATCAACAACGATGAACTGAGGTATTCCCTTCGTTCTGTGGAACGTTATGTTCCATGGGTCAGGAAGATCTTTATCGTGACAGACAATCAGTCTCCTGAATGGCTGAATAGAGATCATCCGAAGATCCGGTTGGTAGACCACAGGGAGATCATGCCAGAGGAAGCGCTCCCTTGTTTCAATTCCAGTGTGATTGAGTATTTCCTCTACCGTATCCCTGGCCTGGCCGATCGTTTTCTTTTTGCAAATGATGACATGTTCTTCAATAGAGCGCTCCCACCGGACTACTTCTTTACTGAGCAGGGGGTTCCTTATGTCCGGTTAAAAAAGAAATTCCTGGGGAAATGGCATTACCGGCTTAAACGTCTTGTACGCAAAAAACTGGGACAATATATCACGACGGTACTTGAAGGAGCCTCTTTTGTGGAGCAGAAGTTTGGTGTTTTTTATGCAGGCATACCGCACCACAACGTGGATGCATATGTAACCGAAGACTACCGTTATGCGGTTGAACATGTCTTTAGGGAGCAGGTAAACGCTTCACTCCAGAGCCATGTGAGGCAGTACGGTGACCTGCATCGTTCCGCTTTTTCTTATTATGCATTGGCAACCGGTAAAGCGCAATTGAAGTATGTAGGCAGAAAAGAATCGTTACGGTTGAATATCCACAGGGGGAAATTTATGAAACGGTTGAGAAGATACAATCCGGAGCTGTTCTGTCTGAATGACAGCCAACGTGTCAGTGATGCGGATCGTGCGATGATCAAACCTTTTCTGGAAGAGCTTTTTCCGGAAAAATCATCGTATGAGAAATAGCCGATCAGTCTGTTTACAGTTCGAAGGCCGATTTCTCCGGCAAGATGGTCTGGAAGGCCTTCTCCAGCTCCTGCATCACCGTGGCATAGTTGCGGATGTGGGCGTTGTCGTTCAGGCAGATCAGCTTGTAACGTTGTTCGTAGATTGCCCGGATAGCCTGTTTTGATCTGAGCACCAGTGGGAACATCCTGGTGTCGCTGTAGGTGTTGTAGGGGACGAAGTTGGAGCGGCAGATTTGCCAGGTGCGGAACAGCTCCTGGGTGTAATCGTCCGGGCTGCGGAAGCGATTCTGCGATGCTTTCGCCAGCTCCTCGCCGGCATAGTCCCACACCTCCTCGAAGGTGGATTTGAGGTAGGGTTGTGCATTGTGTGGCGTGACGAGTGTGACAAACTTGCCGTAGGGTTTCAGCAGGCGGGTGAGCCTGCTTTTCTTCCCGTAGGAGGGGTGGAACCATTTGTCATGGTCGCGCCGCATCACCTCTCGTTTATCGAATCGCTCATTGATGATCCGGATGTTGTTCTTCAAACATTTCGACCACAGTCCCCTGCCGGAATTGTAACGGAAAGCAGCGATGTCATTGGGCAGGCCGTTCGTGAAGAACCGTTCCTGCGGGAGCTGGTTGATGATGAAGAAGTCGTCGTTGAAATAGACAAAATGCTCCGCGAGGTCCGGTATCCGGTGCAGATAGATCTCAATCAGTGATGAGTTGAACACCGGTAAATAGTTCTGCGGAATGTAATCGGAGTGGTTCACCAGTGAGAGCTTGGGGTGGTCAGCGTTGAGCCATTCCGGCTTCTGACCGCAGGTGACAAAATGGATCTTGCGCACCCAGGGGGCAAATTGCTCCACCCCCCTGAACCAGTACTTCAGAAAGCCGTGATCCCTGAAACGAGCTTCCGACACCTCATTTCGTCCGTTATCGATCTTGCCCGACCATTTGGCAAAATCGGCTTTCCATTTCGGATCGTCCATATCAACCCAGGTGATCACAAAATCGATCTCCATCATACATCCCGGTGTTAGATTAAAATCATGTTATTGAATGTTGGCTACAGCCCGGTGCAATCTCCGGATGGTCTCCTCTTTGCCAATCAGTTCCGTGATCTGGAACATGTGGGGCCCTTTGCCGGCACCCACCACTGCCAGCCGGAACGCATTCATCACGTTGCCGGTATGATAGCCGTTGCGCTGGATCCAATCCATCACAATTGACTCCTGTGTGGCAGCGGAGAAGTCGTCCATCCCCTCAAGCAGTGAGGCCAGTGCTTTCATCTGTGCCGGCGTCTCCTCTTTCCATCGTTTGCGCACGGTTTTCTCCTCGTAGCTCACCGGAGCTTCAAAGAAGTAAGATGTCTGCTCCCACAGCTCATGTAAGAAGTAAATGCGCTCTTTTACCAGTCCCACAATGCTTGTGACAGTCCCCAGAGGTACATTGATCCCCTTTTGCAGTAACTCTTTCCGGAACATCTCTGCCAGCTGGATGTCCGGCATCTTGAGGATATATTGGTGGTTGTACCATTTGGCTTTCTCCAGGTCGAAGCGTGCACCGCTCTTGCTACAGCGTTCAAAGGAGAAAGCAGCCGTCAGTTCTTCCAGGGAGAAGATCTCCTGCTCGGTGCCGGGGTTCCACCCCAGGAATGCCAGAAAGTTGATCAACGCCTCTGGCAGGTAACCACTCTCCCGGAAGCCCTGTGAGCGTTCACCGCTCTTAGGGTCAACCCACTCCAGCGGGAAGACGGGGAAGCCGAGCCGATCGCCGTCACGTTTGCTGAGCTTGCCGTTCCCTTCCGGCTTGAGCAGCAGGGGCAGGTGCGCAAAGCCGGGCATGCTATCCTCCCAGCCGAGGCTCCGGTAGAGCCATACGTGGAGGGGTGCCGAGGGGAGCCACTCCTCACCGCGGATTACATGGGTGATCTTCATCAGATGGTCATCCACCACATTGGCCAGGTGATAGGTGGGCAGCTCGTCTGCCGATTTGTAGATCACCTTGTCGTCGAGTACCGATGAGTTGATTACCACCTTGCCTCTGATCAGGTCGTTCACGACAATATCCCTGCCTGGTTCAATCTTGATGCGCACCACATATTGTGTCTTGCTTTGAATCAGGGAACCGGTTTCCTCTTTTGGCAGTGTGAGGCTGTTGCGCATCTGCATCCGCGTGGAGGCATCATACTGGAAGTTGGCTTTTTGTGCGCGTTTTGCCTCAAGCTCCGCAGGTGTGTCGAAAGCGATATAAGCCGCTCCCTTTTCCAACAACCGGTGTACCTGCTCCTTGTAGATCTCTTTGCGTTGCGACTGTTTGTAGGGTCCGTAGTTGCCTCCGTTGCGGGGGCTTTCGTCGAAAGAGAGTCCCAGCCAGTCGAAAGTCTCCTGGATATACTCCTCGGCCCCCGGAACAAATCGTGCGGAGTCCGTATCTTCTATGCGCAGGATGAAAGATCCTCCCTTTTGCCGGGCGAAGAGGTAATTGTACAGGGCGGTGCGCACACCACCAATGTGGAGCGGCCCGGTCGGACTGGGAGCAAAGCGTACTCTGGGCTTTTGTTGCATCTGTTTTATTGTCTTATGGTGTCTCAATCAGCCGTTTCCCTTGGAGCATCAGTTTGCGGGGTGGCTGTTGTGAGACTGCCGTTGTTACAATCTGCAAAGATAGAGAAAAAGGTTCGGTCATTCAGCTTCTGTGGTGTCGAAAATGTGAAGGATGGAGGAAATAAGCTGTCAGATTAGAACCAAGAACCAAGATGCAAGAACCAAGATGCAAGAATCAGGAACCTGTGTCAATTTTTCTGAGTATCAGTCGTGATTCGTTTCCCATGTTGAAAAGCAGGTCGATGATGCTCAGGTCAGGGATGAAGCCCAGCTTGCCGGCAAATACCTGGTAATAGGGCGGAGTATGGAATGGAGACCTTCTCTTTGGATGGATCAGCTCCCTGAAATCAGAGGTGCCGGGCGGTGGGCCGGCAATATAGTGGTCGGTGAAAGTGACCGCTGTCTCCATGTCCATCAACCGGCAGATCAGCTGGCGCAACTCTTCGTTAAAGTCATGCAGAAAAGAAAATCGCTTCTCATAGCAGGGGCGGAATTCATCTTCGTAGTACTCGAAAAAAGGTGAGGAACGGTATGCCGACAAGATGGCGTTCCAGTGCAAATGTTGCCAATTGCCGTGGTCGGCAATCCGGACATCCCTCATGGAAGCGCTCTCCCTTGTAGGTTTCTCAACAGGAATGCTCAGTGAAATCATCCCGTTGGCACCGGCAATATGGCACCGGTTTCGGTAACTCTGTTTCTGATAGTTGTCACCGGTCTCGATCACTGCTCTGCCGGCTTTCATCAACAGGGCGTAATAGGAGAGCGGTGCGAGGTAGCAGGAGGTGAGCAGCACCGTTTGTTGTGCCATCTCACCGCTCATGCCGGTATATTCGCATTGCGGAACAGTCTGTTCCAGCGTATCTTCCCGTTGAGCCACCCCTTGTCCTTCTCCAGCGACAGCCAGATGAGGATGGGTTTGCCCACAATATGATCTTCGGGAACAAAACCCCACACGCGTGAGTCGGCTGAATTGTGGCGGTTATCCCCCATCATGAAATAGT
Organism: Proteiniphilum sp.; assembly: GCA_018433945.1. Lineage (GTDB taxonomy): Bacteria > Bacteroidota > Bacteroidia > Bacteroidales > Dysgonomonadaceae > Proteiniphilum. The sequence continues at coordinate 24,455 of JAHDQF010000021.1, read as the reverse complement.
AGTCGAACTTGAAGGTATAGGAATCTGCCTGTCTGCCGTTGATGTACACCTTGCCATCGCGGTAGTCGAAATCGTTCCCTTCATAGTTCTTGATGCAACGTTTGTAAGCTGCCACCTTGAAAGGCAGATCGCTGTCAAAGGTGATTGTCTCACCTTTCTTCGGGATCCAGAGAGGGCCGAATGTGTCGCGTGTCCAGTCAGTGTCGTAATCGAGCGGATAGTAGTAGCTCATGCCGGGTTGCTCTTTCTCTTTGATGATCTCCCATACGAATGGTTTGGACTTCAGCTTTGTCACCATCTCCTCCGTGAGGGGGATGCTGAAGTAGATACGTCCGTTGTTGCCATTGCGGGGCTGTAATCCGGCCATCGCCAGGCTGATGCTGTCCACACCTGTCAGATCCTGGGAGCGTGTGGTCTGCTGCCCATAGTTGTTCTGCGAAACGTAATCGGCTTTGTTGATGCCCAACTCCTCAAAGAGGCCGGCAGAGATCTGTGTACCGTCGGTATGGATCATGTAGTTGTGCTGTGAGAGGCGGGGGTTGGGCAGCAAGGTGCCGTCAATAAATACACTGTCGTTTCTCAGTGCGATGGTCTCGCCGGGAAGGCCGATGCATCGTTTCACATAGTTTTCACGCCGGTCCACCGGGCGGTAAACGATCTCTCCATAGGTGCGCCGGTCCGATCTCACCCCCGCACTGCCGTTGGAATTAAGCCTCGACAGCGTATAGAAATCGACCCCCTGCATGTTAAGCGCCACGGTGTCACCGGTAGGGAAGTTAAAGACCACGATATCGTTTCGCTCCACCTGGCCGAACCCCTTCAGCCGTTTGTACTTCCATTGTGGTTTTTCGATGTACGACTTGCCGCCCACCACCGGCATGGTATGCTGTGCCAAGGGGAAAGAGAGGGGGGTGATGGGTGCCCGGGGGCCGTAACTCAGTTTGCTTACCGCCAGGAAATCACCCACCAGGAGCGACTTCTCAAGCGAGGAGGAGGGGATCTGGTAGTTCTGAAAGAAGAACGTGTTGATGAAGTAGACCGCTATCAGCGCGAAGAGGATGGCATCAACCCACTCCATGGTTTTGCGAAAGGTGTTGTTCTTCGATTTCTTCCAGAATGACCAGGGGATGAGCTTGGTGATGTAACTATCAAAGAAAAGGAGGATGAAAAGCAGTATCCAGGGTGATCCTGCCCACACCGAGAAGAGCAGGGTTACGACAACCCAGACGGTAAACCAGAACCATTGATGGCGGGTTGCCGATGAAACACGTTGTTTGAATGTCATAGTGGTCAATGCTTATAATATCTGATTATAGTGCGCCCAGCATATCTTTCATGCCGAGAAACCCTTTCCTGCCTCTGGTGAACTCGGCAGCCAATACTGCTCCCAATGCAAATCCGGAGCGGTTCTTCGCATCGTGGCTGATGCGGATGGCATCATTTACCGATTCATAAATAACGGTGTGGATACCGGGCACTTCATCCTCGCGGAAGGCTTTTATGGGAAGCTCGCCGGGAGCGGTTTTTTCTCCCAGCACCCACTTCTCCTTGTCATCCCGCTGTTCAATGATCCCTTCGGCCAGGGTGATGGCGGTGCCACTGGGGGCATCCTGCTTGTGAATGTGATGGGTCTCCTCTATGCTCACCTCATAATCGGTGAAGCGGTTCATGATCTTTGCCAGGTAACTGTTCAGTGCGAAGAAAATATTCACACCCAGGCTGAAATTTGAGGCGTAGAAGAAGGTCTTCCCATTTTTTTCGCACTCCTCCCTGATCTCATCCAGCCCTTCGAGCCATCCCGTGGTCCCGGATACCACCGGCACACCCGCAGCGAATGCTCTCCTGTAGTTCTGTAGCGCACTCTGTGGCGAGGTGAACTCAATCGCCACCTCTGCGCTTCGAAATTCGGGTGAAGTGAACTGATCCTCTTCCCCTATATCAATCCTGCAGACAATCTGATGTCCTCTCTCCAGGGCGATGCGTTCGATCTCATGCCCCATTTTCCCGTATCCTATCAGTGCTATCTTCATCGTTTCGTTCTTTACACTTTACCGACCGCTAACCGGCCATGTAACCCACAAAAGTACAAAATAAACAGATACCGCATGCACCTCCATCCTTAAATTCACTTCTCGAAGAAAGCTGTGGTCAGAGCCAACCCTCTTTGCGGTACCACTCCACGGTCATCTGAACACCCTCTCTCAGCTTCCAACGTGGGGTGAACCCAATATCTTCCTGCAGGGGTGTCACATCACAGCTCCAGTTGCGCTGCTTCATGATGTGGTATTTGTCGCTGTTGAAAGTGGCAGTCTTGCCCATCAGGGCCGATAGTCGACCGCTCACAAAGGCGGCCGGCTTTACCAGCCAGAGTGGGAGCTTCAGCCGGATCACGTTCTTCTTCCCCAGCGCCTCCTTTACGATGGCATTGAATTCACTGTCTGTATAGCTGTCGCCATCGGCAACGAAGTAACATTTGTTTTTGATCCCCTTCGCCAGGAGCGTGAAGATCACCGCTGCCAGGTCCTGGCTATGAATAAAGGTGAGAAGTTGCTTACGGAATCCAGCACCCACATCCAGGCCGTTTTTCACCGCTTTCATCAGGATCAGATAATCTCTGTCGCGTGGCCCATAGACTCCCGTGGGACGGACGATCAACCAGGGAAAGCTTTGCTGGCTGACCAGAAATTGCTCTGCTTTAAGCTTGCTCCTTCCATAGGCGGTATTGGGACGGGGCTCACTCTCCATGCTGAAAGGGGTGTACCCCTTTTCATCTCCCGGCCCCATCACGCTCAATGAGCTGAGCAGCACGAACGTGCCTGTGAGTGCGCCGGTAGCCTGCAGAGCCTCTGCCAATTGGCGGGTGTACAGGTAGTTCACCCTGTCGAAATCATCTAAGCGTTTTGCCTTGGTGAGGCCGGCCACATGGATCACGGCATCAAATGACCCCGTCTGCTTCACCAACTCGCGAAATTGTTGGGTGAGTTTCATCGGGTCATCGTAATGGAGTTCAATCAGCCGGAGTCGTTTATCCTGCAGATAACGGCGGCTGCTGCCGGAGCGGATAGCTGCCCAGGTCTCATATCCCAGTTCAAGTGCCTGATCGGTGAGGGTGCTGCCGATGAACCCACTGGCACCCGTGATGAGGATTCTTTGATTGTTCATTGCTTTCTGCATCTCTTCTGCAAAAATAGCGATATCTTCATGAAAATACCCCATTTTCCCGCTTTTAATCATTTTTTTTGTTACCTTGCGTTAACTAAAAATGGGTTCAATTGTTCTAAATAAAAAAACAACAGATAATTATTATGAGTAGAAAAACAGCTTCTTCCATAGGGAACAAACCGCGGAAGAAGGAACTGATCACCTCCGTTACACGGTTTCTTTCTGAGAATAACGACAAGCAATACAACTACAAACAGATCGCTGCGGCACTGAACGTAAGTGGTGAAGAGGGGCGGCGCCAGTTGCTCAAAGTGCTGGATAAGTTACGCGACGATGATGTGCTGCTGGAGACCTCCCGCGGCAGGTACCGCATCAACAACCGTGGTTTGATGCTGGAAGGCCGTTTCGAGAGAAGGAGCAATGGCAAGAACTTTTTCGTGCCCGACGATGACGGAAACATCATCTTCATTCCCGAGCGGAACAGCAAACATGCCATGAACGGCGACCGGGTGCGCGTGCAGCTGCTGGCCAAACGCAAACGTGCCGATACGGAAGGTACCGTGGTAGAGATCCTGGAGCATACCCAAAGCAGGTTTGTGGGCGTGGTGGAGGTGCAGAAGCATTTCGCCTTCCTGGTGATGGACAGCAAATACCTGGCGAACGATATTTTTATACCGAAAGAGGATCTGAACGGTGCAGAGAATGGCGATAAAGTGGTTGTGGAGATTGTGGAATGGCCTGAAAAAGCAAATAATCCGGTGGGCAAGGTGATCGATATTCTGGGTAAACCGGGACAGAACGACACCGAGATGCATGCCATCCTGGCACAGTATGACCTGCCCTACAAGTACCCGGAAGAGGTAGAAAAGTATGCCGCGAAGATTTCCGACCAGATCAGCAAGGAGGAGATATCCAGGAGGGAAGATTTCCGGGATGTGTTTACCATCACCATTGACCCCAAGGATGCGAAGGATTTTGATGATGCGCTCTCCCTGCGGCAGCTCTCTCCCAGGGAGTGGGAGGTGGGGGTCCACATCGCAGACGTGACCCATTATGTGAAGCCGGGAGACCCGGTGGACCGGGAGGCGGAAAAACGCGCTACCTCCATTTATCTGGTGGACCGCACCATCCCCATGCTGCCGGAGCGACTCAGTAATGAACTCTGCTCATTGCGACCACAAGAGGAGAAGCTCTGCTTCTCCGTGATCTTCACCCTTAACGAAAAGGCAGAAGTAAAAGGATCGCGTATTGCCCGCACAGTGATCAAGTCGGACAGCCGCCTCACCTACGAGGATGCACAGGCGGTAATTGAGACCGGGAAAGGCGACTTCTCCGCAGAGATCCTCCGGCTCAATCAGCTTGCCATACAGCTGCGTGAGCGCCGCTTTGCCGCGGGGGCGATCAACTTTGAACGGTATGAGGTGAAGTTTAACCTCGACGAAAAAGGGAAACCACTGGGTGTCTATTTCAAGGAATCGAAAGAGGCCAATCACCTGATTGAGGAGTTTATGCTGCTGGCCAACAAGACCGTGGCAGAGTCAATCGGCAGGGTGCCCAAGGGCAAGAAAGCCAGTACCTTTGTCTACCGCATACATGATATCCCCGATCCGGAGAAGCTGGATACGCTCAACAATTTTATCCTTCGTTTTGGTCATAAGATCAAACCGGAAGGCTCCAAGACCGAAGTGGCCAAGAGCATCAATGCGCTGCTCGACAAGGTGCAGGGACGCCCCGAAGAGAACCTGATTGAGACCATCGCCATCCGTACCATGTCGAAAGCAATCTACTCCACCAAGAATGTGGGGCACTACGGATTGGCATTCGATTACTATACCCACTTCACCTCGCCCATCCGGCGTTACCCCGATATGCTGGTGCACCGCCTGCTGGAGCATTACCTGGCAGGAGGCAAGAGTGTGAATCAGGCTGAGCTGGAGGAGGAGTGCAAGCACTCCTCGAAGATGGAACAGGTGGCATCCCACGCGGAGCGCGACTCCATCAAGTACAAGCAGGTGGAGTTCATGTCCGATAAGATTGGCAAAGTGTACGACGGCGTCATCTCCGGCATCACCGAGTGGGGCGTTTATGTGGAGATCAATGAAAACAAGTGCGAAGGAATGATTCCTATCCGGGAGATGGATGACGATTTTTATGAGCTGGACGAGAAAAACTACCGGCTGGTAGGGCGGCGTACAAAGCGGGAATATCGCCTGGGACAGCCCGTTTCCATTCAGGTGGCACGAGCCAATCTCGACAGGAAACAGCTCGATTTCATCTTCGCCTGACGTTGGTTTCCATGCGGGTGCGATGAATGGATCTGCATTTTCCTGCCAGACGGAATGCCACCTTGAGATAGGCTGTGCAATCGGCACCATTGCCCGAAAGCAGCGCTTTCCACGCTTTCTTCAGTGCGGCCAGCAGGCTGTAGGCTATCGCCTTGGGGGGGGAGTAAAACGGGTTGACTGCCTCGGTTAAAAAGTAAACATACTCGGCATCGAAGTATTGTTTGCGGCTCACCGGACGATCTTCCCTGTCGTGATAACCAAAGGCCGATTTCACCAGACCCACCCTGTACCCCCTTTTTTGTAGCCGCAGCACCAGATTGCGGTCTTCCCCATAGTGAGGAAATAGGGGCGCAAAAGGGCCTGTTTCTTTTATCACCCTGACCGGAATCAGCCACATGGCTGCATTGATAAAAGGGTAGGGGGTCACCTCTTCGGTAAGCTGCGCCGCCTCTTCCCTGTTTTTTAATCCGGTGTATTCGGAAAAACCGAAGTCGGTGGCATCGCCCTTCCCATTCAGATGTACCGGCGACAATATTCCGTACGCGCTGTTCTTTTCGGCTGCCTCTACCAGCTTACCCAATGTGTCGGGCTCTATCCATGCATCCTGGTTGAGCAGGAACAGATAATCGAACCCCCTCTCCACAGCCAGTTGTATGCCGATGTTGTTGGCTCTCCCGAATCCCAGGTTTTCATGGGTTTCGATCAGCTCCACACCCGGGTAATTGTCTCTGATTATCTCGCAGGTGGCATCGCCGGAGCCATTGTCAATCACCATGACGGTTGCCGGCAGGAGAGATGCCTCCACGGAGGGCAAGCAGCGATGAATCCATGGCTCAAAGTTATGGGAGACAATGATGACGCAAACCGAAGGATGGGGCCGGGGGAGTTCAGACATGGTTATTCGTGGCTTTGATCAGGCATTTACGAAAAAAGGGAGGGACGATATGATCCAGATCATTCTGATAAATCATCAGGCCCGGCGTGGGACGATGGCTGAATCCGTTCTGCGCAAAGAAACGACTGAAAATCTCAAAATCTTCCTGATGATGATAGGTACACAGGGCAATTTTCACCGGCTTCTTCCGGAGCATCTCTTTCATCCCTTCCAACACCGAAGCTTCGGCACCCTCCACATCAATTTTATAAAAATCGGGCTTTTCCGGAAGCTGCAGAAAATAGTGATCAAGGCTGATATGTCCATTACCGTTTTGGTCAGAAACAAAAGCGGGGATGATGGTCACTTTCTCTTTCCAGGGAGCAAACGTAGCCTCCAGCGCTTCAACCCACTCCCGCTCCTGTTCAAAAAGATATACATGCTTCAAATTTTCAATATGCAGCAGTGAAAAGTATCCCTCTGCACACCCCACATCTGCCAGTACATCCTCTTTGTGTATCCGGAATGCAGGATCGATGTAACAGTGGGGGGCATCCTTGTCCTGCTCTAAGCGTAAAGCATTGTAAAGCAGCTGTACCGTTCGTTTGTGATGCGAGCGTTTGAAAAAAAGCTTTTTTCCCTCCGCCATCACATAGGGCAGGCCGTTTGAAGCGTCGGTAAATACCGGTACGTCATGGGCGTGGTACTTTTCCTGAAAGGTACCGTAGAATGTCGTCAGCGGGTGCTTCGAAAGATAGGTGACCGCCTCCTGAATCTCTGTGTCAGGGGACGGATGCCGGGCGTAATACGACAGGATCTTCTTCCGTACCCTTTGCTGCTTCTTATGGTGGGTGAAGGCGTTCCACCGGGAACGGATTTTGTAGTGCAGCGTATCAATTATTTTTTTCATACTCTTTTTTGAATAGCCATTGTTTTATCTCCCGGGTCATCTCCAGTTTACATACACTGCATAACAGCAGGTATAACAGGCTCACAACAAGGATATTTACCAGCAGGAACAACCAGTTCTCATGAACGGGAAGGGTGATAAAATAGCCGGCTGCCACACTCACAAAGGCCAGTATCGCATAAGGAAAGGCATCCTTTACAAAGTTGATCAGGGTATAGCCGATGAGCTTACGGGTTAAAACAAGAGAGATGATCAGGGTGATCCATGTGTAAATGACCCAGCTTGCTGCCAGGCCCATGATCCCATAGCGGAAAAGCAGGGCGATCAGCAAAACCAGGATCCCCCGCCGGATTATTTCCACCCCGAGAAAGTAGTTTGCTTTTTCCCGGGCGATGAACAGCTCATTCAGTACGAAAGCAAAGGGCGAGACCATGCCGGCAAGAGATAACACCCGGAAATAGGGAACAGCCGGCAACCATTTATCTTTGAACAGAAAAACAAAGGCCGGTTCAGCGATCAGGATCATCAGGAACCCAATGGGGAAGGAGAGAAACGCGAGTGATTTGATCATTTTACTGACCACTCTCTTCAATCGTGCTGTCTGCTCATTGATTTCCGGCAGGACAAGCATGGAGACCTGCCGGTAGGTGTTGGAGAGAATGCCGAAAGGGATCTCCTGGTACTTGTTTGCCTGGCTGTAATACCCCACCTGTTTCATGGCATTCGGGTAGAAGAAGGCAATGATACTCGGGTAAATATTGTTGAAAACGGCACTGATGAGCGATGTCAGCAGCAGCTGATTGCTGAGTCCGGTAAAGGTTCGGAGCAGCTTGATGCTGAAAACCTTAAGGGGTATCCATTTGGAATAAATCCAGAGAAAAAGGGTGCGGAAGAGGGCATAAAGCACCGTTTGTGTCACCAGTGACCAGACGCCGAACCCATTTACGGCCATCACGATGGAGGCTGCTGCGGCAATCACCTGTGCTCCGATATTCAGGCGGGTGAGTCCCCTGAAATCTGCCTTTTTGGTGAGCAGTGTCTGCTGAACCATGCCTCCGGCGTTGAGAACCAGTGAGAGGAACAGGATACGTGCAATCGGCGCAATGCGGGGCTCGTGGAACAACTGTGCAAGGAAAGGGGCCATTGCAAAGAGAAGCAGATAAAGTATGCCGCTGAAAGCCAGGTTGAAATAAAACACGGTGCTGTATTCTTCCGGGGAGATCTGTTTTCTATTGAGCAAAGCCCGGGTGAAGCCGCTGTCTATCAGTAGCGTGGAGAAAGCGATAAAGACCGCCAGCGCACCGATCAGGCCATATTCCGAGGGGTCCAGGATGCGCATCAACACAATGCTGCTGCCCAGGTAGATGAGCTGCTGCCCGAACTTATCCAGAAAGCTCCAGAAAAGCGAAACGGTTGTTTGATGCTTCAGGGTTGGTTCCGTCATGAGGTACTGTTGCGGTTGCTGTTGCAAAAATAGGCAACATTCTTCAGATTTTGACTCTTTGTACCAATTGATTGCTTGCCGGATGAACAGATTGGTTGGCATCCCCTTTTTTCGGAACATTTTTTTTTGTACGTTTGGTGCAAATTGAGAAAAAGATGAGCTTTCCGGAAGAGATCAAACAACAGGCTTTGGATCTCGGTTTTGATGCCTGTGGCATCTGCCGTGCGACCGACAGCGGCGAGGAGGAGCGCTACATGGAGTGGCTGCGTGATCACTGCCAGGGCTCAATGGGTTACCTCGAACGCAACATCGACAAGCGTCTGGATCCGCGGCGGCTGGTGGAGGGGGCACGTTCCATCATCTCCGTGGCGCTCAACTATTATCCTCCGGTAAAGCTCCCGGGCAAGGTGCCGCAATTTGCCTATTACGCTTATGGAAAGGATTATCACGAGGTGGTGCGTGAGAAACTGCGAGCGTTGTACAACTGGATACGGGAGCGTGATCCTGCGGTGACCGGTCGATACTTTACCGATTCGGCACCGGTGCTGGAGCGTTTCTGGGCGGCAGAGGCAGGGCTGGGTTTCATCGGGAAGAATACCCTGCTGATCATCCCGGGCAGGGGCTCTTACTTCTTTCTGGGGGAGTTGATCATCAATGCAGAGCTCGAGTATGATGCACCTGTGGCTGAAAATTGCGGCGACTGTACCCGCTGTCTGCGCTCCTGTCCCACGGGTGCCATCGAAAGACCCTACCGTTTGAACGGTGCCAGGTGTATCTCCTACCAGACCATTGAGAACAGGGGGGAGATTGCTCCCGATATTGTGCCCAATCTTCGGAACAACGTTTACGGCTGCGATATCTGTCAAAAGGTCTGCCCCTGGAACCGTGACGCCGTTCCGCACAGCACGCCGGAACTGATGCCCACGACCGATTTTCTGTCGCTCAATCTGGAGCAGCTGCAGGAGATGGATGTGGAGCGATGGCGAATTGTCTTCCGTCACTCTGCCGTGAAGAGAGCCAGATTTGAAGGATTGAAACGCAACGCGGAGGCTATTTCCAAAAGTCGCAGGAAATAGCTACATTTGCACTTTGCAGCAGCACAATGACAACAGAAGAATCATTTGATATCCGGGGCAGAAGCATCTTGCCCGAGAACGAGCGGGAGGTGGAGAACACACTGCGTCCACTATCCTTTGGTGGTTTCAGCGGTCAGGAGAAGATCGTAGAGAACCTGAAGATCTTTGTCAGCGCCGCCCGCATGAGGGGCGAGTCGCTCGATCATGTGCTGCTGCATGGTCCCCCGGGACTGGGCAAGACCACCCTCTCCAACATCATCGCCAACGAGCTGGGGGTAGGCTTCCGGGTCTCCTCAGGGCCGGTGCTCGACAAACCGGGCGACCTGGCCGGCATCCTCACCTCGCTGGAGCCCAACGATGTGCTTTTCATCGATGAGATACACCGTCTCTCGCCTGTGGTGGAGGAGTATCTCTACAGCGCCATGGAGGATTTTCGCATCGATATTGTGATCGACAAGGGTCCCAGCGCCCGCTCCATTCAGATCGACCTCAATCCTTTCACCCTGGTGGGTGCCACCACCCGCAGCGGCCTGCTCACCAGTCCCCTGCGTGCCCGTTTTGGCATCAACATGCACCTGGAGTATTACGACATGGAAACACTTACCGGCATCGTGTTGCGTTCGGCCGATATCCTGCAGATCGCGTGCGACCGCAACGCTGCCCGGGAGATTGCTTCCCGCAGCCGTGGTACGCCACGGGTGGCCAACGCGCTGCTCAGACGTGTGCGTGACTTTGCGCAGGTGAAAGGTAATGGCCGAATCGACCGTGCCATCGCCACCTATGCGCTGGAAGCACTCCATATAGACAAGTATGGATTGGATGAGGTGGACAACAAGATACTGCTTACCATCATCGATAAGTTCAACGGGGGGCCTGTAGGGATCACCACCATTGCTACGGCAGTGGGTGATGATGCCGGCACCATCGAAGAGGTTTACGAACCGTTTCTGATTAAGGAGGGGTTCATCAAACGTACACCACGTGGACGTGAAGTGACCGAACTGGCTTATCTTCACCTGGGTCGGTCGAGAAGGGGAGAGCAGGGGGTGCTTTTCTGAGCTGCGGGAAAGTAGCGCCTGCTTTTCTCAATAATTGCTGAATATCAGCTCAATCTTTAGGTTTCCTTCTCTCTTGTCGAGCATGGCGGCAGTGGGCCACATCTGGTTGTTCAGATCGGTCAGCGTTTGGCTTCCATAAGAGTAGGAGCTCTGCTGTACGGTGGTGAAGATTGCATCCACCGGAATCAGGTAATATACCAGGTCTGCAGGGTTCTCTCCCATCGTCCGGTTGTAGTAGTTCATCATCGAAGAGATGTTGTTGAACTTGTAGGAATAGGTGGTGGCGTCGAACTGGTCGGAGAGAAAGCTGGTGATGTTGTCCGGTAGCTTGCCTTTTTCAAAGAAACCGGCCAGCGAGTCACGGTTCACCAGCAGCAGATAATCGGGAGGTGAGATTTTCACCAGCGGGTTTTCCATTGCATCGGGCAAGGCGTAGAGGGTGAAGTTGGCCAGATTGAGTGCTCTTGATTTCAATTCATGGTGAATCTCGCTGAAAGGAAAAGTGATCTCGGTCACCACGCCTGCGGGGCTTTTCACGTAAGTGTGGGTGTCATTCTCTTCCAACAGCTGCTGGTTGCTGCTGCGGATGGTGTTGATCTGTGTCACATCGGGTGTGATATAGAGCCGCAGGGCATCGCTCCGGACGGTATCCTCACCGGATGAAGAACCCCCTGCTTCCGTATAGTGATAATGTACGTTGAGGGAGGTGAAATTGACATTGAGGATGGTGCTTTTCCCGAAGCTGGTGGTGAAGTAGAGGCCGGGGAAGAACTGCCTGAATCGATCCAGATTGTTCAACATCCCATGCTCCGGTTTGTTGTATTCATTGAGAAACCGTTCGCCGATGGTCATTGGAAGATCGACATAAATGTCATATACTTTGTATGATTGTGTGGTGTACCCTGAGGTGTAGTACTCGGTGTGGTAGGTGTTATTTTTACCAGTGAACACCTTCTTTCCGATTGGTTTCGTCATGTCGACATATTCCTCCGGATTGATATGCGTGTAGTTACCGGCGTCCTTGAGTGAGCGGTTCAGCTCATATACCGACAGCTCCATGGGCGCCAATGAGTCACCCATCATCGTGGTGTAAGAGAGGACAGCCCTCACCGAGTCAACGGTAGCTCCCGGCTTAAATCCCGCCCCTTTTGGCAGATAGAATTCACCCATATACCCTGATTTGATTGATCCAAATACCGGATCAAGGTATTCACCCAGCACCGGGTTGGTAGTCCTGGCGTAGATCGAGTCGAGTTGAATGGTGCGGGACTGCAATTGCAGGGTGTCTATTCCCACAGTGAGGCTGTCCATTCCCGGTTGGATGGTGAATCCTACCTGATCGAGCGTATCGTCGCAGGAGCGTGTCAATATTAAGAGAAAGGAAACAAACAGCGCTTTGTATAAAGAGTTGGGTTTCATTGGGTCCAATTATTTTTTTCAATGGCGCAAATATCAGAAAAAAAAGTTTTGGATAAAAGCAGATGGAAAGCTTTCTGCATTTTTTTAATGATAATTGTCAATCGAAGATTCAAAAAATGTGGTTCATTAAGGATTTTAAGAGAACGAAGCATCGATCCGATCGTAGAACCGGTTGATCTCCTCGGCATACTGGTTGAAGTCGGCCTGGTAAGGCAACAGTTCGATTCCTTTCTCTGAAGCATAACGGATGAGCTCCGGATCTACCGTTTCACTGCCCATGATGATGCCATCGGAATAATCAATGGCCAGCTTCATAAGCTTGGTGTAATCGATGGTGCCAATTGCTTCCACTGCCTTTACCTCTTTGTCGCCGATACCGTCATATCGCAGCTTATTGGCAAAATCCTGTTGGAATGGTTTTTTAAAGGTCTCATCATAGAGCGAGCAGATCACCTTGCTGTTTCTGAAACAGGGGTCATCGGCATACCCTTTCTTGATGTGGAGAGGTGCCAATGCAGAGAACCATCCATGACAGTGAATCACATCGGGGACCCATCTGAGTTTCTTGATGGTCTCCATCACCCCACGAATAAAGAAGATGCTCCTTTCGTCGTTGTCTTCATATTCCTCTCCATCTTTGTCTGTCAGGAGCTCCCTGTTCTGGAAATAGTCTTCGTTGTCGATGAAGTAAACCTGCATACGTGCCGACTGGATAGAGGCCACCTTGATGATCAAGGAGTGGTCGGCATCGTCAATGATCAGGTTCATCCCTGAGAGGCGGATCACCTCATGGAGCTGATTGCGGCGTTCATTAATGGTACCGTACTTGGGCATGAATGCGCGGATCTCTTTTCCTTTTTCCTGGATAGCTTGTGGCAAGAAGCGAGAAGTATTCGAAATGGGCGATTCATCGAGATAGGGATAGATTTCCTGAGTGATGTACAATATTTTTTTCTGGGACATGGAGCTAATTCTCTAAATTTGAGTACAAAGATAATAAAAAAAATCCACATAATTACAAAATAAAATGGGCTTTATTTTTTAATTATCAGATATTTAGCGGAATAGCTTCCTGATGGCTGATGGTGGTCACATCAAAGCCAATGGTTTCATTGTTTTCCGTCACATCTGATTATTCGTGAAATAAAGCTAATTCTTAACTCAATCATCTCATTTCTTTTTTCTATCTGGTAAATATTTTGTTGCTTTGCACTCTGAAACAACCAATCAATGAAAATCATTCGTACAGTTTCTGCTCTCAATCAGGCACTGCAGCCCGTCCGTTGCAACGGCGATTCAATTGGGCTTGTGCCCACCATGGGTGCGCTGCATGAAGGTCATGCTGCACTTATCCGGAAGAGCATTGATGAGAATCGCTGTACGGTGGTGAGCCTTTTTGTAAATCCCACGCAGTTCAACAATCAGCAGGATCTGCAGCTTTATCCCCGTACGCCGGAGGCGGATCAGCAGCTGCTGGAGCAACTGGGCGTGGATCTGCTGTTTGCCCCCCCGGTTGAGGAGGTCTATCCCGAGCCGGATCGCCGGCAGTTTGACTTCGGGTTGCTCGACAAGGTGATGGAGGGAGCTTACCGGCCCGGTCATTTCAATGGCGTAGCCCAGGTGGTGAGCCGCCTGTTCAGTTTTGTACAGCCTGATAAAGCCTATTTCGGTAAGAAAGATTTTCAGCAACTGGCCATCGTGCGGGAGATGACACACCGTTTGCAGATACCGGTAGAGATTGTGGCGGTACCCACCGTCAGGGAGCCGTCGGGTTTGGCCATGAGCAGCCGCAACCTGCGTTTGACACCCCGTCAACGGGAGAACGCTTCGCAGATATGGCGTGTGCTGCAAAACAGTCTGCTCCATCAGGGCAATTTTACTCCGCAGGAGTTGGCAGCCAGGGTTGCCGATGAGATAAACAATATCCCTGATCTGCGTGTTGAATATTTTGCGATTGTCGATGGATATTCGCTGCAACCACTCACCTCATGGGATGAGAGTGAATGGCCTGTGGGATGCGTTGCCGTCTATTGCGGTGAGGTGCGTTTGATTGACAACATTCGTTACAGATAAAGAGTTATGTGGGTAGAGACATTAAAATCAAAGATACACATGGCAACAGTTACCGACGCCAACCTCAATTATGAGGGAAGTATCACCATCGACGAGGATCTGATCGATGCCGCCGGAATGTTTGTGAATGAGAAAGTGGCGGTGGTGAACAACAACAATGGGGAACGGTTCGAGACCTATATCATCCGCGGCGAACGCGGATCGGGTACCATCTGTCTGAACGGTGCAGCTGCACGTAAGGTACAGGTGGGGGATGTCATCATCATCATGAGTTTTGCCCTGTTGCCATTGGATGAAGCCAGAGCCTTTGTACCCAAGGTGATCAACCTGGAGCAGGGGAGCAATCGCATCCGCAGGTAAGATCTTCAAGCCTTAATCCTGCCGTCGTTTCTATCAAAACCACCGACGGTTACTGCTTAACATCATAATGTGTACAGCAATAAACAGATCCTAAAGGTCAGTTCTCCTATCCTGCTGAGTCTGCTGGCGCAGAACATCATTCAGGTGATTGATACCGCTTTCCTCGGCCGCGTGGGCGAGGTGGAGCTGGGTGCCTCTGCCCTGGCGGGGATCATCTACATCGGCATCTACACCCTCGGGTTCGGCTTCAGCATGGGGAGCCAGATCCTCATCGGCAGGCGCAACGGCGAGGGCAACTACCACAAGATCGGGGAGATCGTGATTCAGGGGATTCTCTTCCTGCTGATTCCGGCATTGCTGTTGATTCCGTTGCTGCGGTTTGCCTCAGTGGAGTGGCTTCCTTCCATGTTCTCTTCCGGGGCGGTAGCGGGCGCAGTCTCTGACTATCTGGAGTGGCGTGTTTTCGGCCTTCTGTTTGCTTTCACCAATGTGATGTTCCGTGCATTTTATATCGGCATAGCCCACACAAAGGTGCTGACGATCAATGCGGTGGTGATGGCATTGGTCAACGTGCTGTTCGACTACGGACTCATCTTCGGCAACCTGGGTATGCCGGCGATGGGTATCGCCGGAGCGGCCATCGCCTCGGTAATTTCGGAGATTGCTTCTACCCTCTTCTTCATCATCTATACCCGCAAGAGAGCCAACCCGCGCAAGTATGGGTTCACCACCATCCGTTTTCAGTGGCGGGTGATCAAAATGATCCTTGACATCTCCATCTTCATGATGGTGCAGTACCTCTTTTCGGTAGCCACCTGGATGCTTTTCTTCCTCTTTATAGAGAACTACATGGGTGAGCGGTCACTGGCGGTCACCAACATTGTACGTAGCTTCTACACCATCTTCACCATCCCCTCAAATGCCCTGGGATCCTCCACCAGCACACTGGTAAGCAACACCATTGGTGCAGGGAGGAGCAGCGAAGTGTTGCAGTTGGTGAAGCGGATCTCATTTCTCAGCCTGGGGGTGACGCTGCTTGTCATCCTTGCTGTTTCACTCTTCCCCCGGCTCATGATTCACATCTATACCGATGATCCCTCACTGATCGGTGATACGGTAGTGCCGCTATATGTGCTGATCTCCTCGCTGCCGCTCTACAGTGTGGGTTCGGTGCTCTTCAGCGCCGTCTCCGGTACCGGTAACACCCGCACGGCACTACGGTACGAAATCTTCACCCTGATCTTTTACATGTTTTATATGTGGCTGGTAATCATCTTCTTGCGCCTATCGGTGGCTGCTGCCTGGACCACCGAGCATGTCTATTGGATCTTCCTGATAGCCCTCTCTTCCTATTATCTCCGTAGCGGCAAGTGGAAAGACCGGATAATTTGACTATTTTTTTGCTATCTTTAGCCCCTGATAAGCTACCGGATATGAAATCAAGGATATTGTACATCATGTTTTTACTTCTTTCGGTCATCCCCTCATCTGCACAGGAGCTGCGCTGGAGTGTGGGGATGGACTATTTCTTCGACAATATGGAGTACAAGGCCTCCCCCTATGCCGATGCTCGCACCCTGCAGGGCATCTGGCTCAACGCGTTGGGTGGGGCGGCCTGGGACAGTACCCATACGCTGGTGGCCGGGGTGAACCTGCTGAAGATGCCGGGGATGCAACAGGCGGTTGACAAGGTGGAGGTAACCCTGTACTACAAGTATGAGAACGACAAGGTTCACTTCCGTGCCGGCGCTTTTCCACGCCAGGAGGTGCTCTCCAACTACTCAGATTTCTTTTTCAGAGACTCGGTCAATCAGTTCATGCCGCTGATGCAGGGCCTCTTCTGGCAGCTGGGCAAAGAGGAGAATTTCTTCAACGCCTGGATGGACTGGACCGGCTACTCCACCGCCGAGAGGCGTGAGAGCTTCTTTCTCGGCATTTCCGGAAAAGCGAGCAGAGGGCTCTTTTTTGTCGATTTCCAGTCCGATCTTTTTCACCTTGCAGTTAACTATCCCAATGACGGGCGATACGGGGTGAGCGAAGTGATCCAGGCAATCGGCTCGGCAGGGATCGCTTATGAGAAGGGCAACCGGTTTAGGTTGATGGCTTCGGCCGGTCTCTTTGCCGGTGTAGAGCGCGACCGTAAGGCAGATGTGGCATACTACCCGCTGGGCTTCACGGCCAGGCTCCATGGCGAGTACATGGGGTTCGGCACCGAGAACAACCTCTATGCCGGTGACCACCGTATGCGGTTTTTTCCGGCGTACGGGAGTGAGCTCTACCGGGGTAACCCCTTTCTGCAAGGTAGCTTTTACCTGCAAAGCAGATGGTATATCCGTCTCATCGACTCGGGTCGGGCCAGGCTGCGACTCAACTGCAACCTGCATTTCAGCGAGGGGGAGATGCTCTTCCAGCAGACACTGGCTCTCACGGTGGCGGTGGGGAACCTCATGTCACGTGAAGAAAGCAGCAGGGAGTACCCCTGGATGCGCCTTTTTCAATAATCATTACCACCATGGATCAGATCAGGGAACAAATCGAAGCGCTCCGCCGTCAGCTGCATGAGCATAACTACAACTACTACGTACTGTCGCAACCGGTGATCTCCGATCAGGAGTTTGACCGGATGATGGCCGAACTGATAAGCCTTGAGAAGCAATACCCCGAATATGCCGACCCCAACTCTCCCTCGGTGCGCGTAGGGAGCGACATCAATAAAAGCTTCACCCAGGTGCCTCACCGCTACCCGATGTTGTCGCTGCAGAACACCTATTCGGAGGGGGAGGTGACCGAGTTCTATAACAGGGTGAAGAAAAGCCTGAACGAAGATTTTGATGTTGTCTGTGAGCTGAAGTACGATGGCACCTCCATTTCACTCATCTATGAAGAGGGGCGCCTCACACGTGCCGTCACCCGCGGCGACGGACAGAAGGGAGATGATGTGACCGCCAACGTGCGTACCATTCGCAATGTGCCGCTGATCCTCAGGGGTGAGCAGATCCCACCCTATATAGAGGTACGGGGCGAGATCCTGCTACCCTGGAGCTCTTTCGATGAGCTGAACCGGGAACGGGCTGCCCAGGAGGAGCCGCTCTTTGCCAACCCCCGCAATGCGGCCTCCGGTACACTGAAATTACAGGACTCCCGCCTGGTGGCTTCTCGCCGTCTGGAGTCCTATGTTTACTATATGCTTGGCGAATCGCTCCCCACGGAGAGCCATTTTGAGAACATGACCCTGGCTCGCCGCTGGGGACTCAACGTCTCTTCTGCCATGAAACGTTGCCATACCCTGGAGGAGGTGTTTGACTACCTTCATTACTGGGAGCGGGAGCGAAGGAATCTTCCGGTTACCACCGACGGGGTAGTGATCAAGGTCGATTCACTGGTGCAGCAGCGTAACCTGGGTAACACCTCCAAGTTCCCCCGCTGGGCCATCGCCTTCAAGTTCAACCCGGAGCGGGCGGTGACGACCCTGAAGTCGGTCTCCTGGCAGGTAGGACGCACCGGCGCGGTGACGCCGGTGGCGAACCTGGAGCCGGTGTTGCTCTCCGGCACCACCGTGAAGCGGGCATCACTCTACAACGAGGATGCCATTGAAGCACTGGACCTGCACATCGGCGACAAGGTCTATGTTGAGAAAGGAGGAGAGATCATCCCCAAGATCACCGGGGTGGACAAAGAGGCACGCTCCCTGCCCGGTAGCCGGGTGCTCTTTACACCGAACTGTCCCGACTGTGGCACCCCCCTGGTGCGGAATGAGGATGAGGCGGTTCACTACTGCCCCAACAGTGAAGGATGCCCTCCACAAATCAAGGGACGTATCGAGCATTTCGTGACCCGCAAGGCTATGGACATCACCATCGGCCCGGAGAGCATCTCCCTGCTCTACGACAAGGGACTGATTCGTGATGCTGCCGATCTTTACACCCTTCGTTTTGAGGATCTGGCGCGACTGGAACGGTGGGGCGAGACAAGCGCCCGCAACCTGTTACAGAGCATTGAACGGTCGAAATCGGTGCCCTATGAACGGGTCCTTTACGCGCTGGGTATCCGCTACGTGGGGGAGACGGTGGCACGCAGGCTGGCGCATGCATTCCCGCAGATTGACAGGCTTATGGATGCGACAGAGGAAGAACTGACCGCCGTGGAGGAGATCGGCGGTCGCATTGCACAAAGCGTGACTGCCTATTTTGCAAACCCGGTGAACCGTGCGTTCGTTGAGCGTCTTCGCGCGGCGGGGTTGCAGTTCACCCTGAGTGAGGAGGCCCTGGCCGGCAGGTCTGAGAAGCTTCAAGGGCTTACCTTCGTGATCAGCGGGACATTTGCACTGCATTCACGTGACGAGTACAAGGCGATGATCCTGCAGCATGGTGGTAAGAACAGTGGGTCGGTATCGAAAAAGACCGATTATATTCTGGCCGGAGAAAACATGGGACCGGCCAAGCTGGAGAAAGCGAAGAAGCTGGGGGTGAAAGTGATCGATGAGCAGACTTTTCTTTCGATGCTCCGGTAGCGGCAAGCGTTCTGCTTACTGCTCCATCATGAAGCTATGTGTGCCGATGTGGTGCCCGTCAGCGAAGATATCTGCCTTGAAAGTGCCGGGCATCAGGTACTCCTCGATGTCCCAGTAAAGGGTCACGGGTATCTCCTCACCCCCATACTCCACAATGCGTCGCATCGAATAGAGGATCTCCCTGTTCTCGAAAGGGAACGTGTGGGAGGGGCTTTTAGAGAGTACCGTACCGTCGGGTGCCATCAGCCGCACGTAGATGATGCGTTCTCCCGGCTCAGCAGTGATGTTCCGGGCGATGGTGAAAGAGACCACAAACTGGCTGCTACGGCTCAATCTCGATTGTTCCCTTCCACGGTTATTGACGGCTTTCACCGCAATATTGGTTGCCACCAACTGTGCCGCCAGTGACACTTTTTCCGACAACTCCTCTTTCTCCTGTGAGACCTGTGTAAGGGTACGACTGGTTTCTTTATACTGGCGGGTGATTTGTTGGTTTTCTGCCCGCAGTTCCTCGTTCAGCCGGTTGAGTGAGTCGATTTGGTGAATGTAAGAGCGAAGCACCTTGCGAAGCGTAGAGAGCTCATCCTTGAGCCGTTTGATCTCTGCCTGGTCTGAAGCTTTGGTCATGCGCAGCTCCTCCTGTAAGCGCAACACCTTTGCCCGCTCGTTCTCCAGCTTGTATAGCAGTGAGTCGTTCTGTACGCTAAACTTAAACCCCTCATATTGAAGAGAAATCGCCTCATACTCATCTTCCAGCTCCTGCTTGTTGATGATGAACTGCTGCTGTATCTCTTCAATTTCTGCATTTTTGTTTACCAGGAAGCCAATCACGATTGCAAGCACAATAACCAGCACCCCGATGATGGCAATCAGCTGCGGTGTTCGTTCCCTAAAGTCTATTTTCATCTTTACAGTTTCTGCAATGCTGTCTCCAGGTCAGCCTTGATGTCGTCGATATGTTCATATCCCACCGAGAGACGGAGCATGTTGGGGTAGACCCCTGCAGCCAATTGTGCCTCTTCGGGTAGTTGCTGATGCGTGGTGCTTGCCGGGTGAATGATGAGTGTCTTGGCATCACCCACATTTGCCAGGTGACTGATCATAGAGAGGTTGTCGATGATGCGGGCGGTTTGTTCCACATCCCCTTTAACGAAAAATGAGAGGACTCCGCCGAAACCTCCGTTTTTGAGGTATTTCTTTGCCAGGGTGTGATACTTATTGCTTTCCAGTCCGGGATAGCTCACTTTCTCCACTTTGGGGTGTTTTTCCAGCCAGCGTGCCAGCTCCAGGGCGTTGGCATTGATGCGTTCGGCACGCAGGGAGAGTGTTTCAATGCCCTGTAACAGCAGGAATGTGTTAAATGGACTGTTCACCGGTCCCATATCCCGCAGGCCCTCCACGCGACAACGGATGGCGAAAGCAATATTTCCAAAGGGGGAGTGATCGCCAAACGTCTCCCAGAAGTTGAGTCCATGGTACCCTTCAGAGGGCTCACTGAACATGGGGAACTTGCCGTTTCCCCAGTTGAAGTTACCCCCATCGATCACCACCCCTCCCATGGAGGTTCCATGTCCGCCAATCCACTTGGTAGCTGAATGGAGTACGATATTGGCCCCCCATTCAATGGGATTGAAGAGGTATCCTCCCTGTCCGAAGGTGTTGTCCACGATCAGTGGTATCTCGTTTGCTTTTGCGATGGCTGCAATGGCCTCAAAATCGGGTATGTTATATTCCGGATTGCCAATGGTCTCCAGATAGATGGCTTTGGTGTTGTCATCAATCAGGGAGGCGATGCTCTCCGCCTTGTCGCCATCGGCAAAGCGAACATCGATGCCCATTCGCTTAAAAGCGACCTTGAATTGATTGTAGGTGCCACCATAGAGGAAAGAGGTGGAGACAATGTTGTCGCCTGCCTGTGCCAGGTTATGGATCGCCAGGAATTGCGCAGCCTGTCCCGAGGAGGTGGCCACAGCCGCTACGCCCCCTTCGAGGGCGGCCATTCGCTTTTCAAACACGTCGGTGGTCGGGTTTTGCAATCGGGTATAGATATTCCCGAACTCTTTCAATCCAAACAGGTTGGCGCCATGCTCAGCGCTCTTAAATGTATATGCTGTGGTCTGATAAATGGGAACTGCTCTTGCACCGGTTACCGGGTCGGGTTCCTGTCCTGCATGAAGCTGTAAAGTTTCAAAATGTTCTTTTCTCATTCTAATCCAAAATTAATAATGTTGTGCAAAAATAAGGGGAGAAAATGAGAAAATGGCACAATGGAGTGGCTATAAGTGATAAATTAACATTTATTCAGTAAACAGTCTGCTTCGGGCAATCATACAGGCGCCGATGATGCCAGCTTTATTTTTTAATTTGGAGGTGACAATCTTTGTATCCTTGTTCACCAGGTTCAGTGAGTGTTTCTTCACCGAGCTGCGGATGGGGAGCATGATGAACCCCTCGGTCTCAGCCACCTGTCCTCCAATCACCACCAACTCGGGGTTGAAGATGTTGATCAGTCCCGCAATGTACCGGCCCAATTTGTATCCCACCTCCTCTACAATCTCAATACAGAGGGGATCCTCGTTGTTGGTCGCCTCAATGATATGGGTCAGTGTGAGCTGATCCATATCTTTCACTTTTTGTGTGAGGATGCTGCTTTCGCCCTGTTTGATACGCTCGATCACCATCCGGTGGATGGCGAGACCGGAGGCTTCCGTTTCAAGACATCCCTTCTTGCCACAATGGCAGATGATCTCGTTGTCAAAGATGGGGAAATGTCCGAACTCTCCCGAGAAACCCGATTTGCCGTAATAGGGCTTGCCGTCGATAATGATGCCGATGCCGAGTCCCCAGCTCACATTGACGAAGATCACGTTTTTTTCCTTCTCTATCACTCCTTTCATGTACTCCCCATAGGCCATGGTACGGGTGTCGTTGTCGATGCTGACCGGGTAGTGGAGCTTGGAGGAGAGGATCTCGCTGATCGGTTCCTCGCTAAAATAGAAGCTGCTATAGCTATATCCGGTCTCGGGGTTTACTCTTCCGGAGATATTCAGGTTGATGTGATAGATCTTCTTCTTTATCTCACCCGTTTTGTCGATGAAATTCTGAAGATGCCCGCAAAGCAGATCGAATGATTCGGTGGTGTTTTGGTAGGTATAAGCGATTCCCATCTCGTTTTCCACGAGCCGGCCGGTAAAATCCATCAGAGCGATGTTGAGATGGTGTCGACTCATATCGGCACCCACGAAATAGGCAGAAGAAGGATTCAAGCCATAGACGATAGGATGTCGACCGCCGGGTGTTTGTATCTTCCCAAACTCTGCAATCATTCCCTGGTCAATCAGTTCGACGATGAACTTGGTGACGGTGGGTACACTCAGGTCAAGTTCCTTGGCCAGTTCCGAGATTGTGTCGTTACCCGTATTGATAAAATGGGAAATGATCTCCTTTTTTATCTGGATGTTTTTCGGGCTTTTGTCGCTTTTGAAAAGGTGATTTTTTGCCATGTTTCAACTGATTGTGAATATTGAAATTTCATTTCTTTATAGAATGCCTGTTATGAGCTATATGGTATTCCCGAATGGGGTTCCGTGCCGTAAGATAATGTGTATGTTTCATATTGGTCGAGTGATCAGTTTTTGAAATTCATGTGAATCACAAGGTTACAAAATTACGATTTATTTTGAATTATCGAAAGAAATTGAGTGTAGTTTCTGAAATAAGAGATAATTGCTGATTTTCGCTCATTTTTTTTTATATTTTTAAATTATTTCCTGATCTTTGTGGGTGAGATAGCGCTACATGTTGGCTTCCTCATCATGAAACCATTCACTTTTTAAAATAATTACACTGTGAATTACTTTTATCTTGTACCTGCAGCCTCCGTGGTTGCCTTGTTATTTGCCCTTTACTTTTTCAAACGTATGATGCGTGAAAGTGAGGGAACAGAAAAGATGGTTACCATTGCCCGATATGTAAGGGAAGGGGCGATGTCATACCTGTCACAGCAATACCGTGTGGTGACAAGAGTCTTTATTGTATTGGCCATTCTGTTTGCAGTGATGGCCTATTTTGGTTTGCAGAACAGCTGGGTGCCATTTGCCTTTCTCACCGGTGGCTTTTTCTCCGGATTGGCTGGTTTCTTCGGCATGAAAACGGCCACCTATGCATCTGCCCGTACAGCCAATGCCGTGCAGCGGTCACTCAACAGTGGCCTGCAGATTGCCTTCCGGTCCGGTGCCGTGATGGGACTGGTGGTGGTGGGGCTGGCTCTGCTCGACATATCGGTATGGTACCTCGTGCTCGATCATTTCATCGAGGATGCGGGAAGCGGGCACAAGCTGGTGATCATCACCACCACGATGCTCACCTTCGGGATGGGTGCTTCCACACAGGCACTCTTTGCCCGTGTGGGCGGCGGTATCTACACCAAGGCGGCCGACGTGGGTGCCGACCTGGTGGGAAAAGTGGAGGCGGGCATCCCCGAGGATGATCCCCGCAATCCGGCTACCATTGCCGACAATGTGGGTGACAATGTGGGAGATGTAGCCGGTATGGGTGCCGACCTCTATGAGTCTTATTGCGGCTCCATTCTCTCTACGGCGGCGCTGGGTGCTTCTGCCTATGTGCTCAACCCGGAGATGCAACTGAAAGCGGTCTTTGCGCCGATGATCATTGCTGCCATCGGTGTCTTTCTCTCCATCCTCGGCATCTTCCTGGTGCGTACCGGTGAGAAAGCGTCCGTAAAGCAGCTGATGGCTTCACTCAACAGGGGGGTAAACGTGAGTGCACTGCTGATAGCCGCTGCCACCTTTGGCATCCTCTACCTGCTGGGCTTCAGCAACTGGGTGGGTCTCTCCTTCTCCGTGTTCGCCGGCCTGCTGGCGGGGATCATCATCGGTAAGGGAACCGAGTACTTCACTTCTCACTCCTTTCGTCCCACGAAGGCGATCGCCGAGAGTGCGCGGACAGGGCCTGCCACGGTGATTATTGCTGGCATGGGTAACGGTTTCATCTCCACGGTGATCCCGGTGGTTACCATTGTGGCTGCCATTCTGATCTCTTACCTGTCGGCCATCCGCTTCGATGTGGCGAATATGATGAGTGCATCGAACCTGAGCATGGGACTTTATGGTGTCGCCATCGCGGCGGTGGGGATGCTCTCCACGCTGGGGATCACGCTGGCTACCGATGCCTATGGTCCCATAGCCGACAATGCGGGGGGAAACGCCGAGATGAGCGGCCTTGGACCCGAGGTGCGCAGGCGTACCGATGCGCTGGATGCGCT
>JAHDQF010000006.1 GCA_018433945.1 Proteiniphilum sp. | reverse complement strand
TTACATCATAAATGGCTTCTTATACAGACGGTTGCCGACGGATCATAACTTTTTAAATGAAAGGTGAAATTATGACAGTCAGAAACCTTACCAAAGAAGAAATTTTGGGACAGATCAGGTATCTGGAACAAAACATCTCAAACGGCTCTGTTTCATATCGTACCAACAGATTGAACAGGCTGCGTACATTGAGAGCGAGCTTGCGTCAAGCAAGCTGACGAAAAGCTAAAACCTGAGAGGAGCAGAAAGCAGGAATTCCTGCAAGTATGCTGATGCAGGTGGTGCCATTAAGAGCGTTTGAGGCTGAAGCTGAGTGACCGAATGGGTTCACGAATGCTTTTTTTCATTTCGATAGAATTTTCAATTGATTTATAACAGGCTACCCTTCGGTAGCTTTTTTTTTGTGAAGAAAATTATCGATAATGATACCTAATATTCGGAATAACCTGTGATAAAATGTGATTTTTATCTATCTTTGTACGATTATCTAACAAAAAGAGCAATTGAATTATGGATGTATTATCTGCCAGATTGACTGCGTTGTCGCCGTCTGAAACTTTTGCGATGGCACAGAAGAGCAATGAACTGAAGGCTCAGGGCATTGATGTGATCAACATGAGTGTGGGCGAACCTGATTTCAACACCCCCGAACATATCAAGCAGGCAGCCAAAAAAGCCATCGACGATAATTTTTCATTTTATTCGCCCGTAGCAGGTTTCCCTGACCTGAAGCAGGCGATCTGCAACAAGCTGCAAAAGGAAAACGGACTGACCTATAGCCCTGCACAGATTGTGGTCTCCGGCGGTGCCAAACAATCAATCTGCAATGTGATTCTCTCCATCGTCGATAAGGGGGATGAGGTGGTGATCCCAGCACCCTACTGGGTGAGCTATCCCGAGATGGTGAAACTGGCAGAAGGGACACCGGTATTTATTTATGCAGGCATTGGCCATGATTTCAAGATCACACCCCAGCAACTGGAGGAGGCTATTACGCCGAAAACAAAAGTGCTGATTCTCTGCTCTCCATCCAACCCTACCGGAAGCGTTTATACCCACGATGAGCTGAAAGCATTGGCCGCGGTGGTTGAAAAACATCCTGATCTGTTTGTGGTTGCCGATGAGATTTATGAACACATCAACTATATCGGGCAACATCAATCCATTGCACAGTTTGACACCATTCGCGATCGTGTGGTGGTAGTGAACGGTGTTTCGAAAGGGTATGCCATGACCGGTTGGCGTATTGGATGGATTGCTGCGCCGCAATGGATTGCTGCGGCCTGCAGCATGTTACAGGGTCAATACACCTCTGGTCCCTCATCCATCTCGCAGAAAGCGTCGGTGGCTGCCTACACTGGTGACCAGTCCTGCGTGGCAGAGATGCGTGCCGCTTTTGAAAGAAGGAGAAACCTGATTGTTAGACTGCTGAACGAGATCCCCGGTCTGCAGGTAAACAATCCGATGGGCGCTTTTTATATCTTCCCGGAGTGCAGCAACTACCTGGGTAAGTCTTATAACGGACGTAAAATCGGAACAGCTACCGACTTGGCGATGTACCTCTTGGAGGAGGGGCATGTGGCTTGTGTAGGGGGTGACGCATTCGGTGCGCCGGGGTGCATCCGCCTCTCTTATGCCACCTCCGATGAGAACATTGAAAAGGCGATCGCACGCATCAAGGATGCATTGGCAAAGCTCTCCTGAGAGCTGATGAGCGATAAAGAGCCCGGTACACACGCTGTGAACGGGGCTCTTTCTTTTATCGAAAACCGGTTCTGCTTTCTCTTTTTTTGCTACCTTTGCATCTTCAATTTTGTATGGTAAAAATTCATTGACAATGAGTGATCGTTTTCCGGAATACAATCAGCTGAATCTTTCCGATGTGAACAAAGAGATGCTGAATGAGTGGGATGATAAGGATATTTTCAGTAAAAGTCTTGAGATACGCAGGGGGAATCCCCGTTTTGTCTTTTATGAAGGTCCTCCGTCGGCTAATGGCATGCCGGGGATCCATCATGTCATTGCCCGCTCCATCAAGGATCTCTTTTGTCGTTACAAGACCATGAAGGGTTACCTGGTGAACCGGAAAGCGGGATGGGATACCCACGGACTGCCCGTGGAGCTGGGTGTGGAAAAGTCGCTTGGCGTCACCAAGGAGGATATCGGTAAGAAGATCACCGTAGAGGAATACAACGCCGCCTGCCGCAAAGAGGTGATGAAATATACCCGTGAATGGGAGGAGTTGACCCGCAAGATGGGTTACTGGGTCGACATGAGTGACCCCTATGTCACCTACGACAACCGGTACATTGAGACACTCTGGTACCTGCTCAAGGAGCTCTATAACAAGGGGCTGCTCTACAAGGGGTATACCATCCAACCCTATTCACCGGCTGCCGGTACCGGGCTGAGCACCCATGAGCTGAACCAGCCGGGCTGCTACCGTGACGTGAAAGATACCACCTGCACAGCGCAGTTTTTGGTGAAGGACCCGTTCCCGGAGTGGCAAGCGTTCGGAGATCCCTTCTTCCTGGCCTGGACCACCACCCCTTGGACGCTGCCGTCGAACATGCTGCTGGCAGTAGGGAAGAACATCGATTATGTGGCGGTACAAACCTACAACCCTTACACCGGGAGTCCAATGACAGCAGTGCTGGCGAAGAACCTCCTGCATGTCTACTTTCCCGAAAAGAATGCCGCACTGTCGCTCAGCGACTACCACCCGGGAGATAAGCATATTCCCTACAGGGTGCTCGACAGGGTCTGGAAGGGATCTGAGCTGGTTGGCATCCGCTATGAGCAGCTGATTCCCTGGGTGAAAGTGACCGGTAAAGCATTTCAGGTGGTAACAGGTGATTTTGTAACCACTGATGAAGGTACCGGAATCGTACACATTGCCCCTACCTTTGGTGCGGATGACGCTCGTGTGGGTAAGGAGCATGAGGTGCCGGGACTGACCCTGAGAGATAAAGAGGGTAACCTGCGTCCGATGGTTGACCTCACCGGTAAGTTTTACCGCATGGAGGATTTGGATCCGCAGTTTGTGAAAGAGCATATGAACAGTGATCTTTATGCCGGGTTTGCCGGCAGATATGTGAAGAATGCCTACGACGACTCACTCACCGAGGAGGATCCCACGCTCGATGTGGACCTGTCGGTAATGCTCAAGCAGCAGAACAGGGCTTTCCGCATCGAAAAGTACGTTCACAACTACCCACATTGCTGGCGTACCGACAAACCGGTGCTCTACTATCCTCTTGACAGCTGGTTCATCCGCTCTACCGCATGCCGCGAACAGATGATCGCACTCAATAACACCATCAACTGGAAACCGCAATCCACCGGTAGTGGCCGTTTTGGTAAATGGCTGGAGAACCTGCAGGACTGGAACCTGAGCCGCAGTCGCTATTGGGGTACCCCGCTGCCTATCTGGCGTACCGACGACGGGAAAGAGGAGAAATGTATCGGTTCGGTGAAAGAGCTTTATGAGGAGATGCAGAAGGCAGTTGAGGCCGGTGTGATGCAGGAGTTGCCCTGGGAGAACCTTGATCTGAATGATTACCGGGAGCTGGATTATGAACAGATTGACCTCCACCGTCCCTATGTGGATCAGATCCTGCTGGTCTCCGACAGTGGGCGGCCGATGCGGCGTGAGACCGACCTGATCGACGTTTGGTTTGACAGCGGTGCCATGCCTTTTGCCCAGGTCTTCTATCCGCACATTTCTGAGGAGGAGTTTGCAAAGGTCTTCCCTGCCGATTTTATTGCGGAGGGGGTGGATCAGACCCGTGGCTGGTTCTACACTTTGCATGCCATAGCAGCCATGGTGAAAGGTAGCGTGGCTTTCAAAAACGTTGTCTCCAACGGATTGGTCCTCGACAAGAATGGCAATAAGATGTCGAAGCGACTTGGTAACGCGGTTGATCCTTTTGAAACCATCGAAAAGTATGGTTCTGATCCCCTGCGTTGGTATATGATTACCAATGCAGCCCCCTGGGACAATCTGAAATTTGATATTGAAGGCGTGGAGGAGGCCCGCAGGAAGTTTTTCGGAACACTCTTCAACACCTACTCATTCTTCGTCCTTTATGCCAACGTGGATGGCTTTCATAACCAATACCCGCAGATCGACCTCGCCAAACGGCCGGAAATCGACCGTTGGATCATCTCCCTGCTGAATAGCCTTGTGGCGGAGGTAGATCAGGCTTACGGCGATTATGAACCAACCCGTGCAGGTCGTGCAATAGCCGATTTTGTGAATGACAACCTCAGCAACTGGTATGTGCGGCTGAACCGCAAACGTTTCTGGGGCGGGGAGATGACTGACGACAAGCTGTCAGCTTACCAGACGCTCTATCAGTGTCTGGTGACCGTGTCCCAGCTGATGGCTCCCATCGCACCTTTCTATGCTGACCGGCTCTATCTCGACCTGACTGACTCCACCGGTAACAACAGTATGCCATCGGTTCACCTGACCGACTTTCCTCTTGCGGATGAAACATTGATCGACAAGACCCTTGAGGAACAGATGTATCTGGCTCAGGCTGCTTCTTCGATTGTACTGGCCCTCCGGCGCAAGGTAAACATCAAGGTGCGGCAGCCGCTTTCCCGAATCATGATTCCCGTTTTGGATGATCAGCAGAAAAGGAATATTGAAGCCGTGAAGCCGCTGATACTTAGCGAGGTGAATGTGAAGGAGCTGGACTTTATTGATTCTGCCAGTGAGATGCTGGTGAAACGGGTGAAGCCTGATTTCAAGAAGCTGGGACCACGCTACGGGAAGATCATGAAGCAGCTGGCTGCCCGTATCGGGCAACTTGATCAACAGGAGATCAACACCCTGGAGCAAAATGGATCGCTGACGCTGTTGATTGACACACAGGAGGCGGTGATCACCACTGAGGATGTGGAGATCCTCTCGGAAGATATCCCCGGCTGGCTGGTGGGGAGTGAGCGGGGAATCACGATAGCCCTCGATATCACCCTCACCCCTGAATTGGAGAAAGAAGGAGTTGCCCGTGAGCTGGTGAACCGCATCCAGAACCTGCGTAAGGCAAAGGCGTTTGAGATCACCGATCGCATCACCATTCATCTTTCGTCGCACCCTGCCTTTGATGAAGCGGTGAGAGAACATGCCGGTTACATCTGTAATCAGGTGCTGGCCGATGAGCTCACCCTGACGGATGAGGAGCTGGAGGATACCATCGAGATGGATGATCAGCTGCTCACCATCCGCATTGAGAAAAACAGTTGAAAGATATCCAATTTATCGTTATCTTTGCGAAGCAATGCAGCAGTATGCAAATGTGAACTTTATGGAAACCAAGGTTGTTGTATATTGACTCTGATTCCGGAAGAGAGACACAGACCTTTTTTATACATTAATTATTATGAGCGAAAAGACGAGATATTCAGATGAGGAATTGGAAGAATTCCGTGCAATTATCAACGAGAAATTGCGGATCGCCAGGCAGGAATATGAGAACTACCGTGCTGCGGTGACCAATACGGATGGGAACGATACGGTGGATACCTCTCCCACCTACAAGGTGCTCGAGGAAGGGGCGTCTACACTCTCCAAGGAGGAGGCAGGCCGGCTGGCTCAGCGGCAGATGAAGTTCATTCAGAACCTGCAGGCTGCACTGGTACGCATTGAGAACGGCACCTATGGTATCTGCCGTGAGACCGGCAAGCTGATTCCGAAGGAACGTCTTCGCGCTGTGCCGCATGCCACACTGAGCATTGAGGCCAAGTCGGCAAAAAAAAAGAAATGACCCTGCCCGGCGGATGAGTGTGGAAAGGTTGACATTTCGTAAGATGTGGGGGAGTGCTCCCCGAAAGGAGAAATTTCCCCAAATTTTAGTCGTATGAACAATAGGAATCACAAAGGATGGATTGCAGTTGCGGTTGTTTTTCTGGTACTTCTCGTTGATCAGCTCACCAAGATATGGGTGAAGACCCATATGGCATTGTATGATGCAATCCACATTACCGACTGGTTCCAGATCTATTTTGTGGAAAACAACGGAATGGCCTTTGGGATTGAAGCAGGAGGAAAGCTGTTCCTTTCGCTCTTTCGGATCATTGCGGTGGTTCTGATCATCATCTATATCAACCGCTTGGTGAGGGAGAACTACAAGAATGGCTTCATTGTGTGTGTCGCGCTGGTGCTGGCGGGTGCGATGGGAAACATTGTGGATAGCATCTTCTACGGTGTAATCTTCGAAGCCAGTTATCCCGGGCATGTAGCGTCTGTCGTCCCCTGGGGACAAGGCTATTCATCGCTGTTGCACGGAAAGGTGGTAGATATGCTTTACTTTCCGCTGATTAAAGGGATCTATCCCGACTGGTTCCCGTTTGTGGGGGGGCAGGAGTTTTTATTCTTCCGGTTCATCTTTAACCTGGCAGATTCGGCCATTACAATAGGTGTGATATTGATACTGCTCTTCTACCGTAAGACATTATCCTATTCCCTGATGTCGAAAAGTGAACGGGAAAAGCTGGAGAATGAAGTGACGAAAAAAAACGTTACAGGTGAAATATAGCATTGTTCCATATCTCTTCATTATTCTTGCGGGGCTGCTGATGATCTCATCCTGTCAGAACCGCCCGAAAGAGGTTCTGAGCAGAAAAGAGATGGAACAGCTTCTCTATGATATATACCTGGCTGAAGCAACCATGGAGCATGAATATCAGCTATTCAACACCCCTGAAAAAAAAGAGGCTTACATCAATCGTCTGTTCGCTTCCCATGGTGTGACGCAAGCTGAATGGGACAGCTCTTTATCCTGGTATTCAGACCGGATAGATCTCTATCTGAAGATGAACGACTCGGTTAAAGCACGTCTGGAAAGAGCCCGCAAAGAGGTGGATGCAGAAATAGCCCGGCTGGCTACCCTCAAGGTGCAGGATCCCCGAACCCTCCCGCTCTCTTATATCCCTCGTCACTATCTGTTTACCTCCTCAGCAGCTGACAGGGGATTCCGCTTTCGTCTGCTGGAACCCGACATCGACGAGCGGATAACCTCCGATCAGTTCTCTTTCTCTTTCAGCGTTATCGGCATTCCTCCCAATTTTCCTCATCGGCTCACATCCCTGCTTACACTGGAATATGGCGACACCACCATCTACTTGCCCCAAAGGATTACCGAAAATAGCAGCTATCGTTTCACTGCCATGAAATACCTCCCGGGTGATTCAATTACCGAAATCCGGGGGGATACACTGAGAGAGATCTACGGATACCTGCACCTGCATGATTCATTGAAGAGCTCAACGCTGATTCAGCTCTACGATATCAGACTTGGCAGCCTGGTTGCAGACTCTGCCGGATTCATCCCCTCCCGTGCGGAGATACCATCCTCGCAGGATCGGGATCCCTTGCTTCATGATACCTTGAGAGTCAGGTAAAGAAGGATCGTTATAGAGAAAAACTATTTGACAGAAGAAATCAATACTGGTTAACTGGTTCATATGCGATATTTACGGCTTCACAGGAAGAATCATTATTTAACATTTAACTTATCATAACAGTACATCAGATGAAAAAAAAGAGAGTTTACACCTTTGGTAACGGCTCAGCCGAGGGAAGGGCAGATATGAAGAACCTGCTCGGTGGAAAAGGAGCGAACCTGGCAGAGATGAATTTGATTGGTGTCCCCGTTCCACCAGGATTCACCATTACCACCGAGGTATGTACCGAGTACAACGAGCTGGGGCGCGACTATGTAATTGCCGCCTTGAAAGAGGAGGTGGAGCAGGCAGTGGCCCAGATTGAGTCGCTCACCGGTACCAGGTTCGGGGACAAGGAGAACCCCTGCCTCGTTTCGGTGCGTTCAGGTGCGCGTGTATCCATGCCGGGGATGATGGATACGGTGTTGAA
Source organism: Proteiniphilum sp. (assembly GCA_018433945.1). Classification (GTDB taxonomy): domain Bacteria; phylum Bacteroidota; class Bacteroidia; order Bacteroidales; family Dysgonomonadaceae; genus Proteiniphilum. The sequence continues at coordinate 30,051 of JAHDQF010000006.1, read as the reverse complement.
TCTTGGGTTGAACGATGATGCTGTGGAGGGGATTGCCCGCAAATCGGGTAACGAACGGTTTGCTTGGGACTCCTATCGTCGCTTTGTGCAGATGTATGGCGACGTGGTGCTGGGCTTGAAGCCCGAGAGTAAGGATGACATTGACCCCTTTGAGGAGATCATGGATGAGATGAAGAAATCGAAAGGCATTGAGCAGGATACCGATTTCACCACTGACGACCTGAAAGAGCTGGTGAAACGGTTCAAAGCGGCAGTGAAGGAGAAGACCGGACACGATTTCCCGGTCAGTCCCTGGGAACAACTCTGGGGAGCCATATGTGCGGTATTTGATAGTTGGATGAATGAAAGAGCCATTCTTTACCGTAAGATGAACAACTTCCCCGAAGAATGGGGTACAGCTGTCAACGTGCAGGCAATGGTATTTGGAAACATGGGGAAGACCTCCGGTACAGGCGTTGCTTTCACACGCGATGCGGCTACCGGTGAGGATCTCTTCAACGGTGAGTACCTGATCGATGCTCAGGGTGAAGATGTGGTGGCAGGTGTACGCACCCCCCAACAGATCACCCTTGAGGGATCGCGCCGCTGGGCGAAGATGCAGGGTATCTCTGAAGAGGAGCGGGCAGCTAAATTTCCGTCACTGGAAGAAACGATGCCTGAATGTGCCCGGGAACTGATTGAAGTGCAGCAGAAGCTGGAAGATTACTTCAAGGATATGCAGGACCTTGAGTTCACCATTCAGGATGGGAAACTCTGGATCCTGCAGACCCGCAGTGGAAAGCGTACAGGGGCTGCCATGGTGAAGATCGCCATCGACATGCTCCACCAGGGTTATATTGATGAGAAAACCGTTCTGCAGCGTTGTGATCCGGAGAAGCTGGATGAGCTGCTGCACCCGGTATTCGACAAGAAAGCGCTGGCCAGTGCCAGGCGCCTCACCCATGGTCTCCCTGCCTCACCGGGAGCTGCCACCGGACAGGTGGTGTTCCACGCTGACGAGGCCGAAGAGTGGAGCAAAGAGGGCAAGAAAGTGATCCTCTGCCGCATTGAGACCTCTCCCGAAGATCTGAGGGGGATGGCCACGGCACAGGGTATCCTCACTGCACGTGGCGGAATGACCTCCCACGCGGCCGTGGTGGCTCGCGGAATGGGGAAGTGCTGCGTCTCTGCTGCCAACAACCTGATCATCGACTACAAGTCGCGCTCCATGAGGATCAACGGGCAGGAGGTGAAAGAGGGCGACTGGATCTCACTCGATGGCTCTACAGGAAATGTATATTTAGGGAAGATCACCACCCAGGATGCCGAGTTGGATGCCGATTTTGCTGAACTGATGGATATAGCCGAAAAATATACGCGTATGGATGTGCGGACCAATGCCGACACACCACATGATGCCATCGTAGCCCGCAAATTTGGTGCCAAGGGAATCGGTCTCTGCCGCACCGAGCATATGTTCTTCGAGGATGACAAAATCATTCCGATGCGCGAAATGATCCTGGCCAAAGATGAGGAGGGACGACGCAAGGCTCTCAGCAAGCTGCTCCCTCTGCAAAAGAAAGATTTCGAAGGCATCTTCCGGGCTATGGATGGCTATGCTGTGACCATTCGCCTGCTCGATCCCCCTTTGCATGAGTTTGTGCCTCACGATGAAAAAGGTCAGATGGAGATGGCGAAGGTGATGGGTATCTCCTACAAGGATATCCACGACCGGGTAGAGGGATTGATGGAGTCCAATCCGATGCTGGGGCTGCGCGGTTGCCGTTTGGGGAACCTCTATCCTGAGATCACCGAGATGCAGACCCGTGCCATCATGGAGAGTGCCATCGAGTTGAAGAAAGAAGGGGTCAAGGCTAAGCCGGAGATCATGGTGCCCCTCACCGGTATTGTTCATGAGTTCAAGGCTCAGAAAGAGGTCATTGAGAAGACCATTCAACAGGTGTTCGCGGAGAAGAATGCTTCGGTGAAGTACAAGATCGGGACCATGATCGAAATCCCACGTGCAGCCCTCACGGCTCATAAGATCGCTGCCGAAGCCGATTTCTTCTCTTTCGGTACCAACGACCTGACACAGATGACCTTCGGTTATAGCCGCGACGACGTGGCCAAGTTCCTGCCGATGTACCTCGACAAGGGAATCCTGAAACAGGATCCCTTTGCGGTGCTCGACCAAAACGGTGTGGGGCAGCTGATGCGCATGGCCGTGCAAAAAGGACGCGAAGTGAAGCCCTCGCTCAAATGCGGTATCTGCGGTGAACATGGTGGTGAACCCTCCTCGGTGAAGTTCTGCTATACCCTCGGGCTGAACTATGTTTCCTGTTCACCGTTCCGTGTGCCTATTGCGCGGCTGGCTGCCGCTCAGGCTGCCATCGAAAGGTGAAGCCCGATCCCGGATAAGTGTGGGGAGACGTGCTGTGGTGCGTCTCCTTTGTTTCACAAACCGGTGAAGATTTCAGAGCGGTGGCATCCTTATAACTACTTTTAACCATCAATCTATTTTGTTGCTTAGCGGATTATCACTACTTTTACATTGCTATTATCAACAGATGATTCTATGAAATATACCTTGCAGATATTGTTCTTTCTTGCTGCGCTCACGGTAGTCCTGCCGGCACCATCACAAAACAACGTGATTGATGAAATTGTTTGGGTGGTAGGTGATGAGGCAATCCTCAAATCGGAAGTGGAAGAATTCCGGAAAGAGATCCTGATGCAGAACCAGCGCATCGAAGGGGATCCTTATTGCTTTATACCGGAACAACTGGCTGTACGCAAGCTTTTCCTGGACCAGGCTAAGCTCGACAGTATTGAAGTGCAGGAGGTCAATGTAAACCGCCAGGTGGAATACCTGATTAATGAGTATATTGCTTCCACCGGATCGGTGGAGCGTCTTGAGGAGTATTACGGCAAGAGCATTGCCGCCATTCGGGAGGATCTGCGCGAACAGATCCGCGAGCAGCAACTGATTGAAGGGGTACAGCAGAAACATTTTGGGAATATTCTTCTGACACCCTCTGAAATCAGGAATTACTATAACAGCCTGCCACAGGATAGCCTGCCCTTTATCCCGACCACACTGGAGGTGCAGATCATCACGGTGGAGCCAAAGATTCCACTGGAGGAGATCGACAAAGTAAAAGCTCGTCTGAGGGAGTTTACCGAACAGATTAACAGTGGCGAGAGAGAGTTCTCCACACTCGCCCTGCTCCACTCGGAAGATCCCTCAGCCATGAGGGGAGGAGAGCTGGGTTTTATGAGCCGTTCGCAACTGGTGCCTGAGTTTGCCAATGTGGCCTTTGCACTGAGTGATCCAAAAAAGGTGTCCAATATCGTTGAAACGGAGTATGGATTTCACATCATTCAATTGATTGAACGCCGGGGCGACATGGGCAACTTCCGCCATATCCTGCTTAAACCACGTGTGCCGCAGGAGGCCCTCGATACGGCACTGGTCCGTCTCGACTCTATTCGTAGCGGTATCATGCAGCATAAAATTACTTTCGATGAAGCAGCCACCTACTTCTCTTCCGACAAGGAAACACGTAACAACAAGGGGATCATGGTGAACAAAACCCCTCGAAGTGTCAATGCCGGCACCCCACGTTTTGCCTTGAATGAGTTAAACCAGGATATTGCAAAAGTAGCGGGAGAGATGAAAGAGGGAGAGATCTCCGAGCCGTTCATCATGCTGAACGATAAGGGGCGACAGGTAGCAGCTATGATCCGGATCACTGCCCGTCACGAAGGGCACCGGGCCAACATCAACAATGACTACCAGATCATCAAGCAGATGGCTGAGAGTGCAAGACAGCAGAAAATGGTAGATGAGTGGCTGCAAAAGAAAATTGAACAGACCTATGTCCGTATCGATCCTGCCTGGCAGGGATGTGAGCTGAAATATAAGGGCTGGTTGAAATAACAGTCTTTATTCCGGAAAATGAGCAGAGAGATCAGGCATCGGTTACGGGAAAGCATGCTTCTTTTGGGTGTGCTTTTCGCCATTATGGCCTCAGCCAGGGGACAACAACCGTCACCTGATGATACAAAGATCGTTGAACTTCGACAGGCCGATCTCTGGAGCAAGCGTGCTGGGTTTGATGCTGAAATCCTTACCGGGAATGTGGTTTTCTTTCACGAGGGAGCTTTTATGTATTGCGACAGTGCCTACCTCTTTCAGCAGTCCAACACCTTCGAGGCTTTCAGCAACGTGCGGATGGAGCAGGGTGACACCATCTTTATCTATGGTGATTACCTCCATTACGATGGCCAAAGCCAGCTGGCGCGCCTGCGCAACAACATCAGGATGGAAGACAGGAATGTGACACTCTTCACCGACAGCCTCGACTACGACCGCGTAGCGAACCTGGGTTATTACTTTGAGGGGGGATTGCTGGTGGATGAAGAGAATGAACTCACCTCATTCTGGGGACAATATGCCCCGGATACCAGGGTGGCGCTCTTCAGTGACAGTGTAAAGCTGGTCAACGAAGATTACATCATCTACGCCGATACACTCAAATACAATACCGGGTCGAAATACGCCGATATCCTGGGACCCTCACGCATCGTCTCGGATAGTGGGTATGTTCACACCAGCAAAGGGTGGTATCATACGGTCACCGAAGATGCCCGGTTGCTGGATCGCTCGGAGGTATACAGCAAGGACGGAACCAAGGTGTTGATTGGTGACACCATCCTCTACAACCGGCTGAGCGGTGAGGGTGAGGTGTTTGGGAATATGTATCTGGAGGACAAAGCCCAAAAGGCAATCCTGCAAGGTAACTATGGTTTCTACAACGAGCAGACAGAGTATGGAATGGCCACTGACTCAGCATTCGCCATCGATTACTCGCAGGAAGAGAGCCTGTTTATTCACGGTGATACACTGGTGATGAAAACCGACTCCACTTTCCGCGACATCAGAGCCTACTATGAGGTGCGCTTTTACCGTTCCGACATACAGGGTCTCTGCGACTCGCTGCACTACTCTTCTCGCGACTCAACGGTCTATCTCACGGGTAATCCGGTACTGTGGAACGAGAACAATCAGATTTTCGGTGACCGGATCGATCTGTTTCTGAACGACTCCACCCTGGAGAAAGCTGTGGTCAGAGATTATGCTTTTGCCATTCAGGACAGAAAAATAGAGGGGCAGTACAATCAGCTCAGCGGCCGAAACATGACCGCCTCCTTTCGCGATGGGAAGCTCTATCATGTATTGGTGGAGGGGAATGCCCAATCATTGTACTATGTTCTGCAAAAAGATAGCACCATCATCGGGCTCAACAAGACTGAGAGCCCCTATCTCTCAATGGATATTGAAAACAACCAGATCAAGCGGCTGAAACTCTGGTCCACTACCACAGCTGTAACCACTCCTCTACCGCTACTCAGTGAGGGGGATTCGAGCCTGGAGGGCTTTGTCTGGCTCGATTACCTGCGCCCCACCGGTCCGGATGACATCTTCCGCAGCAATGAGCGCAGAGCCTCGGAAGCTCCCGATCAGCGTCCACGACGTTTTCAGCGGGAGGATCTCACCCTTTAACGGGTTCAGCATTTGTCATTGGGGCAACGATCCCCTATCTTTGTATCAACCAACATGCATTTGTCTATGGCTACATTCTTCTTTTACAATAACAGAAAACCCCGCAAATTCGGTTATACCCCCATCCTCTACAACGAGGAGGCGGAGGCACGCAAAAAAAAACTGGAAAATCGGATCCTTGAAATAAAAAAGGAGATGGGGGTAATTCCTGAGGAGCCGAAAGTGGAACCAAAGGCATTTAAAGAGGAGTTCATTTCTCAGACACACCACCTCAGAAAGCGAAAAGAGAAGGAGTCTGCAGGCAGAGGCTCTTTCCTGTCGAACAATCTGGTGCTTATCTTGATCATTGTTCTGCTGTTTGCCCTTTTCTACTTCTGGATCCTCCGCTAGTTCAAAACTGATTCACCTATGGCTGACATCATTCATCTGCTTCCCGACGCCATTGCCAACCAGATCGCTGCCGGCGAAGTGATTCAGCGCCCTGCATCAGTTGTGAAAGAGCTGGTGGAGAACGCCCTTGATGCGGGAGCCACCCAAATCCGCATTCATATCAAGGATGCGGGTCGTACCTTTGTTCAGGTGATCGACAATGGCAAGGGAATGTCGGCTACCGATCTGCGGATGGCTTTTGAGCGGCATGCCACCTCTAAGATCCGCAGTGCAGACGATCTCTTCGCTCTCACTACCATGGGATTCAGGGGAGAAGCGCTCCCCTCAATTGCCGCCATCTCACAGGTGGAGGTGAAGAGCCGTCGCCAGGAGGATGAGTTAGGCAGCGCTCTGATCATCAGCGGTTCCAGGCTGGAAAAGCAGGAGTTTCTCTCCTGCGCTGCCGGTACCTCCATCATCGTGAAGAATATCTTTTTCAATGTACCGGCACGACGGAAGTTTCTGAAGTCGAATGAAACGGAGCGACGCAATATCTTCACCGAGATCGAAAGGATCGTGCTGGTGAACCCTCACATTGAATTCACCCTGGTGGAGAATGAGGTGGAGACGCTCCATCTGCCGAAAACAAACCTGCGGCAGCGAATTGTGCAACTGGAAGGTAAGGGGATCAACCAACAGTTGATTGAGATCGATGAAGAGACCACCCTGGGAAAGATCCGTGGTTATGTAGCGCGCCCAGAGTTTGCCAAAAAGGGGCGGGCCAGTCAGTTTTTTTTCGTCAACAACCGTTTCATCCGTCACCCCTATTTCCATAGGGCGGTAATGCAAGCTTTTGAGCCATTGATTGCGGCTAATGAGAAACCAAGTTATTTCATCTATTTCCAGGTGGATCCGGAGACGATTGATGTGAACATTCATCCCACCAAAACGGAGGTGAAATTCGAAAATGAACAGGCACTCTGGCAGATCCTGCTGGTGACAATCAGGGAGTCGCTGGGCAAGTTCAATGCCATGCCCAGCATCGATTTCGACCGGAGCGATGCCCCCGATATACCCCTCTTTGATCCCTCACGCAGCTCAACAATGCCCAGGGTGAGTCTGGATCCCAACTACAACCCTTTTCATCAGGCCTCGTCACCCTCATCCCAAACCAAACCATCATCCCTTGGATGGGAACAGCTCTATCGGGATTTTGAAAATGAGCAAGCGGATCAGAAAAAGGTTGAGTCTCCCACGGGGGAGGATCAGGAGCATGCACAGGGGAACCTGTTCGCACAGGCAGGTGACAAACAAAATATACCGGAGAGTAGTCTTTTCCCGGAGCATTATCAATATAAGCAGCGCTATATCCTGACTTCAGTGAAATCGGGGTTGATGATCATCGATCAGCACCGGGCACATGTGCGCATCCTCTTCGACAGATACCTGGAACAAATCAACAGTCGCAAGGGTGTCTCGCAAAGGATGCTCTTCCCGGAAGTACTTGAGTTATCTGCTGCTGAAGCCGCAGCGCTCCCTTCCATTCAGGAAGATCTGGAAGCGCTGGGTTTCGAACTGACTCCCCTGGGGAATCATAGTTTTGGCATCCAGGGGGTACCTTCCGAGATTGGCAATGCCGATCCGGCACAGTTGATCCGGGCGATGATCGACAGTAGCATGCATACGGGTAACGATGTAAAAGGTGAACTGCGCGAAGCACTGGCTCTCTCACTGGCGCGGATGACGGCAATCCCCTATGGGCGGGTACTCACCTCGGAAGAGATGCTGCTGGTGGTGAGTGAGCTGTTTGCATCACAGATACCCGGCTATACACCTGATGGACAACGGGTGATCAGTGTGCTATCCGATGCGGATATTGAGAAGAAAATGAAATAATATTTTTCACCTTTAAATATACAGAATATGATGAACTATGCTTATTGTGGTAACAGCGGAGTACAACTCCCCAAAATATCATTGGGGCTGTGGCACAACTTCGGATTTGCAGATGACTACGACACTGCACGTGAGATGATTTTTTATGCTTTCGAACAGGGGGTGACCCACTTCGACCTGGCCAACAACTATGGTCCTCCTCCGGGATCGGCAGAGAGCAATTTCGGCCGGATCCTGAAAGAACATCTCTCCTCTCATCGCGATGAGATGATCATCTCTTCTAAAGCAGGGCATCTGATGTGGGAGGGCCCTTATGGCGACGGCTCCTCGAGGAAGTACCTGATGGCCAGTATTGACCAGAGCCTGAAACGTACCGGACTGGAATACTTCGATATCTTTTATTCGCACCGGTACGATCCGGATACTCCTGTGGAAGAGACCATGCAGGCTTTGGTGGATATTGTGCGTCAAGGCAAGGCACTCTACATCGGGATTTCAAAATATCCCCCCCGTCAGGCCCGGGAAGCAATGACTTACCTGAAAGAAAGAGATGTTCCCTGCCTCATTTTTCAGGATAAGTACAGCATGTTCAACCGTCAGCCGGAGCAGGAGATCCTTGAGGTCACCCGCGAGTTCGGATCAGGGTTCATCGCTTTCTCGCCACTGGCACAGGGATTGCTCACCAACAAGTATCTCCACGGTATTCCGGAATATTCGCGTGCTGCCGATCCTGACGGATTTTTACAGAGAGAGCAGGTTACTCCAATGCTTGTAGACAAAGTGAGGCAATTAAACGAACTGGCCGTGCAACGCGGTCAGACCATGGCTGAGATGGCGTTGGCATGGGCGCTGCGTGATGAGCGGGTCACCTCTCTGATAGTCGGATCACGCAATGTGGGTCAGCTGAAAGATAACCTGAAAGCACTGGAAAATCTTGCTTTTACACAAGATGAACTCTCGCTCATTGATGAGATTCTCGATGGTGCTACATTGGAATAGCAGCAGGTATCTGGATGAAATCGAATAGGTGGGATGACTCAAAAACTTTTTGCCTCTTTTCTTCTTTTGGGAATGGTTCTCTCCTGTGGTGAGGAGGCCTATCGCAACACCATACCCTATGCGAGGGTCAACTTCATCATCAACCTCAATGGGGCTGATCATGAATTGAACAATCTGTTGGCATTCAAAGTGTATACCGAAGAGGATCGCCGGCGGAAGGATGACCGGATGGGCTACGCCGGACTCTTGGTGGTCACCGGAGCTGAAGGCATGCTTTATGCCTATGATTGCTCTTGTCCCTTTGAAGACAGTAAAGCGGTACGCGTGGAACCGGATAGCAATGGAACAGCGAGATGTCCTCACTGTGGCTCGATCTTCAGAACAATTTTTGGATTGGGAACCCCCGAGTCGGGACCTGCTACCGAACCGCTTCAGATCTACCGGGTGATTGACCTGCAGAATGGCACTTTCCAGATCATCAACTGACCGTTTGGACAGAAGTTGTGTCAAAAAGATTATTTAACAACCATAATTGGTAAAAAAAGTCATCTTTTTGTAACTTTGTAGCCGGATTCGTTATGAGGTTTTTTTAAGAATTATCACATACTTACCCCTAACACTTCTGGGATGAGAAAAGTCTATTTTTTTTCCTTATTACTGGTTATAGGTCTTATTTTATCGCAGATCGTACCCCATTTGCTGGGAGATAACTTTGAGGCGTTCAAGTCGGTGACAGACAGTCTGCTCTACATCTCGCTCGCCTTCATCATGATCAATGTGGGACGTGAGTTCGAGATCAACAAGAACCAGTGGCGCAGCTATACTGTCGACTATTTGGTGGCGATGGGTGCGGCCGCCATTCCCTGGATACTGGTGGCACTCTACTATATCTTTGCCGTTGCCCCGACGGAGTTGCAGATCTGGAAGGACGTTGATGTCTGGAAAGAGACTTTTCTGTTGAGCCGGTATGCGGCACCCACTTCCGCTGGCATCCTCTTTACCATGCTGGCGGCTGCAGGGCTGAGTTACACCTGGGTCTACAAAAAGGTGCAGGTGCTGGCCATCTTCGATGATCTGGATACGATTCTGTTGATGATCCCTCTCCAGATATTGATGATCGGCATGCGTTGGCAGATGTTTGTGATCCTGGCGGTGGCGGTTCTACTGATCTGGCTGGGATGGAAGAAGATGAACAGCTACGGGTTTCGTCACGATTGGAAGGCGATTCTATTCTTCTCCGTTCTTCTCTTTGTTGTGTTTCATGGCATCTACCTAATCTCAAAACATTTTTTCGGTAAGGATGGCAGCATTCATATCGAGATTCTTCTCCCGGCTTTTATTCTGGGTGTGATCATGAAAACCGATCATTCGGTGGTGCCGGACAAAACAGAGCTGCGGATAGCCGACGCCATCTCATATCTCTTCATGGTTCTTGTAGGGTTGAGCATGCCTCTCTTCCTGGGGATCGACTTTGTGGCGGCCGCTGAAAACTCATCCTCGCACATTTCACAGTTGCCGATGCTGCCTTGGGGAACCATTGCATTGCATGTGTTCATCGTGACCATTATCTCCAATCTTGGCAAGCTCTTCCCCTTGTTCTTTTATCGCGACAGGAAGCTGGATGAACGGCTTGCCGTCTCCATCGGGATGTTCACCCGTGGCGAGGTGGGTGCAGGGGTGCTCTTCATTGCCATCGGTTATCAAATGAGTGGCGTATTGCTGATTATCTCTGTGTTGGCAATGTGTCTCAACCTGCTTTTTACCGGTTTCTTCATCGGCTATGCCAAGAAGCTGGCGATGAAGTCGGCACAGGTGGAGCTTGCAGGAGAAGCCGAATAGTATTGCTGACACGCTATATTTTGGCACCATGCTCCCAAAATAGGGGAGAAAATGCTTTGAAAACCGGATAAACATATTTACATTTGCAGTTGCTTAAAAGCGGAAACAGCTTCGGGGTCGCGGGTTCGAGTCCCGTCTTCCGCTCCAGGTGCGCTCGGATGGTGGAATGGTAGACACGCAAGACTTAAAATCTTGTGACCATAGCGGTTGTGCGGGTTCAAGTCCCGCTCCGAGTACTCAAAAAGGCTGTAAATCTGTTGATTTGCAGCCTTTTACATTTATATGGGGCGCCAAAGGGGCGCCAAAGTCAAAATAACAAAAACATTAAGTATTTTTAACTGTCGGATAATAAATTAAAGGAAAACTTCCAGATATTTTATTCCTGATTTATTACATCAATCTCCTCAACTCCTCTGCATCCGGTAAAATATCCCGATATTTTGCCGGCAATTCTGTTGCTAGTTTGTAAGTGGCAACGCCCATCGGTTTAGATGTATCTCTGAGAGCATATTCCACAATTTTTTCTTTCTTCGATTTACAAAGAATAATACCGATGGAACGGTTTTCGTGTGGTAACCGAACCAAATCGTCAAGTGCGGAAAGATAGAAATTCATTTTCCCGAGATATTCCGGTTTAAATTCGCCCCGCTTTAATTCAATCGCTACCAAGCATTGCAGCTGTCGGTTGAAGAAAAGCAAATCGACAAAATACTCCTGCTCATCCACAATGAAGCGGTGTTGATTGCCGATAAATGCAAAGTCTTTCCCCAACGACATAATGAAGTTTTTGATATTCAGTACGATTTCGCTTTCGAGCACCCGCTCATCAGGTTCGTCATCGGGTGATTCAATATTGATGTAATCCAACAGGTATTCATCTTTGAATGAAAGGAGCGCTTTTCGACGTAAATCGGTATCGGAAATGGTTATGGCGAAGTTATTGGGAAGTTTTCCTTGTTTTGCAAAAAGATTTGATTTCAGGTTGTTTTGTAAAACTCTATAACTCCAAAACTCTGTTGCGCATTTTCCAATGTAAAAAAAGCGTTCTTCCAACGTTTTGGCTCTAATAATTATCTCATAATGATGTGAGAACCCGATAGATAAAAAACTATTCCACGTATCCATATCTAAATCGTCCGACAGTGTCGGACGATTTGCGACCAACAAGTCAATCCGAATTTCGTCCGACAGCATCGGACGAATTGATTGTATGTGATTTTCAGTGATTAAGTATGGTTGCCATTCTTCATAAAATTGTCTCATTCGTTTGATATTTGCGGGCGAAAAACCACGTAATCCGGGTAGCTCTTGTTGTAATCTTTCCGAAATACTTTCAATGGCGCCGGTTCCCCGACATCAGCATAATTTATGGATAAACTTTGTTCCATATGAGGTGGATGATTTTGAAATTTAACTATAAAACAGGTGTCACGCAAAGGTAAATATTTTCTGATTTATAATTTCAATTCAGGCAAACTGTCAATTGCTTTTTGTTTCAGTTCGTCAATGGCACGGGTGTATTTTTCGGTGTGCTGCAAGCCACTGTGTCCCAGCAAGATTGCAACGGTCTTAATATTCGCTCCATTGTTCAAAATGTTTACTGTAAATGAATGCCGGGCGCAATGCCAAGTGATGTGTTCTTGAATTTTAGCTCGTTTTACCCAATTGTCTTTCCCTGAAAGTTGGCAGTCTATAGCCGGTTGCAGCATCTTTCATCTGCTGTTCTTTTTCATAGCGAATCTGTTTTGCTAACTCTAATGTTTCTTTGTTTGTTTGGCGTTCGATAGATGTTCGTGGATTTTTCAATATATACAGATTCACAGCCCCTTGTTCCATGACTCCGGCAATCACTTCAGTAACCCCTGTTACAAGATTGATTGGAATGATTCAATAAGTCAATAATGTCGTTTATGCTTTTCTCCTGATCAGGCAATACGATTAATTGAATCTGGAGCTGGTCAAACAGCGACTTAACCTTTGCTCCGAATTCTCCCGAAATCACCTTCTTCACGCCTTTCGATGCAACCAATTGAACGGAAGCCTGGCCCGCTCCTTCAATCTGATCCTTATTCGGATTGGGAATAAATTCGGCCGATCTTGTTTCGGTATCATAAACGACAAAGTAAGCACAGCGGCCAAAGCGGCTGTCTAGTTTAGATGTCAATGCATTTCCGGTTGATGTGATTGCTACTTTCATTTTTGCTAAGATGATTCCCTTTTTCCCTGAAATTGCTCGATTTCTGATGAACCACAAAGCGCACAACCGGTTATTTCCTGATCTTTCTGAGGATGGTCAAACAAGCAACCGCAACTCTTGCATGCATACCAGTCGCTGTTAAAGTAAACTTTGCCCCCTTCAAAAATGATCGGGCTACCGTTGACAAGAGCCTGGGCTATTTTTCTTCGTGCACTTTCATAAATTCGGGCAAAGGTCGGGCGGGAGACATCCATGACTTTTGAAGCATCAACCTGCCCCAGAAGTTCAAAATCGCTTAACCGGATCGATTCATACTCCTCATAGTTAAGCACCACAGGAGGCCCCTCGTTCTTGACCCCCATCGGCCTGAACCCCTTATAATATGGCGGACTGTCGACTTTTCGTATCCTTTTTGGTCATCGCAATTGACAGAAAATCAAAAACAAATTTTTGATATGATTACCATGTAAGGGGTTTTCGAAGCATACTCATTTTTGGAAAAGTTTAACTGCTGTTTTTTTGGCGTTCCTTTTATATCCCGGCTTCTGTTCTCTGAATTGACTTCTTCTGTTTGATTTTCGAGGTTGTTTTCAGCCAGATATATCCGATCACCATGGCGAGGGAAGAAGCAATGAGTACGGATAACTTCGCAATATCCTGCAGCATTCTGTCATCCGGAAAGGCGAGTATGGATACAAAGATAGACATTGTGAAGCCAATGCCGGCCAGGATCCCGATGCCAAAGAACTGGATCCAGTTTATATTGGTGGCTATACGTACAAACCTGAGTTTGGTGAGGAGGTAAACGGCCAGGGTAATGCCAACAGGTTTTCCAATCATAATCCTGAAATGATATCCAGCGTAAAAGCGATATCGGTGGCTGTGGGAATAGCCCACCCGTTTGAATAGGGTGTTCCTCCTGCGAAAAGGATGAAAATCAATGCAGGCAAAGCCACACCAAACAGGGCCGAGACAGCAGGCAGCATCATCCTGCGGGGTGTAGAAAGCTCTCCCACCGTGGCTTCCCTTTTAATGTCAAGAGCCACATGAAAAAAACAACGTCACGAAAGCGTCGTTGATAAAATGAAGGAGTGTGTGGGGTAGGTGTAAATCGTGAAAGCCCGGAATGGTCCATTCCCAGAAACGGTTATAATAGGTGCCGACACCTTTAATATTGGTCAAAATCAAAGACAGAATCGTACAAAACAGGAGGAGTACTCCCCACGACCGCGAATCGGAAAGAATGCGTCTGATGATGGATATATGTTGGTCTTGCGTAATCTGATGCGTACTCATTGACAGAAATGATGATGTTTGTTTAGTTGAGGAGAAAACTGAAATCATCTTCATTGGATAATTCCAGCGGTTCTTGTCCCTGTTTAAAGATACGTGCCTTGCGGTTGCCCATCAGCACCAGATCGCCATCCTCAAGAAGCAGCATGGTTCCCTCGCGCAGACCCACGACATAGGTCTCTCTGTTCACCTCGATAAACTCATTGATGCGCATCTCCCGTGTCTCCCCACCATGGTTGGCCGGATTCTCGTCCAGGTAGTGGGGGTTGATTTGGAAAGGAACCAGTTTCAGGGTTTTGAATTTTTCCGGTTCCACAATGGGCATGTCATTCGTCGTCCTCAGTGTGGGACATGCAATATTGGATCCGGCACTCCAACCGATGTAGGGTGTGCCTTTTTTTACTTTCTTGCGGATTACCTTCATCAGTCCCTTCTCCTGAAGCATTTTTACCAGCTGCCACGTGTTACCGCCGCCCACCACAATGGCATCGGCATTCTCAACCGCCTCCACAGGATTGATAAAACGGTGAATACTGGTGACATGGTGCCCTATTTCCGCAAAGCGGGCATTTACTTTTTCCTCGTATGCTTCGTAAGAAAATGTGACGGCAGCGTAGGGTATAAAAATGGCATTCACTGCTTTCTCTCCCAGAAAATCCTTGATATAATTTTTGGGATACTCCAGATAACCTTCACCTGGATTGGTGGAATTGCTGATCAGTAATAGTCTCATATCGGAAAGGTTTTTTATGTGGTGCATTTGCAAATGTAATGAAAAATGGAGGAAATAGGATGGTATCCCGTCCCTTTCGCTTAATTTTGCACCTCAAAGCAAAATGATGTGAAGATGGAAACCATTATACGCAGCATCCGTAAGGAGCTGAGGCGTTCGATGAACGGGGTGACTGCGGCCAGCATGCGTGAGAAAGGGGTGCATTACCGGATGAACTTCGGGGTGGATCTGATGCGGATCCGTGAGATTGCGGCCCGATACAATCCTGATGCGGCGCTGGCAGAACAGCTCTGGAAAGAGGATGTGCGGGAGTTGAAAATCCTCGCCACGATGCTATACCCCTGGGAGCGATACACGGAAGAGACTGCTGAGCGTTGGGTTGCCGGGATCAGCAACCAGGAGATCCGTGAGCAAATCTGCCGTAACCTCTTACAGCAGCTCCCCTTTGCAGGTCTGTTGGTGAACAGATGGAGTGGCAGTGAGGAGGAACAGGTGCGAACCACAGGCTACTGGCTTTATGCCCGTCTCTGCATTGCGCGTGCTGACACGCTGGGAGAGGTGGAACGTGAACTGCTCCTGGATCATGCAGCAAGGGATTTAAAGAGCGAGTCGATGCTGTTGCGGCAGGCAGCGCTCAATCTCTTGAAATATCATGGCCGTCTCTCCGAGAGCAACAGGGAGGCTGTGCTGCAGCAGGTGTCTGGCTTCAATGGTTCTGACGACCCTGTCGACCAGGAGGTACTGGATCAGCTTCGCTTCGAGTTTGACCTGGCTGATTAATTGCGGAAGTTATTACGGATGAAGAACATAGACAGCAGCAGGTTCAGAATCAGGAAGCCACCCATGCCGGCAAAGAAGACCCCTTTCCACTGGGGAAAGATGATCAGTGATGCCACGCTGCAGGCAGCGATGAACGCAATGAGGATCCAGAGGATGGTAAAAATTTTCTTTTGTTTATTCATCAGTCTTCAGCTTTTCTTCATTAAGAGGTGGTCATTCCAGCCACCTTTTTTAACCACTCACCCAACTCATTGTGATGCGCACCGTTTATGCATGATGGTAAGGTTCGTGATGAATGATGGTCATTGCGCGATAGAGCTGTTCCGTGAATACCAGCCGGACCATTTGATGGGTGAACGTCATTTTCGAGAGAGAGATCATTTCTGTTGCCCTTTCATATATTTCCGGCGCAAAACCGTAGGGACCGCCCACCAGGAAAACCAACTGCCTGGAAACCGAGTGGCTCTTCTTCTCCAGGTAACGGGCAAACTCGGTCGAGCGGTATTGTTTCCCTTTTTCGTCCAGCAGTACCACATGATCGGATGGGTGGAGCACCTTTAAAAGGAGCTGTGCCTCCTCCGCTTTTTGCTCTTTCTCCGAAAGACTTCTTCTGTTCTTTGGGTCGGGTACCATCCTCATCTCAAAGGGAATGTAATGGTTCACTTTTTTACGGTAATCCTCAATGATCTGCGACAACAACGGGTGATCGGTTTTGCCAACCGAAAGCAGCACTACTTTCATTCACTTAGGTTCATCTTTTTGGAAACGCAGCTCTCTTTTCCGCGAGGTTCCCTTCCGGTAGGTGAACGCTTACACTTGTCGGGAGCGCAAACCTTGAAGAAAAGACCCCTTTGCAGGTAAAAAAGCTACCAATAACAGCAAATATAACTGATTATTTCCTATTTTTGTATAGTTTTTTAGTAAAATTTATAACAAAAGAGAGGTGCCGGGCGTTAATTGTCGAGGTACCAATAAACATGGAAGAGAAAGAACTGGTTCATCAGCTTATTCAACTGGCCTTTGCCGAGGATATCGGCGAAGGCGACCATACCACCCTCTGCAGCATCCCCGCCGATGCAGTGGGTGCCTCCAGGCTGCTGATCAAGGAGGACGGTGTGCTTGCCGGAGTGGAGGTTGCAAGAGAGGTATTTCGTCAGTTTGATCCCACCCTGGAGATGGAACTTTTCATCCCGGATGGTGAGGAGGTTCACCCTGGTGACGAGGCATTCGTCATCAGCGGCAGGGTGCAATCCATCCTGCAGACCGAACGACTGGTGCTGAACATTATGCAACGCATGAGTGGCATCGCCACAATCACCCGTGCGTATGTGAAGCAATTGGAGGGAACCAAAGCCAGGGTGTTGGATACCCGCAAAACCACTCCCGGAATGCGCATGCTGGAGAAGCAGGCGGTCAGGATCGGCGGCGGCGTGAATCACCGCATTGGTCTCTTCGATATGATCCTGCTGAAAGACAACCATATCGATTTCGCAGGTGGCATTGAACAGGCCATCTGCCGTGCCCAATCTTACCTGCGTGAACAGAACCGGCGGTTGAAGATCGAGATTGAGGTGAGGAGCCTGGAAGAGCTGGAGCAGGTGTTGCGGTTGGGAGGGGTGGACCGCATCATGCTCGATAATTTCACTCCCGGGCAGACACGTGAGGCTGTGGAGCTGGTGCAGGGTCGTGTGGAGCTGGAGTCCTCGGGCGGTATCACTTTCGATACCCTCCGCAGCTATGCCGGGACGGGAGTGGATTATATCTCCGTGGGAGCGCTGACCCACTCGGTGAAGAGCCTGGACATGAGTCTGAAAGCTATTTAAATGAAGAATCAAACAGAGGATAAACAGGAGTTGCTTGACCGCCGTTATATGCGCATGGCATTTATCTGGGCGGAGAACTCATACTGCCGTCGCAGAAAGGTGGGAGCACTTCTTGTGAAAGAGAAGATGATTATCTCCGACGGTTACAACGGCACGCCGTCGGGGTTTGAGAATGTGTGTGAGGATGAGTCGGGCGTGACCAAGCCCTATGTGCTGCATGCCGAAGCGAATGCGATCACGAAAGTGTCCCGCTCCAACAACAGCAGTGAGGGAGCCACACTGTATGTCACCTCATCACCTTGTATTGAATGTGCCAAGCTGATCATACAGGCCGGCATTAAACGGGTAGTTTATGCCGACTCCTACCGGCTGAGCGACGGTATTGAGCTGCTGCAGAGGGCTGGTATTGAGTTGGTTGCCGTTGAACTGGATAAAGCATAAAAGAGATTACAGGAATGGATGCAGAGAAGAAAGTGAGAACATGGCTGCCCCTTTGGGTTGGGATTGGTATAGCACTGGGCATTTTCATCGGGAGTAAATATGGCCAGTTCGGTCGTTCCGGCAGGGTCGATGGCTCCGGCAAGATCGATGCGGTATTGAACTATATCCGCGAGTCATACGTGGACACGGTGAACATGCGTCAACTGGTGGAGGATGCCCTGCCCAATATCATCAAGGAGCTGGACCCTCATTCCGAATATATCTCTGCAGCCGACATGAAACGGATAAACGAGGATATGGAGGGTCACTTCTCAGGTATCGGCGTCACTTTCTACCTCTTAAGAGATACCATCGTGGTGACCGGCATTGTGCCGGGTGGTCCCTCAGAAGCAGCTGGTATCATGCCCTGGGACCGGATTGTGATGGTGAACGACAGCCTTGTTGCCGGCCGTAAATTTCAAAATGAGGATGTGTTGAAAATCCTGCGTGGTGAAAAGGGCTCGGAGGTGAAGCTGAGCATCGTGCGGGAACAGGATTCTGCACTGCGGGAGATTACTGTCACCCGTGACGATATACCGATGAACAGCATCAATGCCGCTTACATGCTTACAGAGAGAGTGGGGCTCATCAAGCTGGGCCGGAATTTTGGGTTTCAGACTTTCAGTGAGTTCATCTCTGCCATCTCCAAGCTGAAGAGCCAGGGAGCTACCGCGTTTATGATCGACTTGCGGGGAAATGCAGGAGGATCACTGGAGACGGTGGTGGCCATGGTCAACGAGTTCCTGCAGAAAGGTGATCTGATTGTCTATACCGAGGGACGCAGCTTTCCCCGCAGCGACCACTACGCCAACGGATCGGGAACCTGCAAGGAGGATGAGCTGGTGGTGCTGATCGACGAGCTGAGTGCTTCAGCCAGTGAGATCTTTGCCGGAGCCATACAGGATCATGACCGGGGATTGGTCATCGGACGCCGCTCCTTTGGTAAGGGGTTGGTACAGAGCCAGCGCAACTTCCCCGATGGGTCGGCGGTGCGCCTGACCGTTGCCCGCTATTATACGGCATCGGGTAGATCCATCCAGCGGAAATATGAGAAAGGGAAATATGAGGAATATGAGATGGATGCCATCAATCGTTACCTCGAAGGGGATTATCTCAATGTGGATACGGTGTCGAACCATCTCACACCCTATCAGACCATGGGAGGCAGAACGGTTTACGGCGGTGACGGGATCATGCCCGATATCTTCGTGGCACGCGACACCACAGGCATCAACCCCTATTACAATCTGGTGGTCAACAACCGTCTGGATGAACAGTATGCCATGCTCTATTCCGATATGAACAAAGTGAAGCTGAGCAGCTTCGGGAGTTGGGAGGAGCTTTACCACTACCTCAGGCAACAGCCGCTGTTGCTGAACCTGGTCAGCTATGCCGATCATCACGGCATCAGAAGGCGACCCTATTACATTCAGGAATCGGCTGAGCTGCTGGAGAACACGATGTATGCCTATATCGTGCGTAATTTTTTCGGCGAAGAGGCATTCTGGGCTGTTTATCATAAAAGAGATAATTTGATAAAAAAAGGGATTGAATTGATTGAGACTAGAAAAGCATCGCCTGAGGCGGTTGTTCGTGAAGCTTACAGGTGAGGAGCAAGACATTTATTTTTCCTCGAATGAGTGATTTTTATGCGGATAGCCACGTTGGGCAGGCTGGTATGGTTTCCATTTGCCCTATGATGTAAGATTCAATGATTGTCTATTTGAAAGAATTTGTATGAGTAATATCTTTAAAAATTTTCTCTCCAACAGGGTGTTGCCAAGATTCTCCATCTTTCTGATCGATCACCTCATGATCATCTTCTCCTGTATCGCGATGTATCTGGTGAGATATGGTTTCAGTGGCCTCACACCAGCGGTGAGAGCCGACGGGATTACGCTCACCCTGCTGCTCATCTTTTTCAATACTATTTTTTTCGTCACATTCCGCACATTCAGCGGTATCCTGCGCTTCTCCTCTTTCACCGATCTGATGCGCATCATCTATTCATTGGTGCTGGGATACCTGCTCACCTACCTTTCCGTGTTGGTAATCAAACGGTTTGATCCCGAATTCTCGGCGAGCAACATGACCTTTTTCGCTATCTTCTTTCTGAATTTGTCCCTGATGATCTTTTCGCGTATCCTTGTGAAAGAGGCGTATGAAAGCATCACAAGGAGTACGGTGAAGCCGGTCAATGTATTCATCTATGGGACCAGGCAGGCCGGAATCAGTGTGGCCAAAGCGCTGAAAGGGAACAGCGAGTTCAACTACCGGCTCATGGGATTCATCTCTGATGAGCAACATATGATCGGCAAACAGTTGATGGGAGTAACCATTTATGCCAACGACGAGCATATCTTCCGCACGCTGGAGGTCAAGGATGTGAAGACCATCATCGTCTCCCCGCAAAAGATGGAGGAGATCAGGAACTCCAACCTGCTGGTCAACTTCGTCGATCACAACATTTCACTGCTGACCACCGTGCCGATGAGCGAATGGGACGGTACCCTGGCGAGCAAGTCACAGATCAAAGATGTACAGATTGAGGATCTGCTGCCTCGTGATCCCATTCATGTGAACATGTTGCGGATCGCTGAGATCCTCGAGGGGAAAAGGGTGATGGTGACCGGTGCGGCCGGCTCTATCGGGAGCGAGATCGTACGTCAGGTGGCTTCTTTCAACCCCTACAGCATCATCCTGATCGACCAGGCAGAGACCCCCCTGCACAACATGCGACTGGAGCTGCAGGAGAAGTGGCGTGACCTGCGTACGGAGATCATCGTAGCCGATATCAGCAATGCCTCCCGCATGGAACAGGTGTTTATCCGCACCCGCCCGCAGTATATCTTTCATGCTGCGGCCTACAAACATGTGCCGATGATGGAGGACAACGTATCGGAGTCGGTACAGACCAATATCCTGGGAGCCAAGATCGTGGCTGACCTGGCGGTGAAATACAAGGCCCTCAGGTTCGTGATGGTCTCCACCGATAAAGCGGTGAACCCCTCCAACATAATGGGTTGCTCCAAGCGTATCTGTGAGATTTACGTGCAGTCGTTGGCCAAACATCTGGAAAAGACGGGAGTGAGCACTACGAAGTTTATCACCACCCGTTTTGGGAACGTCCTGGGATCCAATGGGTCGGTCATCCCTCTTTTCCGGGAGCAGATCCGCAAGGGGGGACCGGTAACGGTGACCCATCCTGAGATTATCCGCTACTTCATGACCATCCCCGAGGCGTGCCAGCTGGTGCTGGAGGCATGTGCCATGGGGGAGAACGGTGAGATCTACATCTTCGACATGGGCAAGCCGGTGAAGATCCTCGACCTGGCCAAGCGGATGATTCGTCTCTCCGGCACCCCAAACGTGAAGATTGAGTTTACCGGCCTCCGCCATGGTGAGAAGTTGTATGAGGAGTTGTTGAACATCAAGGAGTTCACCAAGCCGACACATCATGAGAAGATCATGATAGCCGATGTGAGGGCGTATGAATATGGAGAGGTCTCAAAACAGATCGATGACCTGATCAGGGTGTCCTACGATTACGATGACATGCGCACGGTGAAGATGATGAAAGAGCTGGTTCCCGAGTTCCGCAGCATCAATTCACCCTATGAAACGGTGGACCGCCTTTTGGAGAAGATCATGAACGGTACGGAGGTGCGGAAGTCATGATTCACTGAACTCGCTCTGGCTGTCACATAACTTTGTGTAGTAACCACCCTGTGCATAGAGGGCGGCATGCTGACCCGATTCCACAATCTTCCCTTCCCGCATCACATAGATCTCATCGGCATTCTTAATGGTAGAGAGCCGGTGCGCGATCACGATGGTGGTGCGGTTTTGCATCAGCTTCTCAAGGGCCTCCTGCACCAGCCGTTCCGAGTCGGTGTCGAGGGCGGAGGTGGCTTCATCCAGAATCAGTATTTGCGGGTTCTTCAGGATGGCGCGCGCGATGCTGATGCGTTGTCTTTGTCCGCCTGACAGTTTCCCCCCCCGGTCACCAATATTGGTATGGTAACCTTTCTCCGTGGCCATGATAAATTCATGTGCATTGGCTATCCTGGCTGCTTTGATCACCTGCTCCTCCTCTACATTGCTCACACCGAAAGCGATGTTGTTGTAAAAAGTGTCGTTGAAAAGAATCGCATCCTGATTCACATAACCAATCAGCGAGCGGAGATCGTGAAGACGCACATCCTTGATGTTTGTGTCGTCGATATAGATGCCTCCTTGCTGGATATCATAAAAACGGGGCAGCAGGTCGGCCATGGTCGATTTGCCCGAGCCGGACTGTCCTACCAGGGCGATGGTCTTTCCTTTTTCTATCTGTAGTGATACATCCCGGATCACCCAGTCGTTGTTGTAACGGAACCAGATATTTTTGTAAGCGATTTCACGTTGGAAGGTGAGAGGAACGGGTTGCTGCGGCTCCACGATCGGGTTTTCTGCCTCCAGGATCCGGTCGATGCGCTCCATTGATGCCAGGCCGCGTTGCACTGCGTAGGCCGACTTGGAGAACTCCTTGGCCGGGTTGATGATGCTGTAAAAGATGGTGAGATAGTAGATGAAAGTAGCTGCATCGATCACCCCTTGGCCGCCCAGGATAAGCGATCCCCCGAACCAGAGGACGATGGCAATGGTGATGGTGCCCAGCAGCTCACTCATGGGATGAGCCAGTTGCTGCCTGCGTGCAATCCGGTTCGACATCCGCCGGAACTGGTTGCTCCCGGCATGAAACCGCTCGGAGATCTTCCCCTCCGCATTGAATGCCTTGATCACCCTCAGTCCGCTCAGTGTCTCCTCCACCTGTGACATCAGATCTCCCCACTTGTTCTGCGCCTCAAAAGACTTTCGTTTCAGCGATCGTCCCACCCGTCCCATGATAAACCCCATGCCGGGGAGCACCACCAACACGAAGAGCGTAAGCTGCCAACTGAGGATAAGCATGGTGGTGAGATAGATCAAAATGAGCAGGGGATTTTTGAAGAGCATGTCGAGCGAGCTCATTACCGAGTTCTCCACCTCATTCACATCGCCCGATATGCGGGAGAGAATGTCTCCCTTTCGCTCCTCGGTGAAGAAGCCGATGGGTAGGGAGAGAATCTTGTCGTTGATCCGGTCGCGGATATCCTTCACCACACCGGTACGTATGGGAATCACAAAGTAGGAGCCCAGGTATGCACTGCCGGTCTTAAGCAGCGTCATTCCGATCAGGATCACTGCCAGCATCATCAGGGTGAAGCTGGCTCCGTTTGTTTCGATCAGCCGGGTGATGTACCAGTTCAGATTGTTGAGTGCGATATCTATCAATGATGTATCGCTGTTCCAGGGCATAAAGGTGTAGGTCTCGGTGTTGACCCGGAAGAGCACCTGCAGGATGGGGATAATGGTGGCAAGTGAAAAGACATTCAAAATAGCGGTCAGTATATTGAAGACAAAGGCCAGCACCAGGTGCTTTTTATACGGAGGCAGAAATCGCTTTAATATGTGTATGATTCCTTTCATTCTTTCATTGTTGTTTTGGCAAAGCTCAATTAGTTAGAAGGGATGTGATTCCTAATTTTCTGCGAAGATACGCAATAATTGGCTTTTCTTTTTATATTTCTCCTCATTTTCGTTCACCTTTGAATTCTATCATCAGCGGCAATGATCACATCTCTTCAACCGGGTCACCGGTTCATTTGCCTCAATTTCTGATGGATTTTTGTGTCATCCCATCTTCTTGTTATTCAAAAGCCGTTTTTCCTTTTCCCGATTACGATTTTGGGAATCATTCTGTTAAGCCGTTTTCCGAAAAAAAATGAGGAAAAAGATTGATTTTTTTCACGAAGATGTTTGGATGGTAAGAAAACTCTCCCTATCTTTGCACCCGCTTTTGAG
Organism: Proteiniphilum sp.; assembly: GCA_018433945.1. Classification (GTDB taxonomy): domain Bacteria; phylum Bacteroidota; class Bacteroidia; order Bacteroidales; family Dysgonomonadaceae; genus Proteiniphilum. The sequence goes on along the minus strand of JAHDQF010000006.1, from coordinate 6,211 downwards.
AGGAACGCCTCAGCCAAGAGCGAACAACGAGCGATCTTTAGATATTTACATACACATTTTGATAAGACATAAAGCAGAGTATACAAGGGTCTGCCATGGATTGAACCGGTGATCATAATTACCGGGGAGAGAAAGGCAGGCAAATTGGTACCCGTTCAATTAAATAGGTAAAAAAAGATAAATCGTGAATCCGGGAGTTATTCAGCAAAGGATTGAAGAAAGACTCGATTTCGTTTTGGTATAGATTTGGAATCTTTGTGATTTGAACCAAAGCCACTCATTAGGAGGCAGTTTCAAGGGAATAAAAAAACAAATTTACAACGAAGAGTTTGATCCTGGCTCAGGATGAACGCTAGCGATAGGCCTAACACATGCAAGTCGAGGGGCAGCACATGAAGCAGCAATGCGGATGGTGGCGACCGGCGCACGGGTGAGTAACGCGTATGCAACCTACCTACAACAGGGGGATAACCCGTTGAAAGACGGACTAATACCCCATAACACAGGGATCCCGCATGGGAATATTTGTTAAAGATTAATCGGTTGTAGATGGGCATGCGTTCCATTAGCTAGTTGGTGAGGTAACGGCTCACCAAGGCAACGATGGATAGGGGAACTGAGAGGTTTATCCCCCACACTGGTACTGAGACACGGACCAGACTCCTACGGGAGGCAGCAGTGAGGAATATTGGTCAATGGACGCAAGTCTGAACCAGCCACGTCGCGTGAAGGAAGACGGCCCTACGGGTTGTAAACTTCTTTTGTAAGGGAATAAAGTGAGTCACGAGTGACTTTTTGCATGTACCTTACGAATAAGGATCGGCTAACTCCGTGCCAGCAGCCGCGGTAATACGGAGGATCCGAGCGTTATCCGGATTTATTGGGTTTAAAGGGTGCGCAGGCGGGAGATTAAGTCGGCGGTGAAATTTTGCAGCTCAACTGTAAAAGTGCCATCGATACTGGTTTTCTTGAGTGTGGATGAAGTAGGCGGAATTTGTGGTGTAGCGGTGAAATGCATAGATATCACAAGGAACACCGATTGCGCAGGCAGCTTACTAAACCATAACTGACGCTCAGGCACGAAGGCGTGGGGAGCAAACAGGATTAGATACCCTGGTAGTCCACGCAGTAAACGATGATTACTAGCTGTTTGCGATACAATGTAAGCGGCTGAGCGAAAGCGTTAAGTAATCCACCTGGGGAGTACGTTCGCAAGAATGAAACTCAAAGGAATTGACGGGGGCCCGCACAAGCGGAGGAACATGTGGTTTAATTCGATGATACGCGAGGAACCTTACCCGGGCTTGAAATGCATCTGACCGGCCTTGAAAGAGGCACTCCCTTCGGGGCAGATGTGTAGGTGCTGCATGGTTGTCGTCAGCTCGTGCCGTGAGGTGTCGGCTTAAGTGCCATAACGAGCGCAACCCTCATCATTAGTTACCATCAGGTAAGGCTGGGGACTCTAATGAGACTGCCATCGTAAGATGTGAGGAAGGTGGGGATGACGTCAAATCAGCACGGCCCTTACGTCCGGGGCGACACACGTGTTACAATGGGTGGTACAAAGGGCAGCTACCTGGCGACAGGATGCTAATCTCCAAAACCGCTCTCAGTTCGGATCGGAGTCTGCAACTCGACTCCGTGAAGCTGGATTCGCTAGTAATCGCGCATCAGCCACGGCGCGGTGAATACGTTCCCGGGCCTTGTACACACCGCCCGTCAAGCCATGGAAGCCGGGGGTACCTGAAGTTCGTAACCGATGAGGAGCGACCTAGGGTAAAACTGGTGACTGGGGCTAAGTCGTAACAAGGTAGCCGTACCGGAAGGTGCGGCTGGAACACCTCCTTTCTGGAGAAACGCCTTGTAAGAGAGATGACAGGAGGTTCACACCACACAAGAGTCCAAATTGTAAGAAGTACCACAAAAGGAATGAAAAGAGAGACGATGATATCTTTTTGAAGGATTACTTCCGGTTCACGATTTTTTTATTTTTCTAAAAAGAAAAAACGGAGTATCAATTTAAAAGCTGTAAGCTGTAAGCTATAAGCTATAAGCTGTAAGCTGTAAGCTATAAGCTGTAAGCTATAAGCTATAAGCTGTAAGCTTCTGCAGGTCTTAAAAGAGATAAATGTGTATATAATGATATACCCGCGCGCTTCAGTAGCGGGGAGGGAGAACCCCGGAGCATAGCCATCAGCGGCAATTGCGTGAGGGAGGTACCGCCAGACATCCGGCGAGAGGGCCAGAGCGGTGAATTGAAAGAGACATTCACCATCCTTTCTCTGAGTTACCAGGTAAGCCAGGGATGCCGACCGCAAACCAGCCAGTCCTATAGCTCAGTTGGTTAGAGCGCTACACTGATAATGTAGAGGTCGGCAGTTCAACTCTGCCTGGGACTACAAGGAAAAGGGGGGGATTAGCTCAGCTGGCTAGAGCACCTGCTTTGCACGCAGGGGGTCAACGGTTCGAATCCGTTATTCTCCACTCAAAAAAAAAGGCCGGCAAGCGAGTTGGTCTGAGAAGAAGAAAAAGAATAAAAAAAAAAGATGTTTGAAAGCCGGACGGCGGCAAGGATAAAACGGTTCGAATCCGTATCAGGCAACTATCGATCAGAGTGGATTCCCGCGAGGGATGAAGCCACGATTGAAGCGATCTTTGACATGATGAAAGCAAAAACAAGAGCAAAAAAACAAAGTAAATAAAGTTCATTCAACAGGCTTAAGGCAATTTATTGCAAAAAAGTCTGTTGGCATACAATTGAACAATAGACGCTGGTATTTATCAAGCCCGGCTGCAATAAAAGGAGCAATTCTTTTAGAGTGGAACCGGACGGCGAAAAGAAAGTGAATAAGGGCACATGGGGGATGCCTAGGCTCTGGAAGGCGACGAAGGACGTGATAAGCTGCGAAAAGCTGCGGGGATTGGCAAATACGAAACGATCCGCAGATATCCGAATGGGGCAACCCGGTACGAGAAGATCGTATCATTCCGTTAATAGCGGAAGGCGAACGTGGGGAACTGAAACATCTAAGTACCCATAGGAGAAGAAAACAAAAGTGATTCCCGGAGTAGTGGCGAGCGAAACGGGAAAAGCCCAAACCGGTGTTGTTTCGGCAATACCGGGGTTGTAGGACTGAGACGTGGCAAGCAATCAATGAAGCGGAACCATCTGGAAAGGTGGATCAGAGAGGGTGACAATCCCGTACGCGAATCGTTGATGAAGCCTATCAGTATCCTGAGTAACGCGGGACACGAGAAATCTTGCGTGAAACCGGCGGGACCATCCGCCAAGGCTAAATACTCTCCAGAGACCGATAGTGAACCAGTACCGTGAGGGAAAGGTGAAAAGAACCTCGAACAGAGGAGTGAAATAGACCCTGAAACCATGTGCCTGCAAGCGGTCGGAGCCCCTTTTTTGGGGTGACGGCGTGCCTTTTGCATAATGAACCTACGAGTTACTCTTGCCTGGCAAGGTTAAGCACTGCAGGTGCCGAGCCGGAGCGAAAGCGAGTCTGAACAGGGCGAGTTTCCCCCGCAAGGGGAAAGCGCGCAAAGTGCGGTTCCCCGCAAGGGGAAAGCGCACCATGTGCGCATAGTCAGCAGGAGTAGACGCGAAACCAAGTGATCTACCCTTGGGCAGGTTGAAGTTTTGGTAACACAAAATGGAGGACCGCACCGGTAAACGTTGAAAAGTTTTCGGATGACCTGAGGGTAGGGGTGAAAGGCTAATCAAACTTGGAGATAGCTCGTACTCCCCGAAATGCATTTAGGTGCAGCCTCGGATAAAGAGCTTGCATGAGGTAGAGCTACTGATTGGATGCGAGGGCTTCGCCGCCTATCAAGTCCAGACAAACTCCGAATGCGTGCAAGTGATCTCCGGGAGTGAGGGCGCGGGTGCTAAGGTCCGTGTCCGAAAGAGGAACAACTCAGACCATCAGCTAAGGTCCCGAAATATATGCTAAGTTGCATTTAACGAAGTTTTGCCGCTAAAACAGCTAGGATGTTGGCTTGGAAGCAGCCATTCATTTAAAGAGTGCGTAACAGCTCACTAGTCGAGTGGCGAAGCGTGGATAATAATCGGGCATAAGCATATTACCGAAGCTATGGAATTCTTATGAATTGGTAGGGGAGCATTCCTGTCATGCGTAGAAGGCGTACTGTAAGGTATTCTGGAGCGGCAGGAAAAGCAAATGTAGGTATAAGTAACGACAAAGGGGGTGAGAAACCTCCTCGCCGAAAGACCAAGGTTTCCTGATCAACGCTAATCGGATCAGGGTTAGTCGGGGCCTAAGGATAAGCCTTTGAGGCGATTCCGATGGAAGAAACGGTTAATATTCCGTTACTAAGATGATAAGTTACGCGGGGACGCAGGAGTGACACCACTGCCTACTGACGGAATAGTAGGTTGAAGGGGGTAGGTGTAGAGAGGTGTAGGCAAATCCGCACCTTGAGCCGAACCTGAAAGTATGGCAAGTCTTCGGATGAGCCAATAATGTGGGTAAGCCGACTGCCGAGAAAAGCCGCTACACGTTCATTATCATCATACCCGTACCGCAAACCGACACAGGTAGTTGGGTTGAGAATACTAAGGCGCTCGAGTGATTCACGGTTAAGGAACTAGGCAAAATAGTCCTGTAACTTCGGGAGAAAGGACGCCCTCAGCAATGGGGGCCGCAGAGAAATGATTCAGGCGACTGTTTAACAAAAACACATGGCTATGCGAATTCGAAAGAAGCGGTATATAGCCTGACACCTGCCCGGTGCTGGAAGGTTAAGAGGAGATGTCATGCAAAGAAGCATTGAATTGAAGCCCCAGTAAACGGCGGCCGTAACTATAACGGTCCTAAGGTAGCGAAATTCCTTGTCGGGTAAGTTCCGACCTGCACGAATGGTGTAACGATCTGAATACTGTCTCGACCGTGAGCTCGGTGAAATTGTAGTATCGGTGAAGATGCCGATTACCCGCGATGGGACGAGAAGACCCCGTGAACCTTTACTATAGCTTTACATTGAATTTGGGCATCCGATGTGTAGGATAGGCCGGAGGCTGTGAAGCGGCGACGCCAGTCGTCGTGGAGCCACCGTTGAAATACGGCCCTTCAGGTGTTTGACTTCTAACTCCTTGTATGGGAGGACACTGTATGGTGGGTAGTTTGACTGGGGTGGTCGCCTCCAAAAGAGTAACGGAGGCTTCTAAAGGTGCGCTCGGGACGATTGGTAACCGTCCTTTAGAGTATAATGGCATAAGCGCGCTTGACTGGGAGACCTACAAGTCGATCAGGTAGGAAACTAGAGCATAGTGATCCGGTGGTTTCAGTATGGAATGGCCATCGCTCAAAGGATAAAAGGTACTCCGGGGATAACAGGCTGATCATTCCCAAGAGCTCATATCGACGGAATGGTTTGGCACCTCGATGTCGGCTCGTCACATCCTGGGGCTGGAGAAGGTCCCAAGGGTTGGGCTGTTCGCCCATTAAAGTGGCACGCGAGCTGGGTTCAGAACGTCGTGAGACAGTTCGGTCTCTATCTATCGTGGGCGTTAGAGATTTGCGAGGCTCCGACACTAGTACGAGAGGACCGTGTTGGACAGACCGCTGGTTTACCGGTTGTGCCGCCAGGTGCATTGCCGGGTAGCTAAGTCTGGGCAGGGATAAGTGCTGAAAGCATCTAAGCACGAAGCCTACCTCAAGATGAGATCTCTTTTAAGGGTGGTTGTAGACGACGACCTTGATAGGCTGCAGGTGTAAGTGCGGTAACGCATGTAGCCGAGCAGTACTAATTGCCCGTAAGCTTTTTTTCGACGGAAAAAACCGGATGAAAAAGGCTTGACAAATACATTGAGTCTAAGCGTTCAGTAGTATCGACATGAACCGGACATTTACGAAAGTGCTTTTGCCTCTTGTTTTTCATCATGTCAATTCTTATAAAGCTGTAAGCGATAAGCGATAAGCTATAAGCTGTAAGTTATAAGCGATAAGCGATAAGGTATTAGCTGTAAGCTGTAAGCGATAAGCTGTAAGTTATAAGCGATAAGCGATAAGCTGTAAGTGATAAGCTGTAAGCTGTGAAACGGCTAAAATCATTAAGGTGGTTATAGCGTTGGGGATCCACCTCTTCCCATTCCGAACAGAGAAGTTAAGCCCAATTGCGCCGATGGTACTGCAGATCATGTGGGAGAGTAGGTAGCCGCCGTCCTTTACAACGAGCCCTC
>JAHDQF010000035.1 GCA_018433945.1 Proteiniphilum sp. | reverse complement strand
TTCCCATCGACACGCTTGCCAGTGCAGACCTTTGCATATTTGATGCCATTCTTGATGTCATATCCTATGTACATGGGGACCTCTGTTATTAGAATAGTTTCTAATAACAGTGTAACAATAAAGTCCGCATGTTGCAAGAAATATCACGTGAGATTGAAGGATTTCTCAAAATTCCACGAATAGTTCTGGGGCTTTCAGTAATCTAAGTTCATGTTGTTAGAATATCATGGCGGGAACTATAGGTAACTAAAACCGGACTCTTCCCCTCAACGACCGGGCCAGGGTGATTCTGTCTGCATACTCCAAGTCTCCCCCGATGGGCAGTCCACTGGCAAGGCGGGTGATGGAGAGCTCGGGATGATGCTTCAGGACATGGCGAAGGTATAAGGCGGTGGTATCACCCTCTTCGGTGGGATTCGTGGCAATAATGAGTTCACTAAAGCCGCCTTCATCGATACGCTTGACCAGCTTGGAGAAGGATAGATGTTCCGGCCCGATACCGTCCAGGGGGCTTATGGCCCCTCCAAGGACATGGTACAGCCCGTTGTAGGCTCCACTTGACTGCAGGGTGAGTACATCCTGCGGCTGTTCGACAACGCACAGCTGGGTCCGGTCACGACTGCCGTCGCTGCAGATGGGACAAGGATCGTACTCGGTAAAGCTTCCGCATACTGAACAGGGAAAAATCTTGTCCTGGATGGTTGCAATCGCTTCTGCAAGTGTGGTGTTGTATCCCTTGTCCGTCTTGATCAGATGATAGGCCAGGCGTGAGGCACTCTTGGGACCTATTCCGGGCAGGCGTGAGAGGGTTTGGATGAGGTTCTCAAGCGCTGTCATGCTCAGGCCTGTGTGAACGAGGAAGCATACTTGATACCCTCGCTCTGGATTTTCTGTTGAATTTTTGCACTTGCATCGTTGAATGCGCTGCTGATCAAAACCTGCAGTGTCTCGATGTCCTGTGAATCAAAAAGTTCCTTGTCGATATGTACGTCGGTGACAATGAACTTTCCATTGAGGGTCACTTCAACCATTCCGGCTCCGGCGCTTCCGGTAGCTGTGATGGTGGGAAGCAGGTCCTGCATCCGTTTCATGTTTTCCTGGATGCCCTTCATATTCTTGAGCAGTTCAAATGGATTCATATCCATAGATTTTCATCCTCGCTTGTTGCTATTGATGCTTGACTTCCCCACGGAAGACCGAAGCAATCTTGGAGATTACCGGATCATCGACGGTGGGAGCTTCTTGTTTGACTTCCTCAGCGCATGCAAAGTGCACCGGTCCCTTGAAACCGGTGATTTCAGTGATGAGGTCGCGGAATTTTGTTTCATGCTCCTGTGCCTTGTTCTGACAGAACGAGGTGGAGAATGTAAGGAATAACGATCCCCCTTCGTTATGCACCTCTGTTATAGCTTGTGCCACTTGGGAGAGCAGAGGTGCGCTGGACAGCTTGCTTACCAGAAGCGGCAGATCCTGCTTGCTGAAGTCCCTTGCCGTCATTTCCTGCTTTATAGGAGGTGGAGGAGGAACAGTTGCGGGTATCGCAGCAACGCTGGAAGAAGCTTCAGGCTTTACCTTGGGCTCGACGACTGCCTGGGTTGCGATGAGGTCGGGTTGAACTTCAAGCTTGCGTGCAGGAAGTTTCACACTCCCGCTGAGCAGCTCTTCTCGAAGCTGGGCGATTTTGCGGACCAAGGCAGTCGGACTGGCAATATGGGGAAGGCCGGCAAGCCGCGATATGGCGAGCTCCAGTTCGAACCGGGGGTTTAATGAGTAGCGGATGTCGCGATAGAGCTTGAGAAACAGCTCCAAAGCAGCTTCCAGCTGCTCGGTCGTATAGGCATTTCTCAGGGAGAGGGGAATCCTGTCGGACTGGATGCCGAGAATTGCATCTTCCACCACTCCCGCCTTGATGAAGAGCAGGCTTCTGAAGAACTGCGTAAAGTCCTTGATGCACTGTTCCACCGAGACTCCGGCAAACAAGAGTTCCTGGACTGCATGGAGGGCCTCCCGAGTCTTGTTCTCCAACAAGTGGCTGACTATGGCGACAATTTGGTCGATGCCGACCAAACCCAGCTTGCTGCTGATTTTCTCCATCGTGATGTGGCCCTGAGAGAAGGAGACCACTTGGTCAAAGAGTGTGTAGGCATCACGCATGGAGCCGGTCGACTCTTTTGCAATCCAGAAGAGGGCATCCTCATCGGCCTGTACTTCCATCTCGGCTGCTGCTTCCAAAAGGCAGCTCTTGATGAGGTCGATGTCGATAAGTTGGAAATGGAACTGCTGGCAGCGTGACCGGATGGTTGCCGGCACCTTCTGAAGTTCCGTCGTGGCGAAGATGAAGATTATATAGGCCGGGGGTTCTTCAATGGTCTTGAGCAGCGCATTGAAGGCGCTGGTGGAGAGCATGTGCACTTCGTCGATGATGTAAATCTTATATTTGCTTGCTTGGGGAGGAAACAGTACCTCGTCCTTGATTTGGCGGATATCATTTACGCTGGTGTTGCTTGCACCGTCGATCTCGATGACATCCACGTTGTTGCCTTGGGTGATCTCCCTGCAATTGGAGCACACCCCGCAGGGGGTTGCCGAGGGGCCCTGCTCACAGTTCAGCGCGCGGGCCAGGATGCGGGCGGATGATGTTTTCCCGACTCCCCTGGGGCCGCTGAACAGGTAGGCATGGGCAATCCTTCCCTGCTCTATTGCATGTTTGATGGTGGAAACCACGAACTCCTGACCCACAAGATTATCGAAAACCTGGGGTCGTTTCCTGGTTGCAGTTACTTCATATGCCATGAGTGCTCCCTTGCAAGCGTACTGTGCGAGTATACCATACTTTGCTTCGTAGGGGTAGAAGCTCAAGAAAGTGTTGGCGTTGTTCAGCGATAATAGCTCTATCCGGCACTAATAAGTCCAGGTTGCTTCCATTCCCGTTTTACCCAACATACAGGGAATTCTCTGTCATGATATGACCCTGCACGTAGGTGAAATCCCTTTAGACAGCCACACGGATACTGGTGTCTCCATGGATTGAACTCGATTCTTCAATAGAATGAATTTTTCCTGCAACCGGGGCATAACCAAAGACTTGGATAGTTTTGAGAATTATTGGTTCCAAGTAAATATGGTCGGGGGGAAAGACATGCGAGCCTGCCATGCAAAGTGGGAAAACCTGTCCCAAATCAGCAACCAAGACAGGTAGATGGGTGAACACTGATGGTGTTGCTTCAGCACCATGCGTAGAGTCGAACCAATCATCTTCCGGATCGACTCCGATGTTCCATACATCAGGCTCCTTGGCAGGCGGGTATGGTTCATGTGCAAGGTTCCCTGTTTTTAGTATTACATGCTGATATCGAGTCGGAAATCTGAGAAAGACTGAGAAAAATACGTATGTATTTGGTTGTTTTGCATACGAATACAAAATGACGATTTTTCGTCGGTTTCCTTCGATTACCCTTGCACTGGCTCTCTACTTGTTCTAGTATCGGAAGTCGAATTACACCTCAGCTGTGCTTCTGAAATGTCAACTACACAAGGAGACAAACGGTGCACAATGCTCTGGATTCGACATGGAAAGCCTTGGTTGAGAACCTTCCTGACGGAGTATGCTATGTCAGCATGGAAGGTATAGTCTTACATGCAAACAGAAGCTTTGCGAGTTTGCTTGGATTCTCCTCCCAACAGGTTCTTTTCGGCCTCTCCCTTCTTACCTTCATGCATCCCGATTATCATGTTCCCATGGAGGATTTTCTGCACAGGATACTCCAAAAGGACAAAAGTCTCTCCGCCATACAAGTCCAAATCCTCGGCTCTGATGAGAATCAACGGTGGATGGAAATACGCTGGATCGATATACCAGTCGAAGAGGGAGCCTTTCTCGTGGTTCGCGACTTGACCAGTTATAAAACCCTGCAGGAGGAGTTGCTGCTGCAAGCTCTTACCGATGAGCTGACTGGTCTGTACAATCGCAGAGGTTTCAAGATGATGGCTGAACAGGAACTCAAGCATTGCCACCGGCTCAAAACCGAAGTCGTGCTTTTAAGCATCGACATAGATACCTTCAAGCAGATCAACGACACCTATGGGCATGATGAAGGTGATCGGGTGCTCAAGTTGGTGGCGAAGACTCTGGAAACAAGTTTTCGTTCCTCCGACATCATCGGTAGGTGGGGCGGCGACGAGTTTTTGGTACTTGCCTTGGATGCCCCGAGCGGAACCGTCGACTTGTTGGCTGCACGCTTCAAGCAAGCCTTATGTGACATCAGCCAACGTCAAGGTCTTCCGTGCATGATTGCAGTCACCATAGGGAGTGCGTTCAGCAATGCGAAAACCACATCCTCTTTGGAACAGCTTATCCAGCAGGCTGACAAGGCCATGTATGCCAATAAGCGCCGATAAAAGAAAACCCAGCCAACAAATCGCCTGTGTCTCATGGACAATTCACTTACCGCTGCTACCTTCCGGTCCTGACGGGGTTGGG
>JAHDQF010000079.1 GCA_018433945.1 Proteiniphilum sp. | reverse complement strand
TCCGTATCAACTGACTAACTTGGCCGATGATCCAAAATATAAAGAGGTGCTGGATGAGATGCGCAGGCAGCAAAAACAATGGACGATGGAGACAGGAGACATGGGACATATGAATGAACCCGAAATGATTGAACAAATGTGGCCGGGAGGAATACAGCCGGTAACTGACAACCCATATTTCATTGTCAATGCAAAAGAAGACAGAGGTTTAAAAAAATATCAGACAGGGGGAAGCTTTTCAGACCCGATGACACTTTCATTTTACTGTCCTACCCACGGTGCATCCATCGTTTATACCACCGAGACAGGAAATAACCCACATTGGAAATTATACAATGGCCCTTTGCACTTATCCAAAGGCACCCATTCAATTCGTATCAAAGCAGTCCGGTACGGATACAAAAGCAGCGACGTGGTCGAGAGCGTATTTGGCATTAAATAATGACTCTCCTTCGAAAAATCATTTTTGCTCTTTTTACTCATTGCAATTAATTGAAAATAAATAACATATTCATGATAAGATTCCATTTAAGGGGTTTTCGAAGCATGCTCATAGAAATGGATTCCCTTTAAAAATTCGGAGTATAAAAAGTCAAAGGGAGCATTTAGTTGATAATTTATTTATGGCAGAAGGGGACTCATAGATGAGTTTCAATATGGATAATAAAGCATTTTTAAGCATAAAAAACACCAGATTATGAATCCAAATAAACTGATTATTTTGCCCCTGACCGTGGCTGCAATAGGATCATGTACCGGAGCGAAAAATAAAAAAGACGCACCCGTCAGCATGGACGCTCAAAAACCCAACATTATTTACATCCTGGCCGATGATCTCGGATATGGCGACCTGAGTTGTTACGGGCAGCAGCGCTTTCAGACCCCGAATATCGACCGGATGGCGCGGGAAGGGATGCGCTTTACACAGCACTATGCAGGAACTACTGTGAGTGCCCCTTCCCGTTCCTCCCTGATGACCGGCCAAACCACCGGCCATACTCCCATTCGTGGGAATAAGGAAGTGGCTCCTGAAGGACAGTGGCCCTTGCCTGACAGCACCTTCACGTTAGCTGAAATGCTGAAACAGGCTGGCTACGTAACGGGAGCATTCGGGAAATGGGGACTGGGCTACCCCGGATCGGAAGGGGATCCCAACAACCAGGGTTTTGATGAATTTTTCGGATTCAACTGCCAAAGACTGGCGCATAATTACTATCCCGCGTATTTGTGGCACAATCAGGAAAAGGTCATTCTGGAAGGAAACAGCGGAGAACGGTTTGTAGAGTACGCCCCGGAATTAATTCACCAACAAGCCCTGCAGTTTATGGAGAAGCATCACAATGAACCGTTCTTTCTGTACTACCCTACCACCATTCCTCATGCCGAATTACTGGTGCCTGAAAAATACATAAAGCCTTTCCGGGGAAAGTTCCTGCCGGAAAAGAGTTACAAGGGTGCAGAACCCGGAGATAAGGAGTTCCGGGAAGGGGCTTATGGCACGCAGCCCGAGGGCCACGCTGCCTTTGCAGCCATGGTCACCCTGCTGGACCGGCAGGTCGGAGAGATACTGGATAAGCTGAAGGAACTTGACCTGGATAAGAACACACTGGTCATCTTTTCTTCTGACAATGGCCCTCATCTCGAAGGCGGGGCAGATCCCGATTATTTTGACAGCAGCGGCCCCTTGAAAGGGTATAAGCGGGATCTTTACGAAGGAGGCATCCGCGAGCCGATGATCGCCTGGTGGCCGGGTAAGATACAGGAAGGAACAACAACTGACCATATTTCGGCTTTCTGGGATGTGATGCCCACACTTGCGGAACTGAACGGTATCGAAACTCCGGACAATCTTGATGGAATTTCATTTTTGCCCACGTTGCTGGGAAAGGAAGGACAGCAGGAACATGCGTACCTCTACTGGGAGTTTCATGAGAGAGGAGGCAGGCAGGCCTTGCGGAAAGGCAACTGGAAGCTGGTGCGTTATGAGGTCAGTGATCCGGCAAAAACCACTACCGAATTGTATGACCTGACCAGCGACCTGGGGGAAGAACACAATGTGGCTGCTGAACATCCAGAGATCGTTTCAGAACTATTGAAGCTGATGGCAGGAGCAAGGACCCCTTCCGAAGTATTTAAGTTCCGATAACCAAACAGGTATGAGATGGCGGAAAAACTGTGGAGGCCTTAGCACCTGTTTGACGGAGAAGCATTAAATGCCAGGTTTTTTAAAATTAGATGCCAACTGATTCATCAAATTTGGCTTTTTTCTATATAAAATCCCTATTTTTGTGAAATTGATGAAAACAAGCATTATCTAAATAAAATATTAAAATATTTATGACTTCCAGGAGACAATTTTTAAAAACGATGGGCGGTGTAACCCTGCTCACCATCGTTCCCCGAAACGTGCTGGGGAAAGGCATGATCGCTCCGAGCGATGAGCTGACGAAAGGAATTATCGGCGTGGGGGGTATGGGACGCAACCATGTTCCCTACAACAACACACGCGTGGTTGCCATGTGCGACGTGGACAGCAACCATCTCTCACAGGCAGCCAAACTGGTAAAGGATAAAATCAACCTCTACCATGATTTCCGCGACCTGATCCTCGATCAAAATGTGGATATCGTGCACATCGCCACCCCACCCCATTGGCACGGGATCATGTCGGTTGAAGCGGCAAAAGCCGGGAAAGATATTTTCTGTGAAAAGCCAATGACCCGTACCATTGGCGAAGGAAAACGGGTGCGTGAAGCCATTGCTCAGCACGGCAACATCTTCCGCCTGAACACCTGGTTCCGCTTCAAAGATCCCTTCTATGGCCTCGGCACACCGGTGAAACCTCTCAAAAAGCTGATCGACAGCGGCATGCTGGGCTGGCCCCTGAAGGTGACATCAGCAAACATACCGGGTTTGACTGGAAGTTCTATTGGGTGGGTAGAACACACCTCGAACCGCAGCCGGTACCACAGGAACTGGATTATGATATGTGGCTGGGGCCGGCGCCCTATAAACCTTATAACGCTCACCGCGTACACCAGACCTTCCGCGGATACTGGGATTATGACGGCGGTGGCCTGGGCGATATGGGACAACATTACATTGACCCGGTACAGTATATGCTGGGCAAGGATGATACCAGTCCCGTGAAAGTGGAGGTCGATGCGCCACAGCAACATCCCGATGCGGTAGGAACCTGGCGATCCATCACCTACACCTATGCCGACGGCTGCCAGATCATCCTCTGGGGAGGAGATTACGGCGAACCCGACACACCCTACATCTCCGGACCGAATGGCAATGTGTACAAGAACTTCGTTTGTGACATTCCCGACTGGGAAAAGAAGCTGGCCGACTTCCCCGAGCCCCAGGCACAAAACACCGACTTTCTTGAATGCATCCGCAACAGACAGAAGTTCGCCCTGAATGAAATAAACGGACACCGCTCATGCACCCTCGTAAATATGGGTGCCGTGGCACTCCAGTTGAACAGGACACTTGCGTTTGATCCCGTGACAGAGATGTTCGTCAACGATGAAGAGGCAAACCGGCTGCTAGATCAACCCACACGGGCTCCCTGGACCATATAATGATGTGCTGATATGCTGACGTGCCAATTCGTTCTTGCATCTCAAATTTTTACGCTTGTGTCCACCTCTCCGAAATGTCTCTTTCATTGCAAGTGAGTCCAAAATGCCTATTGATATTCAATGCATTGTCAATATTTTTTTTGCAACATGGGGTTTTCGAAGCATATTCATTCTTTTATTCTTATTCATATTCTTTATTCTACATAATTTTACAATATGAAACATATACAACGGATCATAATCTGCCTGAGCTTGCTTGTTACAAGCGGCATACAGGCTCAATTGCCGACTGGCAGAACAAAAGCCACCATTGTTGCCGATGCACTGGCACAACTGCCAGCAGAAACACCCCGGAAATATAACCAAACGATTGCCGATCTGGTATCTACCGGCGAAGAGGGTTTACTCGATTTAATCGGCAGGATGAATCCTCCCGGGAACAAAAGTAACGAAGCCTTGGAGTATCGTGAGTTTTTCAATTAATTGTACAACTAATTAAGCAGGATTGCTTCAATAAACAGATAATTAACAAAATAAAAATCTCAAAGGTCTTGTTTTTGTGGAATATTAATTATACATTTGTATAATAAATATGGCAT
>JAHDQF010000033.1 GCA_018433945.1 Proteiniphilum sp. | reverse complement strand
GACCGGATGTTTCGGAGAAGCATTTGTTTTCAATAATGCGCTGCTGTACAGCAAATGGACACAGGATATCGAAGATTCACAAAGTCCTGAAGGCAGTGTTTCTGTTGTCTCACCCCGCTACTGGACCATCTACAACGACGACGTGACCTGGCCCGCAGCCTGGTTTTATGCGGCTCAGATGCTCTGGCAGCAGTATGGTGACACGGCACCGGTCAAAAAACATTACGCTTCCATGAAACGCTACCTGGAGCGTATCCAGGAAGTTTCGATGCAGGACTATATCCTGACAAAAGATACCTATGGCGACTGGTGCATGCCTCCCGAAAGACAGGATCTGATTCACTCACAAGACCCCGCCAGGAAGACAGCAGGGCCGGTGTTAAGTACCACCATGTATTACAGCCTGCTGAACCTCATGACCCAGTTCGCGGAGATTACCGGCAACCAGGCCGATATCCCGCAGTTTCGCGAGCTGGCTGCGAAGATCAAAGAGGCCTACAATACCCGCTATTTTGATGCCGATTCTGCCCGCTATGATAACAACACGGTCACGGCCAACATCCTCTCGCTGCAACTGGGCCTGGTTCCCGAAGGGTATGAGAAGCCTGTTTTTGAGAACATTGTTCAAAAGACGGAAAGAGATTTCGACGGTCATGTCAGCACCGGTGTGCTGGGCATCCAGCAGCTGATGCGCGGCCTCACGGAGCATGGCAACGTGGACCTGGCTTACAGGATCGCCACCAACAAGACATATCCCAGTTGGGGCTATATGATCGAGAAGGGTGCCACCACCATCTGGGAGCTCTGGAACGGCGATACCGCCGATCCGGCGATGAACTCTGGCAACCATGTGATGCTGCTGGGTGACCTGATCATCTGGTACTACGAGGATCTGGCAGGCATCAAGAACCATCCGGAGAGCGTGGCGTACAAAAAAATATGGATGGAGCCTCAATTTCCGGAAGGATTATCGCATGTGAAGGCATCCTACCATTCGGTATATGGAGAAATTAAGAGCGAATGGACCCGCGAGGGGGATGCATTTAGCTGGGATGTCACGATTCCTGCCAATACTTCTGCGATTGTGCGGCTGCCAAAGGATTTGCATATTCAAACACCAACCGGTGCCGGTATCCGCAGGGTGAATGAAACCGGCACAGAAATGGAGATAGAGATTGGCTCCGGTAGCTACCGTTTTGCCACCCAATGAGGCGTGAAAGTGAGCATCCTGAAAAGGCATAAAAAAACCGCCGGGAGCATTGGATGAGGTGTGTAAATAGATTATCTTTGTCTGTTCATAAAGCATTTCGCTGCAATGAAACAGACGCCACTCTCAAAATTTATGTATCTCTCTATTGCTGCGGCGATAGCCACCATCCTGCTGAAATTTTATGCCTATCATGTTACAGGATCGGTTGGATTTATGTCCGATGCGCTGGAGTCGTTCGTGAACCTGTTCGCTGCTGTATTTGGACTGGTCATGCTCCATATTTCCCAAAGGCCGGCAGATGAAGGTCACGAATATGGACACAGCAAAGCGGAATACTTCTCCAGTGCGATGGAAGGAGCGCTCATTCTTATTGCTGCTTTAAGCATCATCCGGTCTGCCATACCCCGCCTCATTGAACCTAAACCTCTTGAGAATCTCAACACCGGCCTGTTGTTCTCACTTCTGGCATCGGTAGTAAACCTGGTGGTGGGGCTCACTTTAATAAAAAACGGGAAGGAAAAGAGATCGTTCCTCCTGGAAGCCGACGGCAGACACCTGATGACCGATGTATGGACTTCGGCCGGCGTGATCGCCGGCATCGTGATGGTGAAATTTACCGGGTGGTTGATCATCGACCCTGTCATCGCCATCCTGGTGGCACTCAATATTCTATATACCGGATACAAGCTGATAGGCCGCTCTGCCAACGGCTTGATGGATGCCACTATCCCGGAGGAAGACTTGCGGAAAATAAGGGTCTATCTGGATTCATTGCAGGAAAAACAAATAGAATATCACTCTTTGATGACCCGTACGGCGGGACAGCGTAAGTTTATCTCATTGCATCTGCTTGTCCCCGGTGAATGGACCGTGAAACAGGGACATGACTGTGCCGATGATGTGGAAGAGACAATTATCGGCCTGTTTGATGAGCCGGTAACTGTCTCCACACACATTGAGCCGGTGGGGGATCCCTCCTCAATGAAGGACATTGGCATCGTCCGCAGAGAGATCACAATGGATTGATCTGGATAGGCTGCTTGTTATCGCGCTTAGGCTACTGCGGTGCCGATCAGGAAGACACCTGCCAGCGCGACAATGGCGTAGAGCTCGGGGAACACCGCGAGGATAAGCGTGTTACCAAAGACGTCGTGTCCCTGTCCGATGGCGGCGATGCCATTGGCACATACCTGTCCCTGACGGATGGATGAGAAGAGACCGATGAGCCCCAGAGCCAGGCCTCCGGCCAGCACGGCTGAAGACTGGATGGCTGAAATCTCTGGCGTCAGCACGTTGAAGATGCTCTGGAACATAAAGTATCCGGCAAAGCCGTAGAGCCCCTGCGTACCGGGGAGTGCCGTCAGCACGAGGAAGTTTCCGAACTTGCTGTTATCTTTCTTCAATGCGCCCACTGCTGCGTTACCGGCAATGGTAACTCCGTAGGCGCTACCGATACCTGAAAGAGCGATCATGATTCCGATGCCAATATAGGCAATTAATAAGTTACTGTCCATGTTGTGAATTGTTATTTGTTTGTTGTTTTCTGTTGGTTCTTAATGATTTGAATCTATTTTTTTGTCTTCACTTCATATTTTCAGGAATGGTGTTCCCCTACTTTTTAAAAGGTTCGTAACGTTTTCCTCCACCTGTGAATTCCGCGTTCTTGTAGAACTCCACGAAGGTGAGACGCATGGGGTGAACAATGGCACCCAGCACATTCATGAAAATGTTCATCGCGTGGCCGAAGAGGAAGATGATCAGGAACACCAGCGACCCGGTCACCACGTTGTCCGGTTTCAGCCCCAATGCCAGACTGTTGAAGACGCTGGCCAGGATGCCACCGGAGAGGCCCAACGCAAAGAGACGCACATAAGAGAGCACATCCCCCAGCAATCCGGTTGCCATGTTGTAGGTGTCGTAGAGTCCCAGTCCCAGGTTAAGCAGCGGGTTCTTTCCCGGTGAGTTGAAGAAAAAGATCGGGATGGCTGCCACCCCCATCACAATCTGGTGAGGGGTGCCTCCCATTGCCAGCAGCGACGGGAAGAGGTACGCCACGATCATGCTCAGCAACAGCACCACCCATCCGATGGTGGAGAGGGCATATCGAAAGCCGAACTGTTTGATTCGGTTGAAGATCTTCAGGATCATGCCGAAGAGGATCTGTATCACACCCAGTATCAGTGAGAGCACAAACATCTGCTGGTTGTCGAAGTAGACCTGTTCCTTCATATTCTGGAAGAAGGGGATATTGGTCTCGTAGATGCTGAATCCGAAGAAACCGCCGGTGAGCAGGCCACACACCATGGTAGAGGCACCCAGTACCTGTCCCAGCCGCAGCATGCCCCGCATCGATTTGCCGGCCTTCTTCATGAAGATCAACGCCAGGGTGGAGGCGACCAGGAGGAAAGTACCGTAGCCGATATCTCCCAGCGAGAGACCGAAGAAGATCATGTAGAATGGGGCGAAGAAGGGCGTGAGATCGATCTCGTTGTATTTGGGCAACATGTAAAGCTCCGCGATCGGCTCGAAGAGTCGGGTGAAGCGGTTGTTGGCAAACAGGATGGGGACGTCATCTTCAGGTTCCGGGTCAGCAGTCTCGAAGTAGCTCTCTTTGGATTCCAGGTAGGCTGCGATGTCGTTCTCCTTCGCGGCTGGTGCCCATCCCTGCAGCATCAGCAGCTTCTCATCGGCCACATGGGTGGCGCTTTGGGCTACACGGGTGAAGAAGATACGGGTGTTCAGCTCCTTGATGGCTGCCTCCAGTGAGGGCAGGTCGGCCGTCAGCTGCCTCAGTGCTTCATCTTTCTCGCTGATTCGTTTTTTCAGTTCGGCAATCAGCTTGTCGAGCTCCTGAAGCGACAGCTCGGGTCGTTTCATCTCCTCCAGGTTGAGACGGTCTGCCAGACCAGTTTCTTTGGTGAGGGTGACGAAATAGGTTTTCGACCCTTCTCTTCTGATTACCAGTGCGTTATATTGTTCTTCCCATTCCGGGTTATAGTTCCTGTCGGGCACGATGAGGAGGCTGAGGTGGTAGCCTGCCTCTTCCAGTCGCGCGATATACCCCGGGTCGAAGTTCCCCCAGGGACGCAGTGCTTCCCGCTCCCGGAGGCTTACCTGCAGTTGCTGTGCCAGCGTCGATTTCTCATTCTCAATCTCAGCGATGCGATCGGGAATCAACATCCCCTCTTCTACGTTGACATCATTGGGTGGGAGGAGCGACTTCTTGTCGATCGCTTTCTCCAGTATCTTCTTTGCTTCGTTTAGTCGCCGTGTCTCCGCCATGAATTGCTGCAACTCCTCGCTGTCGAGTGCCTTGCGATCCTGTTCCACCACATGAATCATCCCCAGCTCCCGCAGCTCATGCAGGAAAGTGTCATAATCCCTGTGAAAGACCAGGAAAGTGAATTTCTTCATTCTTGCTACCATATGCTTCCCTCCTCCTCTTTTCGTCTCTCCTGGTGGGCACGCATGATCTTCTGTGACGACTTGGAGAGGTTCTCCTCATCCTCCAGGTATCGTTTGATCTTCAGGATCGCTTCCTGGTAGCCGGGGATCTGTATCTTCTCGAACAGGTTCACCTTCTGGGTGGTTTTTTTTCGGGCAAATTCGAGCCGGTTCAGTCGTATCTCCTGAAAATCGCGCCGGATACCTATCTCGGCCAGCTCTTCCACGGTCTTCACCCCATCGAGGAACCATTTGGGCCGGTTGAAGAGGCTGAATGGTCTGGTCTCAAACTGCACCTTCTCCAGGATGGGGAGGACCACTCCTGCAATCTTTTTCCTGGAGAGCTTTACATCTTCCACCCGCACCAGGGTTGGATCGAACTCGCTCCAGAGAGCTACCATCTTGTCGTAGGAGTGGATCCTCTTTTCCAGTTCCTCATCCAGTTGTTCGATATCCTTTTTGGCTTTCTTCACCTCCATACGCAGCGCTGTCTCCTTGTTCTGCAGGGTGGGGAGCGCACGTATCCTCACCTGCAGCTGTTTCTCCAGCTGCTGGCGGGAAGTCTTGTTATATTGAAATCTGATCGCCATCAATGCCAGTATTTATCCACCAGTTCTTTCTTCATGTTCACCTCGGCGGGCTTGAAGTATGTTGCCAGCAGCTTCCAGGTCCTGTCGAGCATCTCCTCCGTGTCCAGGTTGACGTCGATGGCCAGTATGAACTCGGAGTAATCCTTGGCGAAAGAGAGCGTACGCTCATCGTAATCGGTCAGGTCGAAGCCATTCTCCTGCTTGGTCTTGGCGTTGGCCGCATCGGCGTAGAGGCGGACGGCCGCGTTCATTAGCTGCGGATGATCTTCGCGTGTCTTCTTGCCCTGCACCAACTGTTTGAGTCGCGAGAGCGAGCGGAACGGGTCGACGATCACC
Source organism: Proteiniphilum sp. (assembly GCA_018433945.1). Classification (GTDB taxonomy): domain Bacteria; phylum Bacteroidota; class Bacteroidia; order Bacteroidales; family Dysgonomonadaceae; genus Proteiniphilum. The sequence continues at coordinate 5,195 of JAHDQF010000033.1, read as the reverse complement.
TTGCCCACGTCGCTGTCGCGCCGCAGGAAGAGCTGTCCCTCGGTGATGTACCCGGTGTTGTCGGGTACCGCATGGGTGATGTCGCCCCCCGAGAGTGTGGTGACCGCCACGATGGTGATGGAGCCGCCGGTGGGGAACTGTGCTGCTTTCTCGTAGATCTTTGCCAGGTCGGAGTAGAGTGATCCCGGCATGGAGTCCTTCGATGGGATCTGATCCATACGGTTCGAGACGATCGAGAGCGCATCGGCGTAGGAGGTCATGTCGGTGAGCAGCACCAGCACCTTTTCATTCTTGTCCACAGCGAAATATTCGGCGGCGGTCAGCGCCATGTCGGGTACCAGGAGGCGCTCCACTGCGGGATCCTCGGTGGTGTTCATGAAGGAGATGATGCGGTCGAGGGCGCCTGCGTTGCTGAAGACATTCTTGAAGAAGAGATAGTCGTCGTTGGTCATCCCCATCCCGCCAAGGATGATCTTGTCTGCTTTGGCTCGCAGTGCCACGGTGGCCATCACCTGGTTAAAAGGCTGATCGGGGTCGGCAAAGAAGGGGATCTTCTGTCCCGACACCAGCGTGTTGTTGAGGTCGATGCCGGCAATACCGGTGGCGATCAGCTCAGAGGGTTGTTTTCTGCGCACGGGGTTAACCGAGGGCCCGCCGATGGGCCGCTCTTCACCTTCGGGCACGGGTCCCCCGTCGATGGGATCGCCGTAGGCATTGAAGAAACGTCCGGAGAGCTGCTCTCCCACTTTCAGTGAAGGAGCCTTGCCCATGAAGATCACCTCTGCGTTGGTGGGGATCCCCTCGGTACCTTCAAAGATCTGGAGGGTCACCTCGTCACCGATAATCTTCACCACCTGTGCCAGCTTGCCGTTCACGGTTGCCAGCTCATCATAGCCAACGTTGGTAGCCTTTACCGAACAGGTTGCCTTGGTGATCTGGGTGATCTTGGTATATATTTTCTGAAATGCTTTTGCCATAATTCCTATGATTTATTGATAAGCTGTAAGCTATAAGCTGTAAGTTATAAGCTGTAAGCGGTAAGCGGTAAGCGATACGCTAAAAGCTTAAGGCTAAAAGCTAAAAGCTTAAGGCTAAAAGCTAATAGCTAAGCACTTACAACTGACAACTGATTATCGGATACCCGTTCTTTCAATTGATTGCAATAGTGATTGAATCTTTCTGAGCCAAACTCGGAATAGTTCATCTGCTTGCCGATGTTGATCAGCTCTTTGAAGAAGTCAGCCACCTGGTTGAAGTGGTCGAATTCAAAATCGGTGCGGCAGATCTCCGTCACCAGGTCGAGGATATGCTTCTGCCGCTCGATGGGGGTGACCGCATCAATCTCATCGAAGGCATCCTGTTGCAACACGATGAAGTCGATCAGCTCTGACTTCCAGAAGGTGATATGGTATTCCACCGGCACGCCGTCGTCGCCCAGAATATTGATCTGTTCTGCGATCTCTTTTCCCCTGAGCAGACGTGTCTTGGCCTCATTCACTTTTTCTATCCAGTCGTCGGAGATATGTTCCGAGATAAATTCTTCAAATTCAGGGTATTCAATATACTTGGAGTAGGATTCAATCGGGTTGATGGCCGGGTATCGTTTCTTATCGGCACGATCCTGTTCCAGCGCGTAGAAGCAGCGGGCCACTTTTTTGGTGTTCTCCGTCACCGGCTCTTTGAGGTTACCTCCGGCCGGCGAGACGGTGCCGATGAATGTGATGGATCCCTCCTGACCATTGTTGAGCGTGACATGTCCCGCGCGGCCGTAGAAGTTGGAGATGATGGACGACAAGTCCATCGGGAAGGCGTCGGGGCCGGGCAGCTCTTCCAGCCGGTTACTCATCTCCCGCAGGGCCTGTGCCCAACGAGAGGTGGAGTCGGCCATCAGCAGTACTTTCAGTCCCATGGAGCGGTAATACTCGCCGATGGTCATCGCCGTATAGACCGATGCCTCGCGTGCCGCCACCGGCATGTTGGAGGTGTTGGCCACGATGATGGTACGCTCCATCAGCTTGCGTCCCGTGTGGGGGTCGATCAGCTCGGGAAACTCGGTGAAGATCTCCACCACCTCGTTGGCACGTTCGCCACAGGCAGCGATGATCACGATATCGGCTTCCGCCTGCTTGGAGATGGCGTGTTGCAGCACGGTTTTGCCCGTACCGAAGGCGCCGGGGATGAAGCCGGTACCCCCCTCCACGATCGGGTTGAGTGTGTCGATCGAGCGGACACCGGTCTCCAGCAGCCTGTAGGGACGCGGCTTCTCCTTGTAGGTGGTGATCGGCACCTTCACCGGCCAGCGCTGCACCATGGTGATGGCATGCTCCTTTCCTGCCTGATCGGTCACCACCGCGATGGTGTGGTGGATGTTGTAGTTGCCCTCTTCCACGATGCTCTTGAGGGTGTACTCCTCTTTCATCACGAATGGAACCATGATTTTATGCGGCTGGAAGTTTTCATCCACTTCGCCCAGCCAGGAGCCGCCGGTCACCTTGTCACCGGGCGTTGCCAGCGGCTTGAACGACCACTCCTTTTGCTCGTCGAGCGGGAAGGTGTACTCCCCCCGCTTCAAGAAGACACCCTCCATCTTGTCGAGGTCGTTCTCAAGCCCGTCCAGGTTACGTTCCAGCAGTCCCGGTCCGAGCACCACCTCCAGCATGTGTCCCTGAAACTCCACCGTGCTGTTCACCTGCAGTCCGCGGGTGCTCTCGAACACCTGCACATAGACATTCTTTCCCACCACCTTGATCACCTCCGACATGAGGCGGGTACCCTCGAGGTCAATGTAGGCGATCTCGTTTTGGGATACCGGTCCGTCAACCTCCACGATGACCAGGTTGGCAATGATTCCTTTTACTGTTCCTTTTGTTAGCATATATGGTTGTTGTTGTTTGTCGTTGTCAGATATCATCCGGCATGCCGATACCGCTTTTCAGCTCCTGGATCAACTCCCGGAAGATTCGTTCACCTTCCTCGGCATTGAGGCGGACCCACCGTTCCAGTATCTCCAGCTTGCAGAGATAGGCAAAGAGGTACTCGATGTTGAAATAGTCCAGCGCGGTCTCCTCTTCGAGCCATTCCCAGCGAAACTTGTCCAGCTTACGCTCCCGCTCATAAATGTCGCTTTCCTCCGAGATGCGCACGATGGTTTCGAACCAGTCCAGCTCCTGTCCGAGGCCGAAGTCACGGGCATTGGGATTCTCCCGGATGATGACAGACAGCGGATTGTTGCCCACTACCACCTTCTGGATGTCGATTCCATATTTGCGGGCATAGATGGCTGAGAGGATATTTCCCATGTTGAGGTTCAGCTCAAACCAGCGGGCAATCAGGCTGTTTTTGGCTTCCAGCCCGTAGTCCATGTAGAAGGAGCTGATCAGGTCCTCCAGGGTGCGTGCACCATTGGTTCCCTCATCATTGAGCCAGGCTTTGACAGCTGCTGCGAAGTAGCCGGGTGCCAGCGGATGCTCCATCGGCTCATCGGCTTTCACCCTGTTGACCAGCTCTTCGAGCTCCTCATGTGTGAAATTACCTGCGGGATGCCATGCAGCGTTGCTCTTCTTCAGGAAATGAAAGAGGTTGTCGTTGTCGTACCGCAGGAAATAGCGAGCGAAAAGCTTTCTGTCCTCCGGTTTGATGGCATCGAAGAGCATCTCCCGGAATCTCTCAACAGTGAAAGGGAGTTTTGTGCTGTCGAACGAGAAGTCAGGCAAACCTGAAACAAAATAGTAATACTGATTTTTGAATAGCATAGGCAAGTACAATCAGGGGGAGTGATTTACTCCCTCTCAGTGTTAAAAGAGGAGCTGTTGTATCTGCGGACGCAGGAACTCGCGGAAGTAGTTGATGAACTCCTCCTCGCCGAAGCGTACCTTGTAGGATCCGTCCTGGGGTGAGAGGGTAAACCCACTCCCGATACCGTTGACCGATTCGATTTTTAATCCCTTGTCGAGCAGGTGCTTCACGTTGGAGGCGATGTATGTTTTGAGTGCTTCAGCATCCTCTACACCCACGGTAAGGCTTTCGTTTTTGGCCCAGTTCATCACCAGTTCGCTGATCAGCTTTTGCATGAAGTCCTTATCTTCCATTGCTGCTTTTACGTTCATGGTGGCCAGCTTGTCGGTTACCAGGTTGATGATCTCTGTCCTGAGTGCCTCTGCGGCTTGTGTGGCGTAAAGCTTCAGTTCTGCCTCCGTGTTTTTCTTTCGTTCCTCCTGCTCTTTCTGAGCTGATGCAATCATCCCGGTAGCCTTTGCTTCAGCCTCTTCAAGGATCTGTTTTTCTTTTATCCTGGCTTCAGCAATGATTCGCTCAGCCTCTTCCCTGCCTTTTTCCACCCCCTCGGTGTAAAGCTTTGAGGTAAGTTCCTGAATTTTATCCATATGGTAGTTTCTTAATGTTGTTTCTCGCGTGACGCTTAATTGTCATCGTTACCCCTCATGAAACTCCGCGTAAATGGAGTTCTTCATTATGCAGGTATGTTTTATGCTGTTATGGAGTAAGCAAAGTTACAAAAAAATGGAGATTCCATTTCTTTTTCCACAAAAAAAGAAACCTTTCATTGCTGCAGAATGTTAACTTTTCTTATCTGCTGTCATGTCAGCCTGCTGTTTTTACTTTTTTGTATCGAGGGCAGGGAAATATTCAGGCCGGTATAGCCAAAGATCATCTGGCAACAGGCCCCTGTTGGAGATGATCTACATGGCGGCAGCCTGCCGGCCGGAGCCGGGAGCCTCACGGGAAAAGCGGAACCTACAGCTTTACCATGGCGGTATGGGGGTGAGTATCATTCAAGGTATACGCCTACTCTGCCGCTGAGCTGCAGCAGTGAGATCTCATATAGCTTGGTGTTGTACTGGGCGGTAAGCAGGCGCTGTTCTGCTTCCAGCAGACTGTTTTGTGCCTCTCTGAGCTCAAGCCCCGACAAGTCGCCAATTTTGTAACGCTCCATGGCAATCTCGTAATTCAGTTCTGCATTCTCCAGGCTCTCCACCTCCAACTGGGTCAGCTCCAGGTTGTTCTGATAAGCCATCCACATATAGGCAAAATCGCTCTCCAGTGCCAGCTTGCTCTGCTCCAGCTCCAGTTGCCGGTTTTGAATGGATATCTGTGCATTTTTCTGTTCCCGCCTGCGATTGAAGCCATCGAAGAGGGTGTACCCCAGCGTCACACCCACCGTAGGGCCCCAATTGCGT
>JAHDQF010000080.1 GCA_018433945.1 Proteiniphilum sp. | reverse complement strand
GCAAACCCAGGCGATGCCGTTCTCTGGGATACCAATACAAACAGGCCAAGGTGATGTACCAGGGTGTTGAGATCTGCCTTTTCTTTAGCCGACGGGGCAAACATGACAACTGGAAGGTTTTATTGACGACGGACACGAAACTGACCTTCAAGAAGTTGATCGAGCATTACCAGGTAAGATGGGTTGTGGAGGTGTTCAATCGCGAATCGAAACAATTGCTGAACCTGGGAAAATGTCAATCCAGTAACTTTGATGCCCAGGTGGCCGAAACGACCATCAGCATGATAGCTTACCTGTTGTTGACGCTTCGTTTCCGGTACGATAACTACGAGTCGAAAGGGGCACTCTATCGGTCAATGAACGCCGATGTACTCAGAGAAACGCTCGACAGACGGCTATGGGGCCTGTTCATCGAGTTGGTCTGCACTGTATGCGAGGTACTGGAATTGGATTCCCAGGACTTGTTTGAAAAAATGCTTGCCAACCCAGAGGCAGAAGCCATGATCATGGCATTGTACACATCGGTGATTGGCAAGGACGATTGAAAAAAGTGCAAACTATAAAACATTGTCAAACAGAGATATATAGAATAACGCATTTCCCTTCTATTTCTTTGTCAATTGTTTGAGGGAAGTGCGAAACATGAGTCATTTACCCATATATTTGCCACATCTAAATCACGGGCTATGAAACGATTCATCATTATCTCAACACTGGTTGTGTTTTTTGCCGTGAATGTAATGTCTCAGCAAAAAGACCGTAAACTATTGCCCCGGAATTCTATTCCTCCCTCTTTGCCTCCCTTTGAAATGGAACGTATCGATACGCTTCGTTTTAATCCGGGCGACACGATACCCACCCCGATATGGGAAAATTATCTGAAAAAGGAGGGAAAGAAAGCGGGGAGGACACTGAAAGCACCGCCGGATAATATGCCGGTAATTGTTCCTCCCGACCACCAGTTTCATATGATTGTGGTTGCACCCGACACAACCTATCATTATTATATGCGTAACCTGAGGAAGGAAAGCATGGAATCCCACTCTCCGGAGAAATTAGCCGTTCCCCGACGAAAATTTAAGCAGGACCCGTAAACGCTTTCTCCCGTAATCTGTTTATCATATAGAAATGAAGCCCTATACAGGTTATCTGTTATTCGGTGACATCTCTGCGCATACTCATTTCAGGTAAGGAGATGGGAGAAACATTTACACAAAATAGCTAATTTTATGGAACGAAGAGTAAAACAACAAATCGCTTTTATCCTGGAGGCGGACAAACTAAAAAATGTTATTCGCCGGAACTACCTTACCGATGATTCGCGACGCGAGAACTCGGCAGAACATGCGTGGCACACCATTTTAATGGCTATGCTGATGTTTGAGTATGCCGAAAACAAGCAGGATCTCAACTTGTTGCACATCATCAAAATGATCTCCATCCACGCTCTGGTGGAGATTGAAACAGGCAACACCTTCATGTTTAATGAAGAAGCCAACCAAAACAAATTCGACAGAGAGAATCAAGCCGCAAAAAGATTTTTACCAAGCTGCCCTACGACCAGGGAAAGGAATACTATGATGTCTGGCTGGAATTTGAAAAGGAAGAGACTGCTGACGCCATTTTCGCTGCTTCGGTAGATACGATCATGCCGGTGCTGCTGAATACTTACAGCAAGGGCAGCAGCTGGCGGGAGGCGGGTATTACTTCAGCACAGGTATTTGAGACATTGAAAGTCATTGAGAAAGGACCCAAAAAAATCAGGGAGCTTTTGGCTGAGTTGGTAACCCTTTCACAGGAAAAAGGTCATCTCCCGTAAATTGACCATCAATATTTTTGATTAAACAAAACATGGGAAAAAACGTTTTATTGTCGATATAAGGGATGTCACATCCTGTAAAAAAAATAAATCAACAATCAACAAATAAACTATGAGTAAAAAGAAAATTACAGTGCTGATAGGCAGTTTACGCAAGGAATCAGTAAACAGAAAACTGGCGAACGAGGTGATCAAACTGGCTCCCGACACGCTGGAGCTGGAGATCGTGGAGATAGGTCAGCTGGCGCACTACAACGAAGACCTGGATAGCAACCCCCCTGCAGAGTGGGAAGCATTCCGCGAGAAGATCGGTGCCGCCGACGGCTATCTCTTCTTCACCCCCGAGTACAACCGCACCATCTCCGGTGTGTTGAAAAATGCGCTGGATGTGGCATCACGGCCCTATGGTCAGAGCAAGTGGGGCGGCAAGCCGGGTGCGATTGTGAGCAGTTCGATGAGCCCCCTGGGTGGAGAAGCAGCCAACCATGCGCTGCGGCAGCCGATGGTGTTCCTCAACATCTACATGATGCAGCAACCGGAAGCCTATATAGGCAACAGTTGGGAGCTGTTCGACGAGCAGAACAACCTGAAGAGCGAAGAGACCCGTGCCTTCCTGCAGAGCTGGGTGAATGCCTTCGCCGAGTGGGTGTATAAGTTTTAGGTGATCAACAGGATCGCGTCACGCGATCGGGATGGTCCCCCTATCACAATATCAGGGACCATCCTTTTTTGTATAGAACAGGCAGTGGATAGCTCATTTTTCCGCTGCCTGCTTTCTGTTGCATCATGAATGAACCACCCTACAGGATGCTGCTCAAACTTTAGGCAGCTTCCAGGGATCACAGTAGTTGGCTTTGATCAGCCTGTTGGCCTCCAGGTTATCAAATGCTCCGGTCTCATTATCCCAGTGCAGCGCGCTGCCCACACGACAGGAGATGTTGCCCATATGACTCAGCTTGGCCACCTCGGCGCCGATGGCGATGTCGGCATTGGGCAGCTCGCGTGAGCGCATGCACTCCAGCATATTGCCGGCATGCAGGTAGAGACCTTTACCGCTGCCTCCTCTTTTCTCCACCGCTTCCATGCGGAGGGTATTGGGTTTCTTCTCGTCGTCGCAGGGATAACAGTAGGGGAAGGTGCGACTGTTGATAGCTTGCTCCGGCATCACCTCCCATCCACTGCGGGTAAGGATCATTGTTCCGTTCTCACCGAAGAAGGCCACTCCCTCGCGCAGGCCAAACAGTCCGTTGCCAATGCCACAGGCATGATCCCAGATGATGTTAAAACCGGGATAGCGGTAGGTGACCATCAGCGTGTCGGGTGTCTCCATGGCATCATCCGGATAGCCAAACTTGCCGCCGGCACCATAGACATAGGAGGGAAGTCCCACGTTCATACCCTTCATCGCATAGTCGAGCAGATGCACCCCCCAGTCGGCCATCAATCCTCCGGCATAATCCCAGAAGAAGCGGAAGTTATAGTGAAACCGGTTCTGATTAAAGTTGCGCTTGGGAGCCGGTCCCAGCCACATGTCATAATCCACACCGGCGGGAGGAGCGCTGTCGGGCACCACCGGCAGGGTCCATTTGCTGGTCTGGTATGCCCATACCTTCACGGTGCGCACCCGTCCGAGCGCTCCGCTTTGCACGTAGGCAGCTGCTTCATCCCAGTGCGGATCACTGCGCTGCCACTGCCCCACCTGCACAATCCGGTTGTATTTACGGGCAGCTTTCACCATCAGGTCACACTCTTCGATGGTATTGGCCAGTGGTTTCTCCACGTAAACATCCTTTCCTGCCTCACAGGCAGCAATCAGCTGCAGGCAATGCCAATGGTCGGGGGTGCCGATGATCACCATGTCCACATCCTTGTTGTCGATCACCCTGCGCCAGTCTTTGACCAGTTGCGGTGGCCGCTTACCAGACAGCTCTTCCACCTCCGATGCACGCTGATAAAGGAACTGTTCATCCACATCGCACATGGAGATACACTCCACGCCGGGATACTGCATAAAGGTTTTGAGATTGCTCCATCCCTGATTGCGACAGCCAATGAGACCGATTTTGATTTTGTTGTTTGGCGCTGACTGACCATACAGGGAAGAAAATGATTTTCCCATCAGCGGGGTCAAACTTAAACCGGTTGCCGTAACGGCAGATTTTTTTAAGAAATTTCGTCGATCCATGATTAGAATTTATAAGTTGTGACAAAGATAAGAAAGATTAACCGGAATCGGATGGATTTCATATTTTAAATAATTTTTCACTATTTATTGAAAAGAATTTCTATATTTGCGCCCTTAGTCTTGTTTATTTCATCAAAAACTGCTTTTTATGCAGCAAATCAATGAGTTCTTCATTACTCTGCATCAATATATCGGAGGCAATAACTGGTTCACCTTCCTGCTTTTGGGAACAGGACTGTTCTTCACTTTTTATCTGAAGTTTCCGCAAATCCGTTATTTTAAACATGCTATCCGCGTTGTAACAGGGAAATACGATAAAAAAAGCGATAAAGGAGATACCACCCATTTTCAGGCGCTGGCTACAGCTTTGTCGGGAACAGTGGGAACGGGAAATATTGCCGGGGTGGCGCTGGCTGTCCACTTAGGCGGCCCCGCCGCTCTGTTTTGGATGCTGGTGACTGCCCTTCTGGGGATGTGTACCAAATTTGTGGAGGTGACCCTCTCCCACAAATACCGCGATTTTGATGAAAAAGGGATGGTTGCCGGGGGGCCGATGTATTATATGAAGAAGCGGTTGAATATCCGCTTAAACAATGGTAAGTTCATAAAAACAGGATACTGGTTCGGAGGATTTTTTGCCCTGGCCACCGTGTTATCATCGTTCGGGACAGGAAGCCTCCCCCAGATCAACAGCATCTCCAATGCCATCTTTGCCACTTTCGGCATCCGGCATGTCGTCACGGGTGTGGTGATGTCCATTTTGCTGGCGCTGATCATTATCGGAGGTATCAGGCGCATTGCCCGGGTTACCGAAAAACTGGTTCCTTTCATGGCCATTGTTTATTTCCTGGGAGCTGTGGCCGTAATCCTATCCAATTATCAAAATATCATCCCCTCTTTTATGGTGATCTTCCGTGATGTATTCACGGGAACGGCAGCGACAGGCGGATTTCTGGGGGCCGGTTTTGCCTTTGCTTTTAACAACGGTGTGAACCGGGGTCTTTTTTCCAACGAAGCAGGTCAGGGTTCGGCACCCATTGCACATGCCGCCGCCAGAGCGCAGGAACCTGTCTCTGAGGGGATGGTAGCCATCCTGGAGCCCTTTATCGATACCCTCATCATCTGTTTCCTTACCGGAATGGTGCTTCTCTCCTCGGGCGTGTGGAACCAGAAGCTACCCAATCAGTTTCAGCAAACCGATATCGTGGTGCTGGCAGGAGCTTATGATGAAAATGATGCTGCCGATGTGACAGCCATCAGAAATTACCTGCACAACAAGGACGGCATACCTTTGTTTACAGGCACATTGCAAGTGGAGGAAGGCAAAATTCAAGGCAACAATACCATACTCCATGCACGCTCGGTGGCTGAAGAGATCCTGATCAAAAAAGAAGGGGAGAACTACAATGGCGAGATTGCAGTAGTGGGCGGGAGCGTGGTTGATTCGTCCGGCAACCTCATTTTCACAGGAAATTCGCTGATCCACAGTGCTCCATTAACCACTATGGCATTCACCAGGAGCATTCTCGGCGACTCAGGAAAATATATTGTAGCGTTGGGGTTGCTGCTGTTTGCCTTCTCCACGGCCATTGCCTGGTCGTACTACGGCGACAGGGCTGTTACCTATCTGGTAGGTGCGAAATATGTAATCCTCTACCGGATTGTTTACGTGGCCGCATTTTTCATCGCCTCCTTCACTGACACCACCATCATCTGGAATTTGTCGATGCTCACGGTGGCGTTTATGGCAATCCCGAATCTCCTTGGGTTGCTCATCCTGCACAGGGAGGTGAAACAAACCATCGGGGAGTATTGGTCCGATTTCAAAAGAGAGCATCCGGAAGAGAGGATTCCTAAAAATGAATGATCTTCATTCATGTATGATGCCTTGCATATCAACAAAAATTTTACAACCCGCTTAACAGCCCGCCATCGATCTGGATGGTAGTCCCGTTTATCGAACGTGCCTGATCGGAACAGAGATAACAGACCAAGTCGCCCAGCTCTTGCGGATCCAAATAGCGTTTGTGCGGAAAGTCAGCTATTGCCCTTTGTTCATATGCTTCCACAGAGATACCTTCTGCTTTTGCGTGTGCTTCCATCAACTGGGTCACCCTGTCTGTCCTGAAGTATCCCGGAGCCACATTATTAATTGTGATTCCATTGGTAATCAAATCCTTGCTGATGGTCTTGGCATAACCCACGACTGCCAGGCGGAAAATATTCGACAGCACCAGATCGGGTGTAGGCTCCTTCACCATTATCGAGGTGATGTTCACGATCCTCCCCCATCCGTTCTTCTCCATATAAGGCAGGCAGAGACGGATCATCCGGATGTTGTATTTTAAAACCGACTGATATGCATCATCCAGATCTTCATCAGAAATTTCGCGAAATGTCCCCGGCTTGGGTCCTCCGGAATTGTTCACAAGGATATCCACCCCGCCGAAACGGGCCACCGTCTCCCGCACAATACGCACATTGTCTTCAGCCTTCGACATATCCGCCACGATGGAAAGCGTCTGCACACCCAGTGCATCTATCTCACATTGCGTATGATACAATGCTTCCGCGTTTCTTGCGCACAAAGCAATGTTTGCACCTTCGCGTGCCAGCGCCATGGCGCATGCTTTGCCCAGCCCCTTGCTGCTCCCGCCGATGATAGCGGTCTTTCCCTGTAAATTGAAATTCATACTCTTTTCGTTTATTTTCGTTTTAACAAGAGAGAAAGAGATGTTGTTCACCTTTTTCGATATCTCAATGAATTATGTGTGCAAAACATCGACTTTTCCTATCTTTCCTCTAAAAAACCCTGATTTTTATTTTCATACGCTTGGAATCACTTCGATTTTCATGTACTTTTGTATCCCATTTCTAAAATGTATGTCAAAACAATTCAAACGCACACTGATCACTTCGGCCCTGCCCTATGCCAATGGGCCGGTACATATCGGACACCTGGCAGGCGTATATCTGCCTGCCGATATTTACGCCCGCTATCTGAGGCTGAAAGGCGAAGAAGTCCTCTTTGTCGGTGGCTCCGATGAGCACGGTATTCCCATCACCATCAAAGCCCGCAATGAAGGAGTAACACCCCGGGTTATTGTGGACCGGTATCACGAATTGATTAAAAAATCGTTCGCTGAATTTGGTATCACCTTCGATATCTATTCCCGCACAACTTCCGACATACATCGTGAAACAGCCTCCGGCTTTTTCCGTACATTGTATGACAAGGGAGAATTTACGGAGCTGGAAAGCGAGCAGTATTACGATGAGGAGGCAGGGCAGTTTCTGGCCGACCGTTATATCACCGGTACCTGCCCGCACTGCGGGTACGAAAGAGCGTATGGCGACCAGTGCGAGCAGTGCGGCACCTCGCTCAGTCCCAACGACCTGATCAATCCCAAATCCACCCTTAGCGGCAGCGTGCCGGTGATGCGGACGACCCGGCACTGGTATCTTCCTCTCGACAAACACGAGGCGTGGCTGCGTCAATGGATACTGGAGGATCATAAAGAATGGAAGACCAATGTATATGGGCAGTGCAAGTCGTGGCTCGACCTGGGCCTGCAGCCGCGGGCGGTGAGTCGTGATCTGGACTGGGGTGTACCGGTGCCTGTGGAGGGTGCTGAAGGGAAGGTGCTCTATGTATGGTTTGATGCACCCATCGGCTACATCTCCAACACGCGGGAGCTGCTGCCCGATGATTGGGAGAAATGGTGGAAGCAGGAAGATACCAAACTGGTGCATTTCATCGGAAAAGACAATATTGTCTTTCACTGCATTGTCTTCCCCGTCATGCTGAAGGCGGAAGGATCGTACATCCTGCCGGAGAATGTACCGGCCAATGAGTTTCTGAATCTGGAGGGAGACAAAATATCCACTTCCCGCAACTGGGCGGTATGGCTGCACGAGTACCTGGAGGAGTTTCCCGGCAAGCAGGATGTGCTGCGTTATGTGCTCACCGCCAATGCACCGGAGACCAAGGACAACGACTTTACCTGGAAAGATTTCCAGGCGCGCAACAACAATGAACTGGTGGCCGTGCTGGGTAACTTTGTGAACCGGGCGCTGGTGCTTACACAGAAATATTTCGACAACAAAGTGCCGGCTGCCGGCGAGCTGACCGACTACGACCGGGAGACCATGGCTGCGGCAGAGAAGGTGAAAGCCTCCGTGGAGCAACTACTGGAAACGTACCACTTCCGTGATGCGCAGAGAGAGGCGATGAACCTGGCCCGCATCGGCAACAAGTATCTGGCAGACACCGAACCGTGGAAAACGGCCAAAACAGATATGGAACGCACGGCAACCATCCTCCATATTGCCCTGCAGATCACTGCCAACCTCTCCATCGTCTGTGAGCCCTTCCTCCCCTTCTCGGCGGAGAGGCTGCGCTCTTTCCTTCAGACGGAGAAGCTGCCGTGGGAGCAGCTGGGCCGTTTCGATCTGCTGAAGGAAGGCCACCGGCTGGGCACGGCGGAGCTGCTGTTTGAGAAAATAGAAGATGCAGTGATTGAGCAACAGATACAGAAGCTGCTCGACACCAGGAAAACAAACGAGGCGAACGAATACCGGGCGAAACCGGTGAAAGAAATCATTCCGTTCGACACCTTTGAGAAGCTGGATATCCGGGTGGGCACGGTGCTGGAGTGTGAGAAGGTACCCAAGGCGGACAAGCTGCTCCGTTTCCTGCTCGACGACGGGCTTCAACAACGCACCATCCTCTCCGGAATAGCTGCCTGGTACCCAAACCCGGAAGAGCTGGTGGGCAAACAGGTTTGCTTTATTGCCAACCTGGAGCCAAGGAAACTGCAGGGCATCCTCTCGGAGGGCATGATCCTTTCGGCAGAGAATGCCGATGGCACGCTTGTACTGGTCTCACCCACAGAAGAGGTGATGCCGGGCAGTCCGGTGGTGTAGTTCATCGAACGGCGCGACTTGGTGAACGTGTGTCATCGGATTTCCGCGAATAAAAATGTACATTTGTGGTTGATTCGATAATCTGAAATATAAAAAAATGATGAAAGCCCCTGCCAATCTCAGAAAGATATTGCCGGATCTGATCGTGATCCTGCTCTTTGTGGTGATCTCCTTCCTCTACTTTACACCGGCCGTGATCGACGGCAGGGTGATTGCACAGCACGACTCGCTGGCAGCCATCGGACAAGGACAGGAACAGCGTGATTATATGGAACGGCACGACGGCGAACGGAGCCGGTGGAACATCTCCATGTTCAGTGGCATGCCCTCCTACCAGATGAGTCCCACCTACGACTCCACAAAGCCGTTGGATCTGGCAAAAAGAGCCTACTCGCTCTTCCTGCCCAACTATGTATATCTGCTTTTCATCATGCTACTGGGCTTCTACATCCTGATGCGCGCCTTTCGTGCTTCGCCTCTGGTGAGCGCACTGGGGGCGGTGGTCTGGGCTTTCTCCTCCTACTTCTTCATCCTGATTGCGGCGGGTCATATCTGGAAATTCATCACCCTGGCTTATATCCCGCCTACGATTGCGGGGCTGGTCTACATCTACCGGAAGAGATATCTGCTGGGGGCATTCCTTTTCATGCTTTTCACTGCCTTTCAGATCTCGGCCAATCATATCCAGATGAGCTATTACTTCCTCTTCGTGATGCTTTTCATGGTGATCGCTTTCGGAGTAGATGCCATCCGCAGGCAAGAGCTGCCCGATTTTCTGAAAGCCACCGGTGTGCTGGTAATTGCAGGAGCGATCGGTATTGCGGCCAATGCCAGCAATCTCTACCATACCTACGAATACTCCAAGGAGACGATGCGCGGCAAGTCGGAACTGACGCACCATGATGAGGCGAACAGTACCGGTGACGGACTGGAACGCGATTACATCACCGCCTGGAGCTACGGCATCGGTGAAACCTGGACGCTGCTGGTGCCCAACGCAAAAGGAGGAGCCTCTGTCCCAATCTCCAACAATGAGCGTGCCATGGCCAAAGCGCGGCCTGAATACCGGCAGATCTATCAACAGCTCGGACAGTACTGGGGTGAGCAGCCGGGGACCTCGGGACCGGTCTATGTGGGTGCCTTTGTGCTGATGTTATTCATTCTCGGCCTTTTCATTGTGAAGGGCCCCATCAAATGGGCGCTGCTGGCAGGAACCATTTTTTCGATCCTGCTTTCGTGGGGGAAAAACCTGATGCCGCTGACCGATTTCTTTATCGACTATGTGCCGATGTACAACAAGTTCCGGGCGGTATCATCCATACTGGTGGTGGCTGAGTTCTGCATCCCCCTGCTGGCAGCGCTGGCCGTGAAAGAGATCGTTGCGAAACCGGAGGGATTGAAGCACAATATGCGTGCACTCTATATCAGCCTGGGACTCACCGGCGGCATTGCGCTGCTATTCGCACTCTTTCCCAAAGTTTTCTTCCACTCATTTGTCTCTTCCTCAGAGATGCAGGCGCTGCAGTCGCTCCCGCCGGAACATATCCGGCCCATCCTGGCGAACCTGACCGAAATGCGGGTGGCCATCTTCACAGCAGATGCCTGGCGCAGCTTCTTTATCGTGGCAATCGGTGCGCTGATCCTATGGCTCTTCACAACGAAGAGGATCAAAGGAGAATGGATGGTAGGGTCCATCCTGTTGCTGTCGTTGATCGACATGTGGAGTGTAAACAAGCGATACCTGAATGATTCAGATTTTGTTGTACCTGCCCAAACGCAGCAATTGTTCACGCTGACTCCGACAGATCAAGTGATCCTGCAGGACAGCACCCTCTACTATCGCGTGCTGAACATGGCGACCAGCACTTTCAACGACGGGGTCACCCCCTACCACCACAAGGTGATCGGAGGCTACCATGCCGCCAAGCTGCGCCGTTACCAGGATCTGATTGACCACCACCTCACCCGTGAGATGGGTGCACTTCAACAGGCCATCATCAGTAGCGGCGGCCGGCTGGACAGTGTTAACGGCGATGCATTCAAGGTACTGAACATGCTCAACAGCCGCTGGATCATCATGCCGGCACATGGTGGCGGCACCCTGCCTGTATTCAACCCGCATGCCATGGGCAATGCCTGGTTTGTGGACAACATCCGTTTTGTCGGGAGTGCCGACGAAGAGATCGAGGCTCTCTCCTCCCTGGACCTACGCAGAGAAGCGGTAGCTGACAAACAGTTTGAGCCGCTATTGACAGGGGTTCAGATCACCCCTGCCGACAGTGCCTCATTTATCCGGCTCACCGGGTATGACTCTGACTACCTGATTTATGAGGCCGATGCGAAGAAAGATGAACTGGCAGTCTTCTCCGAGATATACTACCCCAAAGGGTGGCAGATCACCATTGACGGTGAACCGGCTGAGATGCTGCGGGTGAACTATACCCTCCGTGGTCTGGTGGTCCCTGAGGGAAAGCACACCATTGAGTTCCGTTTTAAACCGCAAAGCATCCGGGTGACGGACACCATTGCGTATATCGCGCTGTTCATCATGCTGCTCACCACCCTCTTTCTGATTCTGAGGAGGGTGAAACGGAAAAAAGGATAACAGGGTTTGTTCCTTTCGTCATCACCGGTTACAGAGCTCCCTGAAAGGGCACCATTCACAACTCCGGATGTTCTCGGTTTGCCTAAACGGCAGGGCAGGATTGAAGATCTCCTCCAGCAAGGCATCGAAATGGTGCCGGAACTCCGGCAAGAGGAGTGAGAGATCGCTGACGGGATGCTTGTCGTAACGGATCACAGGTTCGAACCGGTCGTAAACTGAACGCAGATAATAGAGTGCGGGTGAGATGACCGTTCCGGGGTTCTCCTGCAGGTAAAAAAGGCCATAGATCAGAACCTGCAGGATCTGGTAGGGACGTTTGTTCTTTGATGCATCAAAAAGCGTTGCCATCTCCCTGAATGTGGTTTCTCCTTTACCTGTCTTGTAGTCGATGATCCGCACCGAATCCCCTACCCGGTCGATTCGGTCGATGCTCCCCTTGAAGCTGATTTCCAACTCATCGTTCACCCTATATGAGCTTTTAAATTGATACTCAGAGCCCAGGTAGGAGAATGGAGTGAATTGCTTGTCCATCTCGAGTGTCTGTTTCACATAACTCTTCAGGATCTCGCCGATCAGATAGTGCTGCCCTTCCAGAGGGCGGGGATGATTCTCATCGCGGAAGTAATATCGCGCAAAAGCACGCTCCAGCGTCCTGTTGAGTAACGTTTCATCTTTCACAAGTGAGGTGAGCAGGTCGGGGGTAATGGTCATTCCCTTATGGCGGTTGTAAAGTGTCTCCATCAGACGATGAAAAATGGAACCGAAGACATCCGCTTCTACGGTCTCCTCCACCGCCTCCTCTTCAGAGAGCCCTTCCAGGGCAGTGAAATAGAACTTCAGCGGACAGTTGATGTAAACATTGACCAGCGATGCCGAGAGCGACCGTTCACCGCCCGCACGAAATGCATCCAGCTTTCGCATCACCTCTTCACTCTTTACAACGGTTACGGGAGCGACCTTGGGAGCCGCCACATCGTAGGTTGCCACCCGCTCGGTAATGCGGAATGCATCATTGTAGAGGTACTTCATCTGATAAAAGTAACGACTCACCTCCCCACTCTGCAACTCCTCACCTGTACGGGTATCATAGAGCAGATAGATTCGTCTGGCACGGCTGATCATCCTGTAAAAGTGATAAGCATACGTGCTGTCCTGCTGTTCATAGGTGGGCAGTCCAAACCCTTTGCGGAGGGAGTAAGGGATGAATGAGGTGGTGGCATTTCTTTGGGGGAGTACCCCCTCGTTCACCGAGAGGATGATCAGATTTTCGAAGTCAAGGGCACGTGTCTCCAGTACCCCCATTACCTGCAACCCTGAAAGGGGTTCCCCGCTGAAAGCCACACTGATGCTGCGCGCCAGGTTTCTGAGCAGGCGGAAGAAGGTCTCGGCCGTGATCTGTTGCACATCTTTCAAACGGTCCTGCAACCGGGTGACGGTCTTGTTATACTGTACGATGAACTCTCTTTCCAGGTCGACCGCACGGCTGCTACCTTCAGCCTGATCCCCGCTATGCTTCTGATCGGTAAGTTGCTGGTAGAGATAGGTGAAGATCGTTTTCAGATATTCGGGAATCTCCTCCCAGTGTGCGACAGGCGTGAAAATATGTTGCAACAGCGGATGAGGAGGGATCTCGGAGCGTGGCACCACTATTCGGTTGTAAGTGAGGATATGGCTCTGCAACGCTTCTGATTCGGCAGGTGCGGCAGAGGAGACCAGCGGGTGCCTCAGCACCGCTTTCACATATCGGTGAAAAAAGGCTATCTCGCCGTTGCGGCTGCGCAGGTTCTGCTGCAACAGGGCGATCTGCTCCACCAGGCTTGCCACCGCAGCATGCGTCAATCCATAGCCCATGGTGACGTTGACCTTACCGAAAGCCTTTGGAATGGAATAGAGTACCGGTAGGAGAAGGTTCTCATCGGGTAGGACAATGGCGGTATTGATCGCTTCATCAGGATTGGGGATGGCACCCGAGGTAACCAGCTCAGAGAGGATCTGTGACACATGACGGGCCTGTCCCACACCCGAGGAGATCCCGATCAGTTCAACCTCTGGCAGCCTACTCTCCGGAGTGGAAAATGGAAGAGGGTCACGCGAGGGGAACAGCAACAAATTCTCCTTTACCCGGTAAGAGGCACGGTTCATCTCATCCCGCAAAAAAGGGGAATCATAATCCCAATAGAAATCGGCCATGCCACGATTGCGAAGCTGCTCCATCAGGAGCGTCTCAGCCGGTGTGAGGGCATTCAAACCCACGAAGATATACTCCCCGGTATCAGGTGCAGCCATATCACCCATCTTCGCCCGTTCAGCCACCTCGCGAAACATCATCCCCTCATAGGCAATCCCCTTATCCTGCAGGGCAGTCCTGAAAGAGCTGTACAACTCAAACAATATCTTCCATGTCTGTTGAAACCGTTCCTTGGTCTCATTCCCCTCCACCGGCATGAAGTGACTCCAGAAACGACGGATGGCCGCAATCTGCTCCTCGGTAAGATGTGAAAGGTCATCGTCGAGTGAGCGGAAATCCTGCACGTTGCGGTAGAGTTGACCTGCATCGGCCAGATACTTATCGGTGTCATCAAAGTCGTTGAGCAACATCTCACCCCAATAGAGAAAATCATCGAACGACTCCTCCGAACGGTTGATCTCCTGGTAACAGTTGTAGAGTATCACCAGCATCTCGATGTGATCGGCCGGCCGGTAGTCGGAGAGGGAGGCAAACAGCTCGCTGATGGTGATCACCCGCGGCGAGAAGAGCGGCTTGCCGGCAATCTCGGCAAGGTATTTCTGGAAGAAAACACCGGCTCGACGATTGGGAAAGACAAATGTGCGGCGGTACAGCTCGTTACCGTACCGTGCATAAAAAACTTCCGCTACTTTATACAGGAATGGGGTCATAGAAGGTTATCAACTGGTTATAAGGTTCGCTGGTATAATCCGGTAAATATATACAATATCACCATGTACAGTATAAATGATCGCCATTTTTTTGTAATTTATACGACGGACATTAAAACCATAGCGCAAAAATGAGATACCAGTTTGTACTGGATAACTTTCGGGAAAAAAGTTAAGGCTGTTAATGGTTTTTGCCAGTTCAGCATAGTGTTTTATCGCTGTAAGAGGTGCATGATATACATCACGGATATGATGTATATACTCATCAAAATCTTTTTTAGCTTCATCTGACAGCTTTATACGATACACTTTATTATAATTTTATATCATTCTCTTCTGCTAATTTACGTATATCAGTATCGTATAATTCACTCAATTTATCCAGACCCCGTTCATATACTTCTTCCCAGTCATGCCCCTTATCAATAATTTCTTCAGGCAAGGGGTATTCAAGTGTTACGGCTCTTTTATTTTGCAACTCACGCACGATCTTGCGGCCGGATGGACGGGATATGTCTATGGTGGCTATTACTTTGTTATTAACCATGTGATGAATCTCCTTTCTTGTACAAATTTACGCAATTTATTTTATTTTGTAACCAGACACATAAGAAAATAGTTTTGCGTCCGGCAGAGCCAAAATAAATTTCACCTCTGCGCTCACTTAACGAAAATATTCATATATTTGTCACTGAAAGGAGAATAGCAATATGGACAGCACTTCATACTTAAAAAAAAATCTGATTTCCCGCATAAAAAGTTCAAACAATGAAACTTTCCTAAGAGCATTGCAGACAATTTTCGACAGTTCCGAACAAGAGTTATATGAATTAAACAGAGCTCAGAAACAGGCAATTGAAGCCGGAAGAAAGGATATTGAGAATGGCAACTGCAAATCTAATGATCAGGTAATGGAAGAATTGACAGTATGGCTAAAAGAACAATAATATGGTTTCCAAATAAATTCCATTCAACTTTTTGTGAAAAAAAGGAAATATATTTCTTCAGGAAAAGTAATGTTGTATATTTACCAGAACCAGAAAGTTAAGCCAGCGTAATCTCTTTGTCCAGATAAACATCCTGAATGGAGTGGATCAATTCAACCCCCTCCTTCATCGGTTTCTGGAAAGCTTTACGCCCGGCGATAAGCCCTATTCCCCCGGCACGTTTATTCACCACGGCGGTATAGACCGCTTCGGCCAGGTCGCTTTGACCGTGCGACTCCCCTCCTGAATTGATCAGTCCTATCCGTCCCATATAGCCATTGATCACCTGATACCGGCAAAGATCGATGGGATGGTCGGAACTCAATTGATCATACATAGCGGGGCTCGTCTTCCCGAATTTAATGGCTGTAAAGCCTCCGTTATTGGTCGGCAGCTTCTGCTTAATGATATCCGCTTTGATCGTGACACCGATATGGTCGGCCTGCCCGGTCAGGTCTGCTGCGCTGTGATAATCCGTACCCTCTTTTTTGAAAGCATCATTGCGGAGATAACACCACAAAATGGTAGCCATCCCCAACTCGTGTGCATACGCAAATGCTTCTGCCACTTCCACAATCTGACGGCGGCTCTCTTCCGAACCGAAATAAATGGTAGCTCCTACTGCGGCAGCGCCTAAATTCCACGCTTCTTTCACTGTGCCGAAAAGAATCTGGTTATAGGAGTTCGGATAAGTCAATAGCTCGTTGTGATTCATCTTGACCACGAACGGGATCTTGTGGGCATATTTTCTTGCAACAGAAGCCAGTACCCCGAAAGTGGAAGCTACGGCGTTGCAATCGGCTTCGACAGCCAATTTCACGATATTTTCCGGATCGAAGTAGAGGGGATTGGGTGCGAAAGACGCTCCGGCTGTATGTTCAATACCCTGATCGACGGGAAGGATGGAGAGGTATCCGGTATTGGCCAGTCGTCCGTGTCCGAAGAGTCTTTGCAGATTATTCAGCACCGGAATGTTCCGGTCGGTATCGATCCACAACCGATCGATTACATCCGGTCCCGTGGTGTGAATCAAAGACCTGTCGATTGTTTTGCTCACATGATTGAGGAGATAATCGCTCTGATCTCCCAGCAGTTGGGTTATTTTTGGATTTGCCATAGTTTGAATGAATGAATGTTGAGAAACTAATATCAATCAAACAAACGGCGTCGGGATTGGTTCAATAAATTTAGTCGTTTTCAAGTCTTATTGCACTTTTTCTCGCGATAACATAAGCCGGATAAATTCGTCTTCTGCAATATCGCTTAACGAAAAAGTTCATTAAACTTGTACGCGAATTTTCTAATGAAAGCCCGTTTTTTTGTGCCTTAAATCTTAATAAAAACGTAACCTGAAAGTAAACAATCTGTAACATTCTTAATGGAACTTTGCGTCGAAAATGAGACCATAAACATAAAACTTCCATTATGAATCGATCAACATTAAAATTCATTCTCTTAGCAGGGCTTATCTCCCTGTTTTGTTTCCCAAACATGTATGCACAGTCCAAAGGGACCATTACAGGTAAAGTAATTGAAGCGACATCCGGAACCCCTCTTATCGGTGCCAATGTTATTCTGATGAATACTTCGCAGGGCACTTCGGCGGATATGCAGGGCAACTATACCATTTCGGGGGTACTACCCGGGAACTATCAGATCAGTGCTTCGTACCTGGGATATGAAGAAGAAGTTTTGGAGGTAACCGTTCAGGCCAACCAGGTTACGATCGTTGACTTCTCTTTAAAGGAATCTGCAACAGAACTGAGCGGCGTGACGGTGTACGGTCAGCTGACACGCGGACAGGCAAGGGCGCTGAATGAGCAGAAGAACGCTCCCAATATTAAGAATGTTGTTTCCTCTGATCAGTTTCAGCTTTTTCCCGACAGAAATGCGGCGGAAACAGTTGCCCGAATACCGGGTGTATCCATTTCATATGATCAGGGAGAAGGTGAACTGGTGCAGATCAGGGGAATAGGACCCCAGTACAATTCCCTTACCGTGAACGGTCAACGGATTCCTGCACCGGACCCCGACCTGGGAAGAGCCGTGGGACTGGACCTGCTTAACCAGGATCTGATGGAAAACATTGTGGTGACAAAAGCACTGACACCCGACATGGATGGCGATGCCATCGGAGGCAACATCAACTTTCAGATGAAACAGGCACCCGATGAACGCATCCTTTCAGTGAATGCCGGCGGAGGGTACAACCTCCAGCATTCCTATTTCAATGAATATGGCAAAGACATTGTCGATCTGTCTGCCATCATCGGTCAGAGATTTTTTGATAAAAAACTCGGCGTTTTGTTTGCCGCCAGTTATTACAAGACCAATCGCGGGTCGCTGCTGAAAGAACTGGAATACGATGATTACGCCACCGGTCATATTTTTGCACAACATTCCAACGATTATGATGTCTTACGGGAACGTACCGGGTTTAACCTGAATACCGAATTTAAATTTGACCGGTTCAACAGAATCTACCTGAATCTGAATCATAACCGCTATTTCGACAAGGAGATCAGACGTCTGGACGAATGGATCATCGAAGATGAATCGGAGACAAAAGAAACCAGGAACAGGGTCGAAGATCAGTTTCTCACGAATGCCATATTCGGGGGAGAGCATCATTTCAATGGCATAAAACTGGATTACACCGGCAGCTGGATCAAAGCAAAGGAGGATATGCCTGCAAGAACCTATTTCAGATTCCAAAGGGATTTTGACTTTTCGGGCTACACGAACGAAGAAATTAAAACCTTTGAACCGAATACCATCTTTGATCAGGAAGAGGTGCTCACCCTCAACAGAATCAGGGTTGACGATAACCTGAAAGAAGATGAAGATTTAGCAGGCATGGTCAATATCGAAATCCCATACTACCTCACCAGTGAGAAAAGCACCGTTAAATTTGGCGGAAAGTATTTGGACAAAAGTGCAAAATATACGGCGCTCCGTCTTCAACTGAGAGATTTTCCCGAAGACCATACCTTGGGGGAAGGAGAATTCGGCTTTATTGATGTCATTGTCGATCCCGACGATACCGGATACCTGGGAGCAACAAGAGCAGAATACCTTGATCAGTCGGATGATAATTATGACGCGGGCGAAACCGTGCTGGCCGCTTACGGCATGACCACTTTAAACCTGACCGAAAAATTCACGGTGTTGGCTGGACTCCGCTTTGAAAATACGCAGAATAATTACAAAACACTGGCTACCGGATCGGTCGTACAGGAACCATCAGATGCAAGCTACTCGAATTTATTGCCTTCAGCCCATCTTACGTACCGGTTTAATGACAGAATGAACCTTCGGTTTGCCTACTCATCCGGTATTGCACGGCCAGACTATGTAGCGTTGGTTCCTTATGAATTCAGGGACGACGATGACCGTGAAATCAACAGGGGTAATCCCGATCTTAATCCGACTACTTCCCACAATTTGGATCTGATGTTCGAAAACTATACCTCATCACTGGGATTTTTCAGCGCTGGAATCTTTTATAAAAAAATGTCGGATATAATCCTGAATTCAACCCTTACCGAAACATTGCCCTACGAAGGAGGTTCACAGGTCTACCAGATAACCATGCCCATCAACGCCGATGATGATGCAACAGTTTATGGTTTTGAACTTGCCCTGAATCAGCGACTTAATTTTCTGAATGTGCCTTTCCTGAATTATTTCAGCATTTATGCCAATTACACCTATACAAAGGCGGAGTTAAAAGTTGACGGAAGGGACTTACCGATGGGATACAGTCCGGAAAATATCGCAAACTTAGCATTGATGTATGACAATCCGAAAATTGGTCTGTCGTTCGTGATTTCGAATAATTTCCGGGACGATATCCTGCAAAGTGTGGGTGATGATCAATATACCGATTCTTACTTTAAAAGTGAGTATCATCTCGACCTGTCTGTAAAACAAAGGATTACAAAAAATCTGTCGGCATTCCTCCAGCTTAACAACCTGACCGACCAGCAGGAAAGACAGTACTACGGAAAACCATCGGAAGATTATGCAAAACTTCAGCAGTGGGCAAAATTTAACAGCTATGGCACTTTGGGGCTGTCTTTTAAACTTTAACGATTTGTTTTGTAAAGAAATTGCTTAACATGACCACCTGCTGAGCAGGTGGTTTTTTTAAGTTACACTTAAATGCCTGTTTTATGAAACGAGCATTTAAACCGTTTACACCCATGTTGATGATTAAAGCGAGTTCCATACGATACCTTTGAACTATTGCGATCAGTGAGAGCAAAGAAAAAGCTTGCTTTTGGTATGCCGAACGCAGCAATAGTCTAACTTTAGTGAAAATCAATAGTTTTAATCGTATGAAAAAATTTGGACTCAGACATAAAAAATATGTATGTATATCAAAACATGATATGCAGGGAGCATTTGTTCTGTTCCTTGCATGCTGTTTCATATCGGGAATGCCGGCCTGCACGGATAATCAAACGCTGACGGACAATCAGACAACCGCAGCAGAACAATGGGATCAGTTCGTCAGCCAATCTGAACTGACTGCTGATTTGACCCATGAACAAATCCGGTCTTATCTGCAATATTATTCTCCCGTAATTTTCAAACAAGCGAATGAATATGACGATAATCACAAAGGTCATGACTGGATCACCAACTTCAATTACGACCAGGACAATTACCTGGCCAATAACAAAGAGAACTGGAGTGAGGAACTGAAAAAGTATGTCAACCAGGGGGCACATCCCGACTGGCAGATCAGGCCGACACTCTATGCGGCAGCCATAAAATTTTACGATCATTCGCTCCAAACCAATAGCATTATTTTGCTCTACCATGTATATCATGCCAAGCAGCGTTATGAGATACACGACTGGGAACGGATAGAGATCAGAATTGACAATATCAATGGAGGACCTGGCTCCGGTGAGGAAATTAACTATGTGGTCATTACCCGGCACAGCCTGCACAACGCCAGGGAATATCCCGATGCGGATCTTAACTTCATGACAACATCTGCCGGCAAACATGTGATGATCTGGCAGGCGGACTGGGATTTCAACCCGTTTAATCCTTCGCAGGGAGAGTTGCATTTTGTTGAGGAGAGCTGGTCCGATATCATGGAACTCAATGCGAATAATGCAACTGCCAAAGTTGATATCAACAACGAAGGCAAAACCCGGTTCCATTATATTTTTGTTGATCAGTCAGATCCCGAGGCAACGAGTTTCTGGAATGCACAGGCGATACAAACGGGCAATGCATCAAGCCTGGCTTCCGGGAAAGATCAGTATACCAGTGTTCCCATGTCTGAAGTCAAAAGAATTACCTATGAACTGCAGGATCTGGCTGACATCATCCCCAGCCATTTAAATCCGGCCAACTGGAAAGATGATCTTTCTGTCAATCTGGTGACCCCTGTTACCGGTGAAAACGGAACTACCGAAGTCTCGTCAGGAATACAAACATTCCATTACACCGCACTGGATACCCAGGATCCCGACGAGGACCGGAAAGGGTACATCCGGAAACACTGGTTTTGGGGAGTGTACATTTATGGTACGGAAGGCGATAATTTCTACTCAGAACTGGGGCCTGAACCGTGGTATCAACATCAATATTTTGCCCACAACGGTACGCGGGGTGATGGTTCTGTTGAGGACGAACTGGAAAACAGGGGTATATTTCTGGGTAAAGGGGAATATGCGGACTGGAATACCAGCGATGGAGGCTTCGACGGGCGATGGGTTCAGTTATTCCCGGATTAATTTTCAATGCCCGGAAAGAATTCGGGAAAGACTCAACACCCACCCACTAAAGTATGCGGGTCATACTTCGGCAAAAGCCGACTAAAGTATAAGCGGCTAAAACCGGCGGGTTTTACCACAACGTTTGGAAATAAAAAGTAATTTTACAGCAGTTTGATTTATCAACCCAGGTTCATTTATGAGAAACAATAAAATATTACAGCAAACAGAAATCATCATATTCCTGTTTTTTTTGTCGATTACAACCGTTTCTTTTTCCCAAACCAAGAATGCCGCCTTCGAAACAGTCCGGATCTATGAAATTCAGGAAGCAAGGCAGGGCGTTGCGGTTGATTCGGCTTATTTTTATGCAATCAACACAAAAGGAATCGGGAAATACCGTAAAAAAAACGGTGAACTGGTTGCAGAATGGAAGGACGATTCAGGACAGATTATCCATTTCGATGGGGGCGTAGTGGTGAACGGCAAACTTTACTGCGCCCATTCAAATTATCCGGAAATCCCAATGACCAGTTCAATTGAGATCTTTGATACGGAAAATTTGGAACATCTCGGTTCCCACAGTTTTGGGATTAAATATGGCTCCTGCACCTGGGCCGACTATTACAACGATTCCTGGTGGGTCTGCTTTGCCCATTATGACAAATTTGAACCGCTGACAAACAAAAATAACAGGTGGACCGTCTTGGTGAAATTCGATAAAAACTGGCATGAAATGGAATCCTGGACATTTCCCGTGCCCGTTCTGCAGGAATTCAAACCCATGAGTTGCTCGGGTGGTTCCTGGGGAGCTGATGGCAATTTATATGTAACCGGTCACGACAGTGCCAGGGTCTATGTCCTGCAATTACCGGGGATGGGATCCACTCTTGCGTTGAAAAATATCTTAGAAATCACCTCAGAAGGTCAAGGCATTGCATGGGATCGCTATGAAAAAAATTATCTGTACGGAATTGTCAAAAAAAACAATTCAGTGGTAAAATCCAGATTACTACTTCCCTAACGGGCTTCTTTCAAACCACACCCTGCGCCATCATGGCGTCGGCCACCTTCATGAAGCCAGCAATGTTGGCACCTTTCACGTAGTTGATGTATTTCCCGTTCCGGCCGTGTGCCACACACTGTTCGTGAATGTCGCTCATGATCTGGTGCAGCCACTTGTCCACCTCCTCGTTGCTCCAGGAGATGTGCATGGCATTCTGTGTCATCTCCAGACCGGAACAGGCCACGCCGCCGGCATTCACCGCTTTTCCTGGCGCAAAGAGGATCTCGTTCTCAATGAAGTAATCGACCGCCTCAGCCGTACAACCCATATTGGATACCTCTGCGACCAGGATCACACCGTTAGCTTTCAACTGACGAGCATCCTCCAGGTTCAGCTCATTCTGAATGGCACAAGGTAACGCGATATCCACCTTGCACTCCCAGGGCTTCTTTCCGGGATAGAACACCGCACCCGGGAACCGGTCGGCATAGGGTGCCACCACATCGTTCCCGGAATCACGCAACTCCAGCATATAATCAATTTTCTCTTTTGTATTCACACCATCCTCATCGTAAATGTAACCATCGGGACCGGAGATCGTCACCACCTTTGCCCCCAGCTCGGTAGCCTTGGTAACGGCGCCCCAGGCCACGTTACCAAAGCCGGAGACAGCCACGGTTTTCCCGCTCAGGTCGATATGGTGTGCCTCGCACATCTTTTGCACGAAGTAGAGCGCCCCGAAACCGGTTGCCTCGGGCCGCAGGCGTGATCCGCCGAAAGACATCCCCTTACCGGTAAAAGTGCCGGTATGTTCGCGGGCCAGTTTCTTGTACATGCCAAACATGTACCCCACTTCACGGCCCCCCACACCGATATCGCCTGCCGGCACGTCGGTATCGGGACCGATGTTACGCCAAAGCTCCATCACGAAAGCCTGACAGAAACGCATGATCTCTGCCTGTGAACGCCCCCGGGTTGAGAAATCGGAACCGCCCTTACCGCCCCCCATGGGGAGCGTGGTCAGTGCATTCTTAAAAGTCTGTTCAAACCCCAGAAATTTAAGGGAGGAGAGTGTTACGGATGAATGGAAACGAATGCCTCCCTTATAGGGGCCGAGTGCACCGTTAAACTGTACACGGTATCCCAGGTTTACCTGCACTTTTCCATTGTCATCCACCCAGGGCACACGAAAGGTAAATATACGGTCGGGCTCCACCATGCGTTCGATGATGCCCGCTTTTTCAAATTCCGGATGCTGGTTATACACCTCTTCAATGGAAACCAGCACTTCCCTCACTGCCTGAAGGTATTCCGATTCACCGGGATGTTTTGCCTCGAGTTGTGTCATTATGTCATTCACTCTCATATATTACTTGGGTTTTTAAGATATTAGTATAGCAAAGGTATAGATAATTTTGGATATCTGATATTTCAACAACACTTTTTCTCAGGGAAAAATCGTTATTTCTCAAAAAAATCGCAGGATGTCATATGTGTCTGTTTTTCTGATTCTTAACAAAATATTACCAAACAATCCATTCCGCTTCGGGTCTGAAATTTAAAGGTCAGAAAAAAAACGTTTCATTACAAAATCCACTCCTGGGAGGAGAAAATGAAATGCAGGCGACAAACTGAAAACAATTCAATGAATTCGTATCATATAAACCACCAGCGTGTTTGCAAGAAAGTTTCACTTTTCGCACAGAATTGGTTATTTTTGCAGGTGAAATGTGAGACAAATGATGGAACATTGATGCATGGCAAAGAATAAACTGGCCAAATTTGCCGATATGGCCACCTACGGCAATGTTTTTCAGTATACTTACAAGACACTGCGTGAAAGTGGCTTCCCACTGAAAGGCAAATGGAATGAACATTTTGGGAACAACAACCCCATTGTGCTGGAACTGGGATGTGGCAAGGGTGAGTATACGGTGGGACTGGCACGTCGATATCCCGGGAAGAATTTTATCGGCATCGATATAAAGGGAGCAAGGATGTGGAAAGGAGCGACAGAAGCTCTGGAGGAGAAGCTCACCAATGCGGCCTTTTTGCGCACCCATATCGAACTGATTCGCCACTTCTTCGCCGAAAACGAAGTATCGGAGATCTGGATCACTTTCCCCGATCCACAGATGAAAAAGACCAACAAACGACTCACCTCCACCCGCTTTATGAAAGAGTACAGCCGAATCCTGCAAGAGAACGGAATCATCCATCTGAAAAGCGATAGCCCCTTTCTCTACACCTACACCCGCGAGATGATCAGGCGGAACAACCTGGAGCTGTTGGATGAGACCGATGATCTTTATCACTCCGGAATGGAAGAGGATCTCCTCGAAATACGTACCTTTTATGAACAACAGTGGCTTAGTCGTGGTTTATCCATCAAGTACCTCCGGTTCATCTGCCCCAAACGGCAGGAATGGGTAGAACCTGTGGTTGAAATCGAAAGAGACAGCTATCGCAGCTTCGGCAGAAATGCGAGAATAAGCGGCAAGCGGTAAGCGGTAAAAAAAAGTGAAAATATAAACAATTGACAACAAGCGACAAGAGATAAGTTAAATTGCTTATAACTTATCGCTTATAGCTAATAGCTAAAAAAACTATGGCAATCTATCCCCAGTTAATAATCGATGCACTGAAAAATGTGCGCTACCCTGGAACAGGACAGGATATTGTCTCTGCCGGGATGGTGGAAGATGATATCCGCATTGAAGGAATGAAGGTAAGCTTTTCGCTCATCACCGAAAAGCCTCACGACCCCTTTATCAAGTCGGTGGTGAAAATGGCCGAACAGGCAATCCTCTTGTATGGCGACAAGAATATCGAGATCAAGGGCAACATCAAGGTGAAGTCGAAGCTGCCACCCCGGACGGCGTTATCAGAACTGCTGCCCGGCGTGAAGAATATCATAGCAGTTGCCTCCGGAAAAGGAGGGGTAGGCAAAAGCACCGTCTGTACGAATCTGGCAGTGGCACTTGCACAGAAAGGATACCGGGTGGGACTGCTCGACGCCGACATCTTCGGGCCATCGGTACCGAAAATGCTGGGAGTAGAAGATGCTGCACCCATGGCGGAAAAGGTGGAGGGCCGTGACATGATCCAACCCATCGAACAGTATGGCGTGAAGATGCTCTCCATCGGCTTCTTCGTAAAGAAAGAGGATGCAGTGGTGTGGCGGGGTGCCATGGCCGGCAACGCACTCAAACAGCTGATTGGCGATGCCTCATGGGGTGAGCTGGACTATTTTCTGATCGACCTGCCGCCAGGCACCAGCGACATCCACCTCACACTGGTGCAGACACTACCCATCACGGGTGCGGTGATCGTGAGTACACCCCAGGAGGTGGCACTGGCCGATGCCCGCAAAGGGATCAGCATGTTTACCGGCGAGAAGGTGAATGTACCCATCCTGGGGTTGGTGGAGAACATGTCCTGGTTCACACCTGCCGAGCTGCCTGAGAACCGTTACTACCTGTTCGGCAAGGAGGGATGCAAACGCCTCGCTGCTGAAAAGGGATATGCTTTACTGGGACAGATCCCCATTGTTCAGAGCATCCGTGAAGCGGGTGACGATGGGCAGCCGGTGGCCCTCTACCAGGAGAGTGTAACCGGTATGGCTTTCGCCCAGCTGGCAGACAACCTGGTGGAAGCGGTTAACAAGCGCAACCGGGAGCTGCCCAAAACCGGCATCGTTGAGATCACACGTAAATGACAAAGGAACGATGAATCATCCGCTACACCAATTTCACTACTGTCCCCGCTGTGGATCGGCAACATTCGCTGAACACAACGAGAAAGCAAAAAAATGTGCCAGATGTGGCTTCATCTACTATTTCAACTCCTCGGCGGCAGTAGTGGCTGTGATTGTGAACGATAGGGGGGAGATACTGGTAGCACGCAGAGCGAAAGAGCCCGCGAAAGGGAGCCTCGATCTTCCTGGCGGTTTTATTGACCTGCACGAGACAGCAGAAGAGGCGGTGATCAGAGAGATCCGGGAAGAGAGTGGTTTGACCGTTCTAAATCCTCGTTATCTTTTTTCCATTCCCAATATTTACCTATATTCGGATTTCGAAGTACATACCGTGGATCTCTTTTTTAGATGCAAGGTAAACGATTTCAACGGATTGCGTGCCGACGACGATGTGGCAGAGCTACTCTTTATCCCCCGGGAGGGGATCCGTCCGGCTGAATTCGGACTCACTTCGATACGTAAAGGAATAGAAAAAATCTTACAGATTGTTATTTAATCCCTCCCCGCAAATGCAAACGGATCTGAGGGGATCAAACAGGATCATCATGAGAAAAATATGCTTATTACTGACACTTCTGTCCCTACTGCAACTATCGGTCGCACAACGGGCAGTATACCATACACAGCCGGAGAAGCTGTTCAACCAGGGAAAAGAGATGTTCCTCGAAGGAAACTACGCAGGCGCGGAAGATATGCTGTCTCGCTTTATACCGGAGAGCAATGACCAGCGAATGAAAGAGGAGGCAGCATACATGCGGGCAGTGGCATCATTCAAACGGGGTGGCGAGCAGAGTATAGCGTTACTGAAAGCGTTTCTCAACAACCACCCGGAGAGTATACACCGCCATCCGCTCTATTTTCTGATCGGTTCCTACCATTATGACCGAAAAGAGTGGGAAACCACCCGTAGCTGGTTTGCATTGGCTGACCTGGACTACCTCACCCTCACCGACCAGGAGGATTACAGCTTCCGTTCGGGATATACCGAGCTGCAACTGGGCAACGACGAAGAAGCCAAACGCCGCTTTGGACTGCTTTCGCTGAACAGCAGCAGATACCGGGATGCGGCCGACTTCTACCTGGGTTACATCGACTACACAAACAGAAACTATACCGCTGCACTCAATCGTTTCCAGCGACTGAAGGATCATCCCGACTACCGCGAAGAGGTGGCTTTCTACACAGCCCAGGCAACCTTCTTCGACGGCAGGCTCAATGAAGCGGTGCAGCTGGCAGAGGCGTTCCTGGTGCAATACCCGGGAAGCAACCACGTGACCGAGCTCAACAGGGTGCTGGGGAACAGTTACTTCCGTCTGGGACAACCCTCCCGGGCAATTCCCCGCTACGAACGATACCTCTCATCGACCACCCAACCGTTGCGGGGCGATGCCTATTTCCTCGGGCTCTCCTACGCCGAGGGCGGCAAACATGAGGAGGCGCTAAAAATGTTTCAACTGGCGGTGGGTGATGCCGATGCCCTTACACAAAATGCACAGCTTCACCTGGGCCAGACCTATCTGAAGCTGAACCGCAAGCAGGAGGCACAGATGGCCTTCGAGGCAGCAGCACGTGACAACTTCGACCCACAGGTAAGGGAGACAGCCATGTTCAACTATGCACTGCTGGCACATGAAACCAACTTCTCCGTCTTCAGCGAGTCGATCACCCTTTTCGAAAACTTCCTTCGTGAGTTCCCGCAGTCACCCTACACCGGCCAGGTTAATGACATCCTTGCAGAGACCTTTCTCACCACTAAAGACTATCAGGCGGCACTCAATGCCATCAACCGAATAGCAAACCCCGGCAGGCGAATCCTGGAGGCCAAACAGATGGTGCTCTTCCAACTGGGCGCACAGGAGTTCATCAACGGGAACATGAACCGGGCAGTAGATTATTTCAACAACAGCATCGCGATTGGTAGCTATGATCCCAAGGCCCGAAACAACGCCTGGTTCTGGCGGGGGGAATCCTATTACCGGATGGGTAACTATATGCAGGCGGCAAGTGATTTCCGGCAGTTCACGCTGAACGCCGAACCAACCAATGAAAATTATGCAATGGGCTGGTACAACCTGGGCTATGCCTACTTCAAACAGCAACAGTATAACCAGGCGGTAAACGCTTTTGAGCGCTACCTCTCTACGGAGAAAAATCGCAGCAAGGCTGAAGTGGCTGATGCCCTGAACCGTGTGGGAGACTGCTATTATTTCAACCGCCAGTTTGCAGAGGCGGAACGATATTATGCACAGGCTGCTGAGAGCAACCCTGCAGCAGCCGATTATGCGGCTTACCAACGAGCTTTCGTCATGGGATTGCAACGCAACTACCAGGGCAAGGTCACGGCACTCGACAACCTGATGCGTCGCTATCCCCACTCACAATATTTCGATGACGCACTCTACGAGAAGAGCAGAGCACTCACCATGCTCAACCGGGAGAATGAAGCAATCACGGTGCTGGAACAACTGATAAGCGATTTCCCAAGAAGCCCGCTGGCCAGCCAGGGAGGGGTACAACTGGGACAACTATACTACAATAACGGGAACCACCGCGAGAGCATCGCTGCATACAAGAGAGTGGTCTCCAACTTCCCCGGGACCGACGATGCCCGTAATGCGCTGATATCGCTTGAGACGGTCTACCGTGACATGAACGACATCCAGTCATATGTCGATTATGTCAACTCCGTTCCCGGTGGGGTGCGGATCACCCCCTCGCGGCAGGACTCACTCACCTACCTGGCCGCCGAAAGCATCTACATGCGTGGCAACAGGAGTGATGCCGAGGCCTCACTGCTGAAATACCTGCAATCCTATCCCAATGGGGCATACAGCAGCGATGCCCACTACTGGCTGGGTGTGATTGCCGATGAGAAAGGAAACAAAGACGAAGCACTCTCCCGCTTCCGAAGGGTGATCGATGCCGGCAATGTGAAGTTCCTCGACAATGCTTTGCTCTATGCCTCACAAACCGAATATAACAATGGCAACTACCGTCAGGCACTGGCAGACTACGCACGGCTGGCAAACGTTGCAAGAAATACAACCAACAAGCAGACAGCACAAATGGGAATGATACGCTGCCAGACAGCAATGAGCAGTTATCATGAGGCAGCACGCACCGCCACTGAGCTGCTGGAGGGAAGCACGCTCTCACAGGAGATGGTGAACGAAGCGCGATATCTGCGTGGCAAAGCTTATCAGCAGATCAATGAGGTGGAAAAGGCAATGGCCGACTTCCGTTACCTCGCCAATGACACCAGGAGCATCCAGGGTGCAGAGGCGCAGTTCATCCTGGCCGATACCTACTACCGCTGGAAGTCATACGACCGCGCCGAGGCACAGGTGAAAGAGTTCATACAGAAAGGAACACCCCACCAGTACTGGATGGCCCGGGCGCTCATCGTATTATCGGATACCTACCGGGCCAAGGGCGATACCTTTCAGGCACGCCAATATCTGGAAAGCCTGAAAGCAAATTACAAGGGCGACGAAGCTGATATTCAGCAAATGATCAATGAACGGCTGCGAAAGTAATTCGGTGGTAATTCAAATTTACTTTGTAAATTTAGATGTTTGCTACGTTCGGCAAAGTTCAAACAAGTTTAACTTTGCACGCTCTAATCGCAAACATTCAGTAGTTACGTGCGTAGCACGAATAACGCGAAGCGAATAACGCGAAGCGAATAACGTGAACGAAGTGAACAAATAACGCGAAGCGAAGCCGAGTAACCAAAAAGTGAAATTTACAATCATATGAAGAAGACATCTATCCTTATGGCAGCATTGGCATTTTCTGCCGGTTTATTTGCCCAGACGCCGGATTCGTTGCTACGGAGACAACTGGAGCTGGAACGCGATTTCAACCCCTCCCTGCTCGATGCCGACAAAATAAATTCGTTGCCGGCTTTGCGGGAACCGGTAGTGCAAAAGGCCAACACCAATTATTCCTCATGGGCAGGGCGCATTACCCCGCCTCTGGAAATTGCTTTGCCGCGTCCCGCCGACATCATGACCGAAATTCCATACAGCCTGAAAAAGGGTTACCTTTCTTTCCAGGCCGGCAACTACGCCAACCTGGATGGAGCCTTCGGATACCGGCTCGTAGAACAAGCAAAGCACAACCTGGCTTTTACCTTTTTACACAACTCCACCAATGGCAATATCAGCTACGCTCAGGATTCTGATCCGGCAGGCAACACCGCACACTTCATGGATAACCTGGGCAAGCTGGCTTACAGGTACGATGCCGATGCCATGCTGCTCGACATGAAGGTATCTTATCTGCACGCTCTCTTTAACTATTACGGAAACACCTTCGGGCAGGATCGCTATTTTGACAATGAAAACCAGCGCTTGGGTGTATTCAATGCCCGTCTGGGCCTTCAGTCGAAAGAGTCGGATCGCCTCAATTACCGGGGATCACTCGATTTCAGCAATTTCTCCACCAAATTCGGTTATACGGTGAACGGTGAACCCATCCGGGGTAATCAGCTGAATGCCATGGCCGGCTTCGATAAGCCATTCAGGGACATCAACACCAAAATAGGGGTAGACGGAAGCCTGTTCACCACCTTTTATCAGGGTGATTTCGACAATTATTTTCTGGTAAATGCTTCTCCCTATATCCAGTTCGGAGAATGGAGCCGGAGTGCACGGCTGGGTGCTGACATCCTGTTTCAGGATGCCGATAAAACGAGGATCCGCGTGGCCCCGAATGTGAAGCTTCATTTTGGGCTGACGGACCAAACATCGCTCTATGCCAACATTCACGGTGGGTTCCAAAACAATACATTCCTGGAGATGATGAACGAATCGCGTTACTTCCTGTCTTACACCACGGTAAAACCTGCATTCTCCATTGTTGATATTGACGGAGGTGTAAAAATCGGGGAAATGAACGGGTTCCGGTTCGACATCTTTGGCGGTTTCAGGAAAACCGATGATGAGCACTTTCTGGTGCACCACGGTCAGGAGGTGATCGGGGGAGATGTCCAGGGAAACTTCAGGGAGGTTTTATCTCCGGTTTACGGCAGCCTGTCTCATTCCCATATCGGCGGTTTGTTCCAATCGAATATATGGGCTCCGCTGGATCTGTCACTCCGCCTGAAAAAGAATTTCTATGATGTAACAGATATGACCATCTACGGGGTGCAGGTAGCCGATCCCAAAGCTTATAACAAACCAGGCCTGGAAATAGAGCTGACCGGCTCACTGGAAGTGAATGAAAACCTCCATTTCAGCATGAACTACTATTTTGCAAGTGACCGCTGGAGCTATTATGAGGGGCAGAACCGTGAAATGGATGACATCAGCGACCTCAACCTGTGGGCAGCTTACCGGATCAGTGATGCCATCTCGTTCAGTGTGAAAGCCAACAACATGATGAACCAGCAGTATGACCTCTGGTATGGGCATCCCGCGCAGGGATTCAGCTTGATGGGCGGATTCACATTCCTTTTTTAAAATATCGGGGAAAAAAGTGGCGTCGCGTTGCTAAAGAGGCTATGAAACGATTTTTAATACTCTATCTTTCCTCATTACACTGCTTTTGTGTACTTTTGCCGTGAAATATCAGCGCATAGAGACCGAAAAGGGGGACAAACAACACTATGGGAAAGAAAAAGATTCACGGAGGTAGATCCACCAAAGGGAACAACCGCATGCTAAAGCAGAAGATCGTCAAGACAATGTGGATCCTGTTTGGTCTTGCAGTTGCCCCTCTACTCATGCTCTTCGTTCTCATCTCCGTGGGAGCAATAGGCTATCTGCCAGAAATCAGCGAACTGGAAAACCCGATTGACAAGTATGCCTCTCAGGTGATCTCATCAGACAAAGAACTGCTTTTCACCTATTCACAAAGTAACAACAACCGTATCTTCGTGGACTACTCCGATCTCTCTCCCCACCTGATTGATGCGCTGATCGCCACTGAAGACATCCGTTACTACTCCCACTCAGGGATCGATTTTATCAGCGTGGGAAGGGTTGTAGTCAAGACCTTGCTGCTCAACAGAGAGAGCAGTGGAGGCGGTAGCACCATCACCCAACAGCTGGCTAAGCTACTCTACTCTCCACCGGCCAACAATAAACTGCAAAGAGTATTCCAGAAACCGGTGGAATGGGTGATCGCCGCCAAGCTTGAGCGGTTCTATACCAAAGATGAGATCATCAACCTCTATCTGAACAAGTATGACTTCAACTACAATGCCGTGGGCATTGAGTCAGCGGCCCGCACCTATTTCAACAAGACACCCAAAGAGCTGAACATTGAAGAGGCTGCCATGTTGATCGGTATGTTGAAAAACTCATCGCTCTACAATCCTGTGCGCCGACCGGAGGTGACACGTGATCGCCGCAACGTGGTTCTCACACAGATGGAGAAATATGATTACCTCACCCACCAGGAAGCCGACTCGCTGAAACAGCTACCGGTGACGATCGACTTTAACCGATCGGGACATGTAGACATCGCTGCACCCTACTATCGACAGCATCTGGCCAAGATTATGATGGCCAAAAAACCGGAGCGAAAGAATTACGCATCCTGGCAGAATCAGCAGTTCAGTGAAGACTCACTCGCCTGGCAAGAGGATCCCCTCTACGGATGGTGCCACAAGAACAAAAAAGCGGATGGTTCAAGCTATGACATCTATACCGATGGATTGAAGATCTACTCCACAATCGATTCCCGCATGCAGCGCCATGCAGAGGCTGCAGTCAGGGAGCACCTGGGTGGTTACCTGCAGGATCAGTTCTTCCGGGAAAAGAAAGGGAAAAAATATGCCCCCTACTCCAGCGAAGTGAGCAACCAGGTTGAAAATCTGCTGATCACCGCCATGAAGCAGAGTGACCGTTACCGCATCCTTAAAAAGGAGGGAATGAGTGACGAAGTGATTCTGAAAAAATTCAAGGAGGAGAAAGTAGAGATGAAAGTTTTCTCCTGGGAACATCGGGAGATTGACACCTTGATGACTCCCTGGGATTCGATCCGCTACCACAAGAACTTCCTGCGAACCGGGTTCATGGCAATGGATCCTCTTACAGGTCATGTGAAAGCCTACGCGGGCGGACCCGATTTCAAGTTCTTCAAATATGACATGGTCTCCACCGGCAAACGACAGATTGGTTCTACCATCAAACCCTATCTCTATACGCTTGCCATGGAAGAAGGGATGACCCCCTGCGACCAGATGATCCACCAACCCATCACCCTGATGACCGAGACAGGAGAGGAGTGGACGCCACGCAATCCTGGACACACCAGCGGTGATATGGTTACCATCAAATGGGGATTACAACGCTCCAGCAACTGGGTCACAGCTTACCTGATGAAACAGTTCTCACCATACGCTTTTGCCCGTATGCTCCACTCCTTCGGTCTGAAGACTCCGGCTCCCCCGGTAGTTTCACTCGCCCTGGGACCCAATGAAGCCTCCGTCTATGAGATGGTGGGAGCCTACTCCTCATTCATCAACCGGGGTATACGCGTGGAACCGCTGCTGGTGTCCCGCATTGAGGACTCCTACGGCAACGAGGTCGCCACTTTTGTCCCCCGGATGAAAGAGATCTTCAGCGAATCCACCTCCTACAAGTTGCTGGATATGCTTAAGAGCGTGATTGACGGCGGTACCGGCAGCCGACTGCGCAGGGTTTACAACCTCAAGGGAGAGATGGGCGGAAAGACCGGCACCACCAACAACAACTCCGACGGCTGGTTCATGTCGTTCACCCCCAACCTGGTGGCTGGCTGCTGGGTAGGTGGCGAGGAGCGTTCCATCCACTTCGACACGATGACATACGGCCAGGGAGCCAGCATGGCGCTCCCCATCCACGGCATCTTTTACCAAAAGATATACGCCGACAAGGAGTTGAACTACAGGGATGACGGGCAATTTGAAATTCCGGAAGACTTCGACCCCTGTGCCGGTTCGGAACGCTACTCACCCGATTTCTACCAGGGCAATGATCCCATGATCGAAAACGAGGGGATAGATGACCTTTTCAACTGATAATTGTTTTGCCACTTTTTATCGTTAAATAAATATAAACGCATGGGGAACGGCAGACTTTTCGTCGTCTGAGATAAAAAAAGGAATGAGATTACAGTAAACCCCATCCCTTTATCTGCTGGTTAATCCTTAATTTTGTTTCTCAAAATCCTGCATGCACTGAATCAGTCCCTCCACGGCTTCCAGAGGGCAGGCATTGTAGATGGATGCGCGGAAACCGCCTACGGAGCGATGCCCCTTGATACCCACCATGCCCCTTTCCGTGGCAAAATTAAGGAATGCAGCTTCTTTATCCTTGTGCGCTTCGCTCATCACGAAGCAGACATTCATCAGGGAGCGATCTTCCTTGGCGGCTGTCCCCACAAAGAGTGGGTTGCGGTCGATCTCCTCATAGAGCAGCGCCGCTTTTTCGCTGTTGAGCTTTTGCATCGCATCCACACCACCCAGTTCTTTTATCCATTTGAGGGTCTCATGCATCACAAAGATGGGAAATACAGGGGGTGTATTGAACATGGAACGGTCTTTCTCTGCAGCTCCGATATGGGTGCGGTAGTCCACCATTGTTTGCAACGGCCGATCGATTTTCCCGAGAATATCCTCTCTGACAATCACAAAAGCGACGCCTGCCGGCCCCACGTTTTTCTGGGCACCGCCATAGATGATCCCATACTTGGATACATCAATGGGGCGGCTCATAATGTCGGACGACATATCAGCCACCAGGGGTACCGGGCTGTCGATATCTTCATGTATCTCGGTCCCGTAAATGGTGTTGTTGGTAGTGATATGGAAATAATCGGCATCGGCCGGAATGGTGTATCCTTTGGGAATATAGGAATAGTTTTTATCTTCCGAAGAAGCCACAATTTCAACTTCTCCGTAAAACTTGGCCTCTTTGATGGCCTTCTTGGCCCACACACCTGTTTGCAGATAGGCTGCCTTTTTTCGCATCAGGTTGGCCGGTACCACAAAAAACTGGGTACTGGCACCTCCTCCCAGCAGCAGAACCCGGTAGTTGTCGGGGATGTTGAGCAGTTCTTTCCACAGATCGGCCGTCTCTTTCATGATCCTTTCCCAACCTGGTGTACGGTGTGAAATCTCCAGGATACCGATGCCGGTGTGGTCGAAATCACGGATTGCCTCGATGGCAGACGCTACGGCTGGCCGGGGCAGTACACACGGTCCGGCGTTAAAATTGTACTTCTTCATACGATTTACCATTTTATAATTTGTTATTCACTCTGAATCGTTCGTCGCCATTCCGGAAGAAAGAAACGATCTGCTCGGCAGCAGCCAGCCCCGCATTGATGTTGGCCTCGGTAGTCTGAGCCCCGGTTTTCTTCGGTGTGGTGAAATAGCGTTTGGGAAAGCGGGAGTCGAACTCCTCATGTCGATCCGGCTTCACATCGGTGATGTACTGGAAACGGGGACGCTCCTCCATGATCTGCAGCAGATCCTCCTCCACCACCAGTTCCTTGCGAGCGGTATTGATCAATACCCCATCGCGGGGCATCCGCGAGAGCAGCTCATAGTTCACACAGTGGCGTGTCTCCTCCAGCAGTGGCATGTGCAGGGAAACAAAATCGCTGTTTTCAAACAATTCACTGTTGCTGTAAACGGAGATCACACCATACTCTCCCTCTTTTCGAAGATCATCATGGGTGAGCGTGGGTGAATAGGCGTTGACGGTCATACTGAACCCACGGGCAATTTTAGCAACCATCTTGGCCACATTGCCGAAGGCATAAAGTCCAAGCCGTTTGTTCGAGATTTCACGCCCCACGGTTCCGTCAAACTGGTTCCGCAGCATATAGATCATCATGCCGAAGACCAGCTCCGCTACTGCATTGGCGTTTTGCCCCGGGGTGTTCATCACACAGATATCACGGCTGGTGGCGCACTCCAGGTCCACATTGTCGTAACCGGCACCGGCACGCACCACAACTTTCAGATGGGGAGCAGCCTCCATCACTTCCCGGTCAATAACATCGCTGCGGATGATCAGGGCGTTCACATCTCTCACGGCTTCAAGTAATTGGGATTTACCGGCATAGTTCTCAAGCTTTTCGAACCGATGACCGGCAGATTCAATGATCTGCGCTATCTCCCCCACTGCCTGTCTGGCAAATGGCTTACCTGTCGCTAAAAGTACCTTCATAGTTTGTTTGTGCTAGACCAAAAAAAATCTCCTGAAAATGGAAACACAAAATTACAAACTTATATCAAACAAAGAACGAAATAGGATTAAAAATACGCCTCTGGTTTTTTTATTTACGCTGAGAAAAAGTTATTTGTGCGATAAATTGAATCATCGTATCTTTGCGCTGAAACAACCATTGACCCGATATGAACAGCTCTTATCCATCGACACTGCTGGAAAATGCAGTGAACGAATTGGCCCGGTTACCCGGTATCGGACGAAAGACAGCGCTCCGCCTGGCACTATACCTT
The DNA here is from genome assembly GCA_018433945.1 of Proteiniphilum sp. Lineage (GTDB taxonomy): Bacteria > Bacteroidota > Bacteroidia > Bacteroidales > Dysgonomonadaceae > Proteiniphilum. Next base: position 19,445 of record JAHDQF010000080.1, on the reverse strand, counting down.
CTCCGGCAGGAAGAGGAAAAGGTGGAGCATTTTGCAGAGGCTCTTCTCAAAATGCGAAGAGAGATCACCTATTGTTCTGTCTGCCACAACATCTCCGATCGTCCGCTTTGCAGCATCTGTGCCGACAGCAGCCGTGACAGCTCATTGATCTGTGTGGTTGAGAATGTGAAGGAGGTGATGGCCATTGAAAAAACTGTGCAATTCAGGGGTTTGTACCATGTGCTGGGAGGTATCATCTCACCCATCGATGGCATCGGTCCCTCCGACCTGGAGATCAACAGCCTCGAAGAGCGGGTAAAAGCAGGTGAGATACGAGAGGTGATTCTGGCACTGAGTGCCACCATGGAGGGTGACACCACCAACTTCTACATCTACCGGAGACTACAGAGATACCCGGTGAGGGTGAGCATCATTGCACGGGGCGTCTCTATCGGTGACGAGATTGAGTATGCCGACGAGGTGACGCTGGGTCGTTCCATCCTGAACCGAACCCCATTCGACGAATCCTATAAACTCCTATCCAAATGAGCCAGAGAGTCAAAATGGAGACTGCCATTCGGCATCTGTACCGTCACTACTTTGTCAGCATTTCACTCCTGGGGTTGCTGCTCCTGCTGCTCCTGTTTCATCTTTTTCCTTTTTGGCAGGATAGTCAGCCGGTTAGCATCACCCTTGAGCGCTATCTCATCATGCTTACGCTGATCGCCATTCCCACGACCCTTAAATGGTTTGCAACCCGCCTGAAAAAGAGTCCCCGCCCCCTGATGTGGGAGGATGCCAGCAGACGTTACCGGCAGCTATACTTCATACGGCTATACATCCTCACTGCGGTGACCCTTATCCATATCTTACTGTTCGGCATCACGCGAAACCTGAACTTCTTCTGGTTTAGCCTGATGCTGTTCATCCTTTTTCTTTTTTGCCGCCCCTCCATTCCGGAGATCGAGAGCCTCCTGGAAGAGCCGGAAAAAGAGACAGAGGAAGACGAGGGGAAAAAACAGAATGATCCAGCTCACAATGATCCCACTATTGGAAAATAGCAATATTCGCCTGCGGGCGACCGAACCGGAGGACCTGGAATTGCTCTACCGCTGGGAGAACGACACCCTGCAATGGCACCTGGGCAATGCAACCGTTCCTTTCTCGCGATATACCCTGCGGCAATACCTGGCCGAATCGAATCAGGATATCTACAGTGACCGTCAGTTGCGTCTGATGATCACACTCAAGGAGCAGGAGAGAACCATCGGTGCAGCCGATCTCTACGATTTTGACCCTTTTCACTTCAGAGCCGCCGTAGGCATCCTGGTGGAAGCATCGGAACGACAACAAGGTTACGGGCTTCAGGCATTGCAACTGCTGAAGGAGTATGCGTTTCGTTTTCTCCATCTCAGGCAGTTCTATGCCTTTGTTCCGATTCACAACCTTGCCAGTGAAGCTTTGTTCAAAAAGGCAGGGTTCGAGGTGGCGGGAGTGTTGAAAGATTGGATCCGAGAGGACAACACTTTTACCGATGTGAGCGTGATGCAACTGATCAACCACGATTAAAATATTGTTGTCATTTTTTTATTGTAGAAAGTTAAGCATGCAGGAAGATATCAGAAAAGCGTGTGAGGTACTGAGAAACGGCGGAATGATCCTCTATCCCACCGATACCATCTGGGGCATCGGCTGTGATGCCACCAATGAGGAGGCAGTAAAAAAAATCTACAAGCTCAAACAGCGCGACGACAGCAAGTCGATGCTGCTGTTGCTCGACAATCCGGCAAAGCTGCAGACCTATGTGCAGGAGGTGCCCGACATTGCGTGGGACCTGATCGAATTGGCCGACAAGCCGCTCACCATCATCTATGAGGGAGCACGCAACCTGGCACCAGCACTGATCGCTGCCGATGGTACCATCGGAATTCGCATCACCCATGAGCTCTTCTCCCGCGAGCTATGCAAGCAATTCCGCAAGCCGATCGTCTCCACATCAGCCAACATCAGTGGTCAGCCTACACCCTCCCGTTTCTCACAGATCAGCAGAGAAATCATTGAGGGGGTGGACTATGTGGTTAAATACCGGCAAAAAGAGCAAACCGATAGCAAAACCTCTTCCATTATCCGACTGACACGAAACGGCACCATTCAGATTGTCCGAAAGTGAAGAATTTGTTTATCTTTGCATCCGGACTCTGAACAGTATAGTCATTGCCGATGCAAATCAATACAATCTTCAATCAGTTGCTGTTGTGGCGCGACTCCCACATCAAGGAGCGTCACTTCCTGGTGTTTGTCAGCTTCCTGGTGGGGAGTATCACCGCAGTGGCAGCCTGGCTGCTGAAAAGCTCCATCCACTTCCTCCAGGTGTTCCTGACCGAGAACTTCAGCCGTGACAACCTCAATTTCTCCTATCTGCTCTTACCCATCGTAGGGATCCTGATTGCTGGCCTCTACGTGAAGTATGTGGTGAAGGACGATATCAGCCACGGGGTGACCAAGATATTGTATGCCATCTCACAACGCAAGAGCCGCATCAAACCACATAACATCTACACCTCACTGATAGCCAGCTCCATCACCATCGGATTCGGCGGATCGGTGGGTGCTGAGGCCCCCATCGTACTCACCGGCTCAGCCATCGGCTCCAACCTCGGACGCCTCTTCAGGCTGGAACAACACAGCCTGATGATCCTGGTGGGTTGCGGTGCCGCCGGTGCCATCGCCGGGATCTTCAAGGCCCCCATTGCCGGGATCCTCTTCGTCATCGAGGTGTTGATGCTCGACCTTACCATGTCATCCATCCTGCCACTGCTGGTGACCGCTGTCACAGCCACCACCGTCTCCTACCTGCTCACCGGCATGGACGCCATGTTCGCCTACTCGCAGGTAGATCCCTTCCTGCTGAGCCGTATCCCCTACGTGATTGTGCTGGGCATCCTCTGCGGGTTCCTCGCCCTCTACGTGATACGTGTCATGAGTTGGCTGGAGGAGATCTTTCACGGGCTGACACAATGGAAACGATTCCTGCTGGGTGGAGGAATACTGAGCGTGCTGATCTTCTTCTTCCCCCCACTTTACGGGGAGGGCTACAACACCATCAACACCTTGCTGGCGACCGGCGACGGGTTTCACAATCTAACCAACGAGAGCTTCTTCTACAACCTGGAAAGCAGATGGGCAATCGTGGCATTCCTCCTGATGGTGATCCTCTTCAAGGTGTTCGCAACCACTGCCACCAACGGCGGCGGCGGTACCGGCGGCGTCTTTGCCCCCACCCTCTTTCTGGGATGCATCGCCGGGTTTGTCTATGCTTACACGCTCAACCAACTGGGCTACACCACCTACCTGCCACAAGAGAACTTCGCACTGATGGGGATGGCTGGTGTGATGGCTGGTGTGATGCATGCACCTCTCACCAGTACGTTCCTGATCGCCGAGCTTACCGGTGGGTACGTCCTTTTTCTCCCTCTGATGATTATCTCACTGGTCTCCTACGTGACCATTCTGATGTTCGAGAAACACAGCATCTACGCCATCCGCCTGGCAAAGCGCGGTGAGCTGATCACCCATCACAAGGACAAGGCAGTACTCACTTTCCTGAAAGTGGAGGATCTGCTGGAAAGAGATATCCCTACAGTGAAGCCGAACTATACCCTCGGGGAGATGGTGAAAGTGATCTCCAACTCAACACGCAACATCTTCCCGGTTGTTGACGATGAAGGCAAGCTGCGGGGGATGGTTCTGATCAATGACATCCGGAACATAATGTTCCGGCCGGAACTGTACGACCGCTTCACGGTGGAGAAGTTCATGGTTGGAGCACCCGCGAAGGTAGAGATCTCCTCTACCATGGAGGAGGTGATGGCCTGTTTCGAAAACACCAAAGCTTGGAACCTGCCGGTGGTTGACAGCAAGGGGGTCTACATGGGTATCCTCTCGCAATCATCTGTCTTCAACGCATACCGCGAGGTACTGCTCCAAAATTATTCTGACACCGATGAATAAGCGTATGAAAACTATCACGAAAGAATCGTTGCGAATCGTCTTCATGGGCACTCCCGAATTTGCGGTGGAGTCGCTCAATGCCCTGGTTGAAAACAACTATCACGTGGTGGGGGTGATCACCATGCCCGACAAGGCGGCAGGCAGAGGGTACAAGTTACAATCATCAGCAGTAAAGCAGTATGCCATGAGCAGGGGACTGCACATCCTGCAGCCGGTCAACCTCAAGGATCCGGCTTTCCTGGCGCAACTGAAAGCACTGAAGGCCGACCTGCAGATCGTGGTCGCCTTTCGGATGCTGCCTGAGGTGGTGTGGAACATGCCACCGCTGGGGACCTTTAACCTGCATGCCTCACTCCTGCCGCAATACCGTGGTGCCGCACCCATCAACTGGGCCTTGATCAACGGGGAGAAAGAGACCGGTGTCACCACTTTCTTTCTCACGCATGAGATTGACACCGGCCAGATCATCTTCCGGGAGAAGACCCCCATTCAGGAAGAGGAGAATGCCGGCTCACTGCACGACCGGCTGATGGCAATGGGTGCTGATCTGGTAGTCAGAACCGTTGATGCCATCGTTGAGGGGAAAGTCCATGCGATATCACAAAAGGAGTTGCTGGCAGAAAACATAGAGCTCAGGAGTGCGCCCAAGATTGTCAGAGAGACCTGCCGCGTAGCGTGGAACAGCAGCAAGGAAAGGGTTTACAACCTGATCCGGGGTCTCTCCCCTTACCCCGCAGCATGGACCGAGTTACCCACACAGAATGAAGCGGAACCCCTTCGATTCAAGCTCTTTACCGCCGAGAAAGTGACTGGGAAAAGTCACACACTGAAGCCCGGGACCATTCGTACCGACAACAGCTCTTTCCTGGATGTTGCGGTCAGCGACGGTTTCATACGGATCACAGAGCTGCAGCTACAAGGCAAAAAGAGAATGGGAATTAGAGCGTTCCTCAATGGATTTTCTTTTCCGGAGGAGAGCTGTTTCCTTTGAGATCACCACTTGTAATTCAGGCCAAAGCTGAGCGTCTGATTCACCTGCCAATATTTGAAATCGGGATCTGCAGGCACACCATCATCGAAACGGACATTGAGATACAGCCGGGTGGAGAACGCATTGCTCAGTGCCATGTTCAGGCTGTTCTCAAACTCCGACACCACTTTCTCGTAGCTGGTAAAATAGGTGAATCGGGAATCCCATGAAACATACCGGTTGAAATTATACTTTAAGATGGAGGTGATGGTGGAACCGATGTCCAGAAGTGACCTGCGATCTTCCGATATACCGTAACGTTTTACATCTACCGCATCATTCCCCACATATTTGTAATTGATTGATACCGGTGACAGACTTAGCGCCAACCTCACTCTGCGGTAGCGCACATTCTTCGATTTCTTGTCCAGGTCATACTTTAAACCCACACCCGCATTTACATATAAAGGAGCCAGGAAAGCGGAGCGAAGATCATCAGAATTGGAATTGAAATTATTGAACAACTGCGATTTGACCTCCATGTTCATGGAGTATGACCATCTTTTCACAAATGAGTCAAAACCAAAATCACTGTAGTAACGAATCTGATCGTTACCGATACGATAGTTCCTCACCGTATCATCGGGGGCATTGAACAGAGAGAGCCGCCACTCGAGCGTGTTGTTGAATCGTATCTTATTTTTCTGGTAATTGGCTTTTATCACCTGGTAACTATTGAAATTCAGATTGCTGGTACCTCCCTTGTGCCAGTTATTAGAGAAGTAGTTCTGTGCGAACTGAAAGGAGTGTTCCCCCTCATGAATCCAATACTTTCTGGCGATGGTAGCCACCTCAATTTCAGGGGTATTGAGGGAATAGGTGGTCTCTGTTTTGATCAGCTCCCTGAAAGGATTGAAGGTCTCCCGGACAATCGCATCATCACTCTCCACACGCGGGATGGTATCGAAACTGGCTACCGAATAGCGGATCCTGTCGGGATAGTTCCGGTAATAGTTGCGCCGCACATCCCGCACAAAATCGGCATGCTGCAGTTCAGGAGCAAATGTTTTTTCTTTCGGGATCAGCAAACCCCGGTAAGGCTCCTCATCAACAGAGTAGAATGAGAGATCGCGAGGCAGTATCTTACCCGTGAATATCATGGGTAAAAATAGCGGATTGTAAAAGAGGGTATCACGAAAAGTCATCCCGGTCAATGAAAAAGTCATGTTGGAAGGCGGAGGCAGCATCAGAATGCCATTTTCATTTCGAGGGTAGAGTGAATCAAGAGGATTCACAAAACGAAGAGAATCCCGATGAATGCCCGATTGCGACAGCTCCACGCCGATGACCGGATTCTGGAGAGCTGCAGCCCAACGCTCTTGTAACTGCCTGGTTGTTTGCTCCTCAATCTGCCGGCTGATGTCGGTGATGTCATAAAACAGGTCGGTGCTATCTGCACTTCCCAGCGTGACAGCGGCAACGGCAACTCCTTCTCCCGCTCTGACAGCAGAAACGGCAAGAAGTGAAAGTGTGATTGTCAACAGTAAATTGTGAACTCTCATAAGCATTATTTTGACTGGAAGATACTCTTCTCATTTTGTCTCAGAAAGTTAGACAACAAACAGAACCCTCTACAGGTTTACAAAGATATATAAAAAAGCATCACCCAAAAAATCACGACAACAAAACCTTTTCCTGATGTAACAACCCCCTTGTCCGGGAATGATCATGAAATAGCGAAGCTGAAAGAGGTAGGATGCCTCAATATATTTTCATATCTTTGCATTCATTCATTTCCAATTCAAAAGAAAAAAGACAGCGTTATTAAAACAGCACAAAATGAAAAAGCTATTCTACATTTTATTGGTCATTGCCGGTGCCATCTCACTGACAGGATGCCAGGGCTATAACAACATGGTTGAAAAACAGGAAGCGGTCACTGCCCAGTGGGGCAATGTGCAGAATGCCTATCAGCGTCGTGCCGACCTGATTCCCAACCTGGTGAACACAGTAAAGGGATATGCCACCCACGAACAGGAGACTTTCACGCAGGTGACCGAAGCCAGGGCAAAAGCTACACAAACCACGGTAAGCCCTGAAAACCTTACGGCAGAGAGCCTGCAGGAGTACCAACAGGCACAGAACCAACTGAGCCAGGCACTCGGGCAGCTGCTGCTGATTCAGGAAAACTATCCGGAGCTGAAGGCCAACCAGAACTTTCTGGCTTTACAGGATGAGCTTGCAGGTACGGAAAACCGCATCTCGGTAGAACGCAATAAGTTCAACCAGATTGCACAGGATTATAACTCCTATATTCGTAAGTTTCCGCAGGTAATCTATGCCAAATGGTTCAAGTTTGAGCCGAAAGCCTATTTCGAGGCGATACCTGAAGCACAATCTGCCCCTCAGGTAGCGTTTTAAACCCACAGATAAAAAACGCGCGCCATGCTGAACAAAGCAGAACTGGAACAGATCAGAGAAGCAATCCGCAGTGCCGAACACAATACCTCGGGTGAGATCCGCGTATGTGTAGCCCGGCAATGCAAAGGAGACCCACTGGAAGCGGCCTTCCGTAAGTTCACACAGCTGAAGATGGAAGCAACCGAGCAGCGCAATGGTGTGCTGATTTTTGTCTCTCCGACCGACCACAAGGCAGCGATCTGGGGTGACAGCGGCATCCATGACGCCACACAAAAAGATTTCTGGGATGAGGTGCTGAAAGAGATGCTCTCATTCTTCCGTGAGGGAAGAATCGCCGACGGCATTTGCCGTGGTGTGGAAAAGGTGGGAGAACTGATCAGGGCACAATATCCGGTATTGGAAAACGACATAAATGAACTGAGCGATGATGTTATCCTGGAAGAGTAGTGCGCGTATCCTCCCCCTCTTGATCTTCTTTACCTGGTCACTGGCAGCTCAGGAGATTCCGGAGCCGATGGTTCCCTACCGGCTGGTGAATGACTTTGCGGGAGTTTTCACTGATGCCGCCAACAGCGCGCTGGAACAGAAGCTGCGGGCTTACCACGACTCCACCTCCACACAGATCTACGTGGTGACGGTAGATGACCTTGGCGGGTATGCTCCCTCCGACTTCACCTTCCGGCTGGGAGAGAAGTGGCAGGTGGGACAGAAAAGCAAGAACAACGGCGCGGTGATACTGATCAGGCCGAAACGAGGCAACAGACGTGGTGAGGCGTTCATTGCTACAGGCTATGGCCTGGAGGCACGTATCAACGATGCCTATGCAGGCCGCATCGTGCGTAACGTGATGATCCCCTACTTCATGGAGGAGGATTATTTCGGAGGTGTCAATGCTGCGGTGGATGAGATGATTGCACGCCTCTCGGGCGAGTTCTCCGCCGAGGAGGAAGAGAAGGAAGAGAAGGAAGAGGGGATCCCCCTGCTGGCAATCATCATCCTGGTTATCGGCATCCTTGTTCTATTTGCATTCATATCTGGCGTGGGTGACCAGCATATCGACAGCGAAGGTCACCATGGAGGCAGCCACCCGCCTGTTTTCTTTCCACCGATCATGGGTGGTAACCGCCGTGGCGGTGGCTTTGGTGGGTTCGGCGGTGGCGGTGGCTTTGGCGGTTTCGGCGGCGGTGGCGGTGGCAGCTTCGGCGGAGGAGGCGCCGGTGGGAGCTGGTAAGCAGCACTCCCGGTAATCGCCATGCCGCAGAAACTGATCACCATCCTTGGTCCCACCGCCAGCGGCAAAACAGCTTTTGCCGCACAGCTGGCTGCCATCCTTAACGGTGAGATCATCAGCGGCGACTCGCGCCAGCTCTACCGCCGCATGGATATCGGCACCGGCAAGGACCTGGGTGAATATACCCTCGGTAGCAACACCATCCCTCATCACCTGATCGATATACGGGAGCCGGGCGACAAATATACGCTGTTCGATTATCAGCGGGACTTCCATGCCGCCTATCAGGATATCCGCAGCCGCGGCAGGCAACCGATCCTCTGTGGCGGTACCGGCCTCTACATTGAATCGGTACTGCGAGGCTACCATCTCCCCGAGGTGCCTCCCAACAGGGAGCTGAGAGAGCGCCTCGAACAGAAATCACTTGCCGAACTGACAGCGTTACTGCGTAGTTATGCTCCTCTTCACAACAGCACCGACACCGATACGAAGAAACGAGCCATCCGCGCCATCGAGATTGCCGACTACCGGTCACGACAGGATCCCAGCCAGGCAGCTTACCCGCCCATCGATAGCATCATCATCGGGCTGCAGATCGACCGCGAGCTGCGGCGGGAGCGGATCAGTCGCCGGCTGGAGGCACGTCTCCGGGAGGGGATGATCGAAGAGGTGCAGCAGTTGCTCGAGGAGGGAATCACACCCAACGACCTGATCTACTATGGACTGGAGTACAAATTTGTCACGCTCCATCTAACCGGGGTTCTCTCCCGTGAGGAGATGAGGCGCCAGTTGGAGATTGCCATCCATCAGTTTGCCAAAAGACAGATGACATGGTTCAGGGGAATGGAACGACGCGGCTTCACCATCCATTGGATCGATGCCTCCCTGCCCATGGAAGAGAAGCTGGCAGAGGCAATTTCTTTGACCGAAATGTAAAAAAAACGAAGAAAAAACGCTATTTTTGTCACCCAATGAGTGGCGTACCTCCCCGGTATTGTCCACCCGGTGCGCAATAACCCCCAAACAAACCCTACGAAGATGATCAAAGGAATCTTTCCCACAGAGCAATTTGAAGCGTTCGAAACACCGTTCTATTATTACGACATGACACTGTTGCGCGAGACGCTCAACATCATCAGGCAAGAGACCGGCGGCAAGCCATATCACGTCCACTACGCCATCAAGGCCAATGCCAACCCGGAGATCCTGCGACTGATCGCCTCCTACGGCTTCGGTGCTGACTGTGTGAGTGGCAACGAGATCCTGCGGGCGCTGGCGTGTGGCTTCCCGGCCGAAAAGATTGCCTTTGCCGGCGTAGGTAAGACAGACCGGGAGATCCTGATCGGACTCGACAACGGCATCTTCTGCTTTAACGTGGAGTCGCTGGCTGAACTGAAGGTGCTGAACCAACTGGCCGCTGCGAGGGGCAAGTGTGCACCGGTGGCACTGCGCATCAATCCCAACGTAGATGCCCACACCCATCATTACATCACCACCGGGCTGAACGAGAACAAGTTCGGCATCAATGAACAGGACCTGCCTGCCGCACTGCGAATGATCGCCGAGAGTGGCCACATCAACCTGATCGGCATTCATTTTCATATCGGCTCCCAGATCACCGACCTCTCCTCGTTTGAGGATCTCTGCGTGAAAGTACTGGAGTTGCGGGAGTGGTTCCACACACAAGGCATCGCCCTGCCGGTGATCAATGTGGGAGGTGGCCTGGGGATCAACTACCAGCACCCCAACCACTGTCCTGTAGCCGATTTTGAGTCCTACTTCCGGCTCTTCGAGAAGTACCTCAAGCTGGAAGAGGAACAAACGCTCCACTTCGAGCTGGGACGTTCGGTGGTGGCCCCCTGTGGCTCCCTGATCACACGGGTGATCTACCTGAAAGAGGGCATTCAAAAGAAGTTTCTGATCGTGGACGCCGGCATGACGGAGCTGATCCGCCCGGCACTCTACCAGGCATTCCATCATATTGAGAACATCAGTTCGGAGAAGCCATACACCCATTACGACGTGGTGGGCCCCATCTGCGAGTCGAGCGATGTGTTTGCGCAAGACTTCTTGCTGAACGAATCACAACGGGGCGATCTGATTGCGATCCGCTCGGCAGGTGCCTACGGTGAGACCATGGCCTCTACATACAACTGCAGAGAGATCCCTGCCTCCCGCTTCTCCGACAAAATATAAACCCAGTCACATGGAATACCTCTCCCAACTCATTGCCGGGTTTACGCCTACCATGTGGATCCTCATTGGTTCGCTGTTCCTCCTCTTTCTGGTACAGATACTCTTTTACCTCGTGGTTTACAACAAGCCCTACCGTCATCAAAAAAAACAAGAAGCTTCACCTCATCCCGGTGCAGCACTGCCTCCCATCTCGGTGATCATTCCCTCCAAAAACAGCTCGGAAGAGTTGGCAGAGAACCTGCCATTCATTCTGGAACAGGATTATCCCGACTACGAGGTGATTGTGGTCAACAGTGGATCCACCGATGAGACTGACACGGTGCTGAACGCTGCCTCCCTCAAATATCCACACCTTTACCACACTTACGTTCCCGATGACGCAGACAGTCTCGATGAGAAGAAGCTGGCGCTTACAATCGGCATCAAGGCTGCAAAGCATGAGCATCTCCTCTTCACCGAGGCATACTGCAGGCCCTGCACAGCTCATTGGATCAGGGAGTATGGCAGAGCTTTTGCACAAGGGAAGGAGATCCTGCTGGGATTCAGCCGGATAAACATTGACAAGAAGACAAAGATGCATCGGTTCATTCGGTTCGACAATCTGATGCATCACCTCAAATTTCTCTCCATGGCACTGCTGGGCCACCCTTTTATGGGTATCGGTCGCAACATGGGCTACCGGAAAGAGCTTTTTTTCCGCCACAAAGGATTCTCCTCCATTCTGCACATTGATGGCGGTGAGGATGATCTGTATATCAACCGGATTGCCCGTGGTGTACCCACCGGTGTGGTGCTTTCACCCGAGAGCGTGACCGAAACAGAGGGTGTGGACAACTTCTTCACCTGGCGCTCGCTGAAATCGAAGTATCTCTATACAAAACAATACCATCGTGGGGTGGGCCCTCTACTGCTAAGCCTGGAGAGCTTCACTCGCTATGCTTTTTATCTGATGCTGACGCTCACGATTGGTCTGAGCATTTACACCGCCTCCTGGCTGCTCACCGCTATCGCTCTTCTCCTCTTTCTGATACGCTACGGGATTCAGTGGCGGGTGCTCAACCGGGCCGGCAGGCTGCTGGATGGCGTGGGGTACCATCTAAACCTGCTGCTGTACGATCTCTTCCAGCCTTTCAACAACTTCCGTTTCCGGCGATATGCCAACAAGAGAAACAGATACCGGCGTTGAACAGCGCTTAAAGATGTCATCTTGTCAGTGGTAACCAAATAAAGATCCCTTTAGCCCGGTTAAATCGGGTTAATCGGATTATCATTCCGTTAAAAGTGTTAAAAGCCACAGTTACGGTTCTCTTTCTGTATAATTTTTGTGTTACATTTGCTGCAATGAGAAACAGCAACAAACTTAAAACCCAACAATATGAATACAAGTAACACAAAAAAAGTAGTTGCAATTGTCCTGGTTGCAATTTTGAGTTCAGTCACCACACTGTTTGGATATCACCTGATCAGCGAAAAAGAAGGAAAAGCCTTCTCAGACTACGCTGACAACCCTGCCACGGAGAAGATAGGTATGCTTGCCAACTCTTTCGGCCAGGATAAGAACATGGTGCTTACCAGCCTCACCACAGATGAAGGGTTTCCCGACTTCACGGAGGCTGCTGCCCGGTCAGTAGATGGTGTGGTGCATGTGAAAACAAAGTCCGTCACCATGCAACCCTATTTTGATCCGTTTGATTTTTTCTTCGGATTTGGCGACCGCGCTCCAGCAAGACCTCGTGAGCAGGTGGGCTACGGATCGGGTGTGATCATCTCCAAGGATGGCTATATCATTACCAACAACCACGTTGTGGAAGGTGCTACGGAGGTTTCGGTTACGTTGAATGATAATCGCGAATTTACAGCCAAAGTAATCGGTTCTGACAAAATGAGCGATATTGCACTGCTGAAAATTGAAGGAGACAACTTCACTTATCTTACTTTCGGTAACTCCGATGCATTAAAGGTAGGAGAATGGGTACTGGCGGTGGGTAATCCCTTCAACCTCACCTCTACCGTCACTGCCGGTATTGTGAGTGCCAAAAACAGGAGTAACGTGATGGGAGGAGACTTGGGTATCCAGTCGTTTATCCAGATAGATGCAGCTGTAAACCCCGGTAACAGCGGCGGTGCACTTGTAAATACAAAAGGGGAACTGGTCGGTATTAACACCGCCATCTATTCCCAGACCGGTAATTTCACCGGATATGCTTTTGCCGTGCCCATCTCCATTGCAGGAAAGGTTGCTTCCGACCTGAAGGAATATGGTGCTGTACAGCGTCCTGTGCTGGGTATTCAGGTTCCCAATATTGAGGGCATCCGACGCCAAGATCCCGAGAGAGCCCGAGAACTGTCGCAGATAAAAGGAGTACTTGTGGAAGATTTCAGCGATCGCAGTGCTGCCAAAGCGGCAGGAATTCAAAAGGGTGACATAATCACCGCTATTAATAATGTTCCTATCCGTAATTTCGCAGAATTGCAGATTCAGCTGAATAAATATAGGCCCGGTGACAAGATCAGTGTAACGGTCGATCGCAACGACAAGGAGCTTAAGTTCAATGTGGAACTTAGAAACGAGGAAGGGAGCACCGATATTATCCGCAGTACCGATGCAGTAAGCAAACTGGGAGCTACTTTCAAACCGGTTCCCCAGGAAACAAAACGGAAATTGGGTATCTCCAGCGGCGTTGAAGTGGTCAGTGTCGACAGCAAGGGGCTTTTCAGAAAAAATGGCATCAACAAAGGATTTATCATCATGCGCGTGAACAATACACCGGTAAACAGCGAGAGCGATATTTCTCACATTGTTGCTGCCACCAGTAACCGGCAGGATAAAGTACTCCTGGTAGCTGGATTTTATCCCCCTAACGGAAGAACCCAGTATATTGCTATTGATCTGACAACTGACTAACAACAAGAGGTTAAGAAAGGTTAATTCGTCCTTTTTCAGTAACAAAAAGGAACCAAATAACGTTTCTATAGCAAAGGGATTAGGCTTCAATGCCAGATTCCTTTGCTATATACTTGGCAGGTGGGGGCAGGATGCCATTGATACAAATTTTTTTTGTACTTTTGCGCCCCCAAGTGCTTCAACTAAAAAAAATTCAGTAGAATCGAAATATAGAGATGAGACAACTAAAAATTACAAAATCGATCACCAATCGTGAGAGCGCATCACTCGACAAATATCTTCAGGAGATTGGACGTGAGGATCTGATCACTGTGGAGGAGGAGGTTGAGCTGGCACAGGCGATCAAGAAAGGCGACCGGCAGGCACTGGAAAAACTCACCAGGGCGAATCTGCGATTTGTGGTGTCGGTAGCCAAACAGTACCAAAACCAGGGGCTCAGTCTGCCCGACCTGATCAACGAGGGAAACCTGGGGTTGATCAAAGCTGCAGAGAAGTTCGATGAAACCCGTGGTTTCAAATTCATCAGCTATGCGGTATGGTGGATCCGCCAGTCGATTCTGCAGGCCCTGGCAGAACAGTCGCGCATCGTGCGGTTGCCACTCAACCAGGTGGGCTCACTCAACAAGATCAACAAGGCATTTCAGAAATTTGAACAGGAGAACGAACGGCGTCCCTCCGCAGAGGAACTGGCTACAGAGCTGGATATCACCGTGGATAAGGTGACCGATTCACTGAAAGTATCAGGGCGGCATATCTCGATGGATGCTCCATTCGTGGAAGGTGAGGACAACAGCCTGCTGGATGTGTTGGTAAACGACGATGCACCCATTGCAGACCGTACACTGATCAACGAATCGTTGCAAAAAGAGATCGACCGTGCGCTCTCAACCCTTACTGAAAGAGAGAGTGAAATTATCAAGATGTTTTTCGGCATCGGCTGTCAGGAGATGACACTCGAGGAGATCGGCGACAAGTTCCAACTCACCCGCGAGCGGGTCCGGCAGATCAAGGAGAAAGCAATTCGAAGGCTGCGTCAGGACTCCCGGAGCAAGCTTCTGAAGAGCTACCTGGGTTAAATGAGTCCGCACCTGCTGTCTGGAATATGGCAGAAAGAGTTGAACAATGGACGTTCGAACAGATTTATTGAAAAAAACTATCAGAAAAACAAGATTATATAATATTTAAGTTTTATATTTGTAAACTTAATTTTATCTGCTTCAGCGGAAGCAGATTGCATATTGAACAGGGAATTGATGCCATTGATGCCATCTTTCTGCGAACAATTTTATAACAGAAGTGTTATAGAATAACAAATGAATGGAGTACCAAGAGCAGTACAACCGTTGGAAACGAAGAATATCGAGTTATTGTAAAAACGCAAATGTTTAATTGAATGTTTAATTAGAATGTAAATTTATGAAAAAGTTTAGTTTACTTTTATTTTCGGCACTTGTTGCTTTTAGCATCGGTGCGCAGGAAGTTCAAAATGTTTCTGAGGGTACGGTGTACCTGAAGAACAAAGGTAGTGACAACTGGTATATGGGTATCGGCGGTGGAACAAACCTCTACATGACAAAAGGTGAAAACGATGCCGATGCAAGTTTCGGAGATCGTTTGGGATGGATGGGCCAACTGGAATTCGGACGCTGGAATTCACCCAACTGGGGAGCCCGTGTGGTGATCGACGGTGGTAACATCAAACATGTAGCGACAGGAATTGATCCCGAACAGAACTGGCTCGGCGGCCATGTCGATTTGATGTACAACATCATCAACGCCTGGGGTACATACAATCCTGACAGAGTGTATAGCCTCATCCCTTACCTGGGAATTGGTTACATGTACGGACTTGATGAAGACTGGGAAAAACCCAACCCTGACGAAGACCTGTTCAAGAATCAAAACCAGACATTGAATGTTGGTTTGATCAACAATTTCCAGCTCTCAAAAAGTGTGGCGCTCTTCGTTGAACTGGGATGGAGAGTAATGCAGGAAACATTTGATGGCAGTGGTTTAGGAGGAGATTTTGAATATGACAGCAAATTCACCGGTACTGCCGGTATCAAGTTTGGTCTGGGCGGCAAACAGGATTTCACTCCTGCCGAGCTGATGGACTACAACCTGATCAACGACCTGAACAGCCAGATCAACCGGCTGCGTGCTGAAAATGAAGAGCTGAGACTCAGACCGGAGTCCTGCCCCGAGTGCCCTGAAGTAGAGCCGACCACCGTAGTCAATGAGGAAGTTTATATACCCAACGTAGTGTTCTTCCGCATCAACTCTGCCACGATCGACAAGGGTCAGCAGGTTAGCATATACAACACAGCTGAGTATATGAAAGCCAACCCGGATGCCAAGGTGAACATCGTAGCTTACGCAGATGCTCAGACCGGTACACCCGAATACAACTGGGCACTTTCTGAAAAACGTGCAAGAGCCGTTGCAGATGCACTGACCAACGAGTACGGAATCGACAGCAATCGCATCTCTATCGACTGGAAGGGTGATACCGAACAACCTTATGCTGAAAACGACTGGAACCGTGTTGCTATCTTCTTTGTAGACTAAGCACAGGATTCAGGACTGATAAATTCTAAAACAACCCGATCTTCTGATCGGGTTGTTTTTTTTATGCAGACAGGTTCACCGACAACAGGAAGCAGAGATTCTTCCTTGTCACACATTACTCCTTGATATAGATCCTTTTCACACGGGGAGATACCGAAGTGAGTATCTCATAGGGAATGGTGCCGATTGATTCAGCCTGTTCAACGACCGGGAGCTCCTCCCCAAAGAGAATCACCACATCGCCCTCCCGGGCAGGGATACCGGTCACATCCACCATGCAGAGATCCATACAGACATCCCCTACGATAGGTGCCGGCAACCCGTTGATCAGCACCTTCCCTCTGCGGTTGCCAAACTGCCGGCTCAGACCATCGGCATAACCAAATCGTATGGTGGCAATTCGTGCATTTCGTGCCAGCATCTCCTTTCTGCCATAACCGATGGTTTCGTTGGCTGGTACCTCCTTGATCTGAAGAATGGTTGTTTGAAGGGTGCATACATTCCTCGGCCCCTGAAGACCACTGGCGCTGATCCCATAGAGACCGATCCCCAGCCGCGCCATATCCCACTCTGCAGCGGGAAAACGCTCCACCCCGGCGGAATTGAGGATATGCTTCCATACCCGGTATTGCAATGCCTCTTCAATGGCGTTGGCTGACCGGCGGAAACTCTCCATCTGCTGGTGGGTGAAATCGTCGAATACCCAGCTCTCGCTGGCAGCCAGATGAGAGAAGACGGAGAGCACTTTCAACCCTTTCTGCGCAGCCAGCCTTGTGGCCAGCGCCGGTATCTGCTCAGGCAGGAAGCCCAGGCGATGCATGCCGCTATCGATCTTCAGATGAATAGGGTAGCCGGTAATGCCTCTCCTTTCGGCCTCTTTGATATAGGCCTCCAGGATACGGAAGTTATAGACCTCCGGCTCCAGATCGTGCGTGAAGAGCTCCTCAAAGCCGTTCACCTCTGGGTTGAGGACCATCACCGGCAGGGTGATGCCTTCCGTTCGGAGTTGAATACCCTCCTCTGCCACCGCAACGGCCAGGTAATCGCAGCGATGATACTGCAGTGTTTTGGCAATCTCCACAGCACCCGCACCATAGCCATTGGCTTTCACCATGCAGACCAGCTTGGTGTGTGGTGGCAGTTTCGACTTATAAAAGTTGAAATTGTGCACCACTGCATCCAGGTCCACCTCCAGCTGTGTCTCATGAATACGCTCCTCCAACAGTGCGCAGATCCTTTCAAAGTGAAATTTACGCGCCCCTTTCAACAGGATCAACTCTCCACGAAACGATTTCCACAAGCCTGACCGGATAAACTCATCGGTAGTGGGAAAAAACACTTTTTCCCGCAGTGCGAAAAGCTCCGCATTGGCCGTTATCTCCGGTCCGATGCCAATCAGCTTATCAATCCCCGCCTGCTCGGTCAGTTCCGCCACACGCCGGTAGAGAGAACGGGGCGACAATCCGCTTTGCAGTATGTCGGAGAGGATCACCGTCTTGGTCAGGGAGCGCTCCATACGACGCTGCTGCTGAAAATCGAGCGCGATACGGATGGAGTTGATGTCGGAGTTATAGGTGTCATTGATGATGAGACACGCCTGTTTACCCTTGCGTAACTCCAGCCGCATGGCCACCGGTTCTAGCTGCCGCATTCTTTCCGATAGCTCTGTGGGTGAGACATGCAGGTAGAGTGCCACCGCCAGGCAGTTGATGGCATTCTCAATCGAAGCCTCATCGGTAAAAGGAATCTGAAAAGCGTATTCAAAGTTGAGGAAAGAGTAACGGATCAGCGTCCGCTCTTCGCTCTTCTCTATTGCTGAAATGAAGAGCGGTGCATCGCGGTTGCTCCTCGACCAGGAGAATGATTTCTGCGAGAGCACCATCAGGTCGACGCATCGTGACACCAGTTCATTGTCTTCATCGAAGATAAAAACGTCACAGTTGACAAATAGCTCCAGCTTCTCCATGCATTTCTGCTGGAGAGAGGTGAAGTTCTCCTGGTGGGCCTCCCCTATCTTGGTCAGGACACCAATGGTGGGCCTGATCATTGTCTCCAGTGGTTCCATCTCATCCGGTAGCGAGATGCCTGCTTCAAAGATGCCCAACTCACTCTTCTCATCCAGCTGCCATACCGACAGGGGCACACCAATCTGCGAGTTATAGCTGCGGGGAGAACGGGTAATGTTGTAATCTTTCTCCAGAAGCTGGTAGAGCCACTCCTTGACAATGGTCTTGCCATTGCTTCCGGTGATACCGATCACCGGAATGTTGAAGCGTGAACGATGCCAGGCAGCGATCTTCTGCAGGGCTGTGAGACTGTTTTTCACCTTGAGGAAATTGGCCCTGGTGAAAGCAGCCCACTCAGGGAGCATCTTCGTCACCACAAAATTACGCACCCCCTCCCGGTAGAGCTCGGTGACATATCTATGGCCATCGTTGCTGCGCGTTTCAAGCGCAAAAAAGAGTGTGGCATCCGGATCAGTGAGCCTGCGGCTATCCGTGAGCAGCAGAGAGATATGGGCCGGATGCAACGCCTTAGCCGGCAGTTGCAAAATTGAAGCGATCTGTTGAATGGTGTAGTCCATAAAGGGTCTCCTCACAAAGTCAATTTTTGACGTTCTTCATCACAGGAAATATAAGGATAACGACGGGCAAATGCCTCCAGCTTTTCCGCAGTCTGCTGCCGGAAGAGACGGAAAGCGTCGCTGTCGGGGTGCAGGGGCCGGTGTTCCAATGCCTGACGGATTGCCGACCACTCTCTGTTCACCTCATTTGTCTCTTCGCTGAAACAGGACCGGGTGAAACACTCCCAAATATAGTTTACCGCCTGGGGGGAGGGATGAAGCATCTCCTCCCCATAGAAACGATAATCCCGTAGCTCATCCAGCATCAACTCATAGGCCGGGAAGTAGGTGACCTGCTTCGGAAAGAGAGATTGCAGCTGTTCAATAGCCAAAAGGAGAACTGCCTTGCTTAGCTGGTTCTCATGTACTCCATCTTTCAGATGTCGCACAGGACTCACCGTGAAGATCAGCCTCATCCCCGGGTTGAGCTGCAACAGACGGTTGATCAGATCTTCCCACACCTGAGCGATCTCTCCTACTGTCATCCGGGAGCGATTGAAATGATCTGCCGGCAGTTTGTGGCAGTTGGCGACAATCTGCT